>JAYSXP010000291.1:0-14268 GCA_043717125.1 Polyangiaceae bacterium | reverse complement strand
GGGCCGCTCACGTGCCACCCACGGTCCTGAATCGATCATGCACTCGCGGATATACGACCGCAGGACCGATGGCCAAATTTTCGACGAACGGTACTAGTTCTTCGTCGCCGTGGTCGTGACCGTGCAACCGCTCGACGTCTCGCTGCCGGTGTAGCCGGTTGCGGTGAACGTCAGGACGCTCCCGCCCTTGTCGGAGCAACCGCATCCCGAGAGCGTGCACTTCACGAGGTAGGTCGTTCCGTTGGTGACCTTCACGTCCGCACCCGTCGCGGTGACGGTTCGGGTGTCGGTGACCGGCGCCGTCGACGGGCACGAACCGGAGAACTGCTCGGTGACCGAATAGGTCCCCGAGATCGCGCCGCAGCTCCCGCCGCCCGTATCCGAGGAAGTGGACGAGCACGCAACGACGAGGACCACAATGAAGACCGAGAGCAGACGGGTGAGGAACTTCATCGTTCCGTGACGTAGCACGACGTCTCGTAGGAAGACGGTCAGCGTTTCGTCACGCTTCGGTCAGCTCAGCGGGAACGAAGACGCCCCGTCTCACGCCGAAGTAGTGTTCCCGGCCCTCATGGTCGTCCACTCGCTCGCCGACCATGCGCTCACGTACGCGCTGAACCTCGGGTTCCTCTACCGCGATGGGTTCGGCGATCGCGCGGCCCTCGCTCACATCGTCAGGTCGATCGAGACGTTCACCACGGCGCGTCCCGCCGGCGATGTGGTCATGCGTTACGCGGCTGGGCCTGCGCGATCCGTACGCGGCGGCGAGGCGCGCCTGGCGACGTTCGCCAGCCCCGCGCCCACGCCGATACCCGTCGAGTGCCGGACGGCGCGCGTTCAGATCTGGAAGCCCACGCAGGACGCCTCGGGTCCCATGTGCATCCTGCTCGCCGCGACCGGTGACGAAGGCTTCCGCTGGCGCGAGGCGCTGGCTCGGCGGCTCCTCGCGGACGGCATCGGCTCCGTCATCCTCGAGAATCCATTCTACGGATCCCGGCGGCCTCGTGGTCAGCGCGGGCCCGCGCTGCGCACTGTCCTCGATAAGTTCGCGATGAACACGGCCATGGTCGACGAGGCGCGCGATTTTCCGGTCGTGGTGGTCCCGCGCGCGGCGGGCGCGCCGGCGGCTCTCGTCCTCACTGAGTGGGCACTAAGCCGCACGTTTCACTGGCCTTCACTTGCGCGCGAGGCGGGCAGCATCGCGGAGGCTCGCGCCGAGCTTGCACGGCATCTCAGCGTCGTCGATCTCACACGCTTCGCGGCTCCGGTCGCGCCCGAGCTCGCCACGGTGCTGGTCGTGCGCCACGATATCGCGTCTTCCCGAAGAGCACGGGGGGGGGCGCTGCATCGGCACTGGCCCGGGTTGGTCGTCTCGAACGCCGGCCACGTCTCGTCTGCGCTGCTCGAGGGCGATGCTCACGTTCGCGCGGTCGTCGGTGCGTTCCGCCGGGCAGGTGCGCGTGAGCCTCGTGAGAATGCCGCGATCGTCACGACCGTAGCGAGTCCTCGCATGCGGATCGTCTGCACCTCGACCTCGAACGCCTTCAGCTGAGGGTGCGCGGCGACGAGCGCCTCCAGACACTTCGCGCCGAGGCTCGTGATCGCCGGGTTGCCGTCGTCGGCCTCGTGGCAGAAGAGGACGTTGATGATCCCGTCTCGGTCGACGACGCTGCCAAGCCGGAACCGCGACGCGCATGGCGCATGGCGCATGGCGCATAGAGCGCCGCCTTTCCCACGTTCTCCTTCAAGAACGTGTTCGCGAGCGCGAGTGCCTTCGCGCGGCTGATGGTCGCCTTCGGCTTGGGCGGCGCCTTCACCTCCTTCACGAACATCGTCCTCTGATGCGGAACGGCCAGCGGCTTGTTCGCCTTCGCCGGCTTTTTCGGCTTCTTGACGACAGCCGGCGGCGGCGGCTTCGTCGCTTTGGCCGCGGCCTTCTTCTTCACGACGGCCTTCTTCTTCACGCGCTCTGCTGCCATCGAGAGCGAAGGTACCAGCCTCAGCGCGCGAGACTCGAAGCATGGGCGCTGGCGCGGCTGGCGGTTCGCAGCTGATGCGTGTGTGCTTGCGGCATTGATCGGATCGGCGCGCAGATGACCCCGATGCCGGCGCCACGATCACCAATGCTGACGTACGCGGGTACAACGTTCGCCTCCGCGACTGTCGAAGCGGCGATTCGTCGTCAGCACCTGCGCAAATGGATCCAAGTCGCTATTTCATGACATGCTCACGGGCCTTCTCCGAGGAGCCAGACATATCCAATGAACAAGTCGATGACGTTTGCCTTTGCATTTCTCGCCGTCGCCGCGTGTGGCGGTAACGAGATGCCCGCGACCGCCCCCGCAGCGGCCGCAGCCGGTGACCCCGCGGCGACGACGGCGTCCGGCACCGATCCGGCGGCGAAGGCGTCGCCCACGAGCGCAGCAGGCACTCCGATCGCGGATGCCGACAAGGTCATCGCCGAGATGCGCGCGGATTTCAGGACTTGCTACAACGACGGTCTGAAGAAGAATGCGAAGCTCGAGGGCGGCGTCGTCATCGAGGCCAAAGTCGGCCCGAAAGGCGACGTCACGTCCGCGACGCCGCAAGAGCTTGAGGGGCTAACACCCGAGGTCGGCGCTTGCATCGCCAAGCGCGTCCAGAAGGCGTCGTTCACCCCGCCGGGAGAGAAGGGCTCCACGCTTCGCATCCCGGTGAAGTTCAAGCCCGGGAGCTGAGTCCGCGAGCTGATCGCGGGCACCGCGACGCGACTTCGCTCGTTCCGCATCGGAATGGCGGCTCTGCCGATCGAGATGCTCCTCCTCGCTCGCGAAACGGGGCCGTGAGCGCGAGCACTCACGACTTCGGACACGCAATCAGAATTCGAGGTCGCCGCGATCTCGAACGGGGAGCGGGCGCGTGGCAAGCGCTCCTGTCTCGAACGAGAGTCTGAGCTCGTAGACCTCGGCGTAGCGGTCGCATTCGTATCGCAGCGACAGGCGGCTGGTCACGCTCTGCCGGGCCGTTCGCCAGGTCCACGACTGCGCCACCATCGCGTATCGTTCGCGGTTGCATGCTTTCCACAAGTCGGGCCAGGGGACCGGCATGACCTTGTTGGCGGCCGGTCCAAGCTTCGCCTCGAGGGTCGTGGCGACATGTTCTGCTATGCCAACCTGACCGTCCTCTCGCTTGAGATCTGCGGTCAGGTCGATTGCGCAGAGGCGCGCCTCGCAGAACGAGAGCGTGACGCTAGCCCATCGCAGACCAAGCTCCTTCACGGGCATCGCGCAGCCGTGTTGCGTGCTCCCTGAGGACGAGGGGAGATCGCTCCACTTGCCCTTCACCCCAGAGCAGGTATCGCTGGCATCGCCTACGGACGCGCCTGGCACGAAGCCAGCGAAGTCAGCGGGCGTCGCGCGCCCAGCGGCCGCGAATGCGGGGCTCGCGTCCGCCACCGTGCAAGCATCAAGATCTCCCAGGGCGCAAGCTCTCGTGCGGCCCGCCTCAGCTTCCGCGGTCTGGGCAGGCAGGCGCGCGACCAATGACGTGCAGGAGCGGGCGTCGCCGAGGTCGCAGCCGTGACGGTAGGCCGCGAGCGCACGCGGTACGTCGGTCGCCTCGATGACCCGGCCGGCCCTCGCGCACGCGGGCGCCATCTTCAGCGCGCATGACCGTTCGAACGACCGCGCGCGTCCCGCGATGTCGTCGACCGGTGAGTAGACGCCGAGAAAGGCGCAGCCACGGCCGCTGTCGCGCTCGCACGCCTTTCGAAGCAGGGCAAGCCCGCCAGGTACGTCGGAAGCGACGCCCTGGCCGCGGACCATCAGGCGACCGGCCTCGGCGCAGCTGTCCGCACTGCCGCCCTCGCATCCTTGACGGTAGGCTGCGGACGCCTTCGCTGCATCGTGCTCGTTGTACCTGAGCTCGTAGTCCCCCTTCAGGCTGCAACCGTCCGCCAGTTTCAAGCTGCACGCGTCGCTCGCGAGACTCGAGGCGAAATGAGCGTCGGCGGGGCCGCCATCGCCCCGCGCCCAGTAGATCGCAGCCAGGCGGCATCCCTCGGCAAGGTTGCCCCTGAGGCAGGCGTCCTGGGCCCCCCCCGCGCGCTCCCGAGCTCCCGCCGCTCTGCCGTCAGCACTTGGGCCAGCTTCAAGCACGAAACGTAATCCTGAGCGTCGCAGAGCGTGAGGCACGCATCAATGTCGTGCGAGGCGGAGCAGCGCTGCCGGAGCTGCGCGCGTTCCACGGCCGACGGCCCGGTTAAGGGGCTGCCCGCGCAGGCCACAATTAGCAGGCTGACGACCGCGACCCAGACCCCACTGCGCATGCGGGAAAACATCATCGCCATTGCCGTAGATTCACCCTTGAACGTTCCAATCGCCAGCGCGGAAGCGCGACCGGTAGGAGACTGCGGGTGCGGGGCGAGGTTCGGCGGCTTCTCGCGCTCCTGCGTGGTGGTCCGCCGCAACAGTATCCGCGTCACCGAAGCGATTGCCGCTGCACACTCGCAGAAGCACCCGGTCGCGGCCGATGAGCGGCGCGCCGAGCTGAACGTAAACGACGGCATCATCGTAGAGCTTGACCGTGCCCCCTCGCAGAAGCCTCCGGTCTCGGTCCATGGGAGCAAACGAGCTGATGAACGACGGCCGCCTCGTCGCCGGCCTTCGCGATCTCGCCGGAGAGGACGATGAGGTGTCGATAACCCTCCTCGATTTGCCGGGCGATCGTTCCACGGTCTTCGGGGAGGAAAGCTCGGAGCAGCGGAGCCTCGAGATCGACATCTGCCCCCACATTCGGGCCGCGCGGGCACAGCGACGCGAGCAGCCGGCTTCGTCGAACGGGGCGGCGAGGCCTCACCTCACCCAGCCACCACGGGGTGAAGCGGAGGGTCGAGCTCGAGCGAAGCGACGTCCGTTCGAGCAGCTTGGCGATCACGTCAAGGTCCATCGAGCGTCCGTCCTTTGCAGCCAGTGCGCGAAGTCCTCGTGGCCATGGCGTTGGACGCGCAAGGCGGCGCGACAGCGATCCGTGGTGAACAAAGGCCGGAAGTCCGGCGCCGAAGCCCCGCCACACGCCAGCTGAGCCGAGCGGCGCGCGCGACGCTCAGAAGGTTCCCATCACGCCTGCCGTACCGCCCTCGGGCGTGCCGGCGAAGGTCGGTAGCCAGGTGAAGGAGCTCGCGTGTCCGCCGTCCGGCCGCGCGACGAGCTTCTTCGCGTGGAAGTGAAGCAGCTTCGGGATGAAGTAGCCGTACACGAAGCCGAGGCCCGCGCCGAAGAGCACGTCGCTCGACCAGTGCTCGTCGGCGACGATACGGAGCGAGCTCGTCAAGGTCGCCGCCGAGAGCGCCCACGCGCAGGCCCACGTGTCCGGAGCGCCGCCGCCGTAGAGCGGCAGCATCTCGTGGTGCACGCACATGAGGCCTGCGGCCGCGAACGAGGCCATCGAGTGTCCGCTGTTGAAGCTTCGGTACGCGTCCCCCCTGCAGTTTCCCTCCGGGCACACGGTGTTCGGGCGCTCGCGGCCAATCGTTCGTGAGAGCACGAGCTGCGTCATGCCGGCGAGCGTGAGGACCTCGAAGTCGATCAGCGCCAGCTGCAGAGCGACGTCGGGGTTGCGATGCAACACGAGGGCGCCCAGGCCGACGTCGAGCGCGTACGGCGCAAAGACCATCACTCGAAAGCCGAGGTCGCTGAGACGCTTCGCTCCCGCGCGCTGACTCTCGGTGCCGCCCCGGAGGAGACTGCGGCCACCCTCGTCGAGCAAGGGGACCTTGAAGTTGATCGTCACGGAGTCCGGGCCGTCGAGGAGGGCACCGAGATCGGCGTTCCGAGACGTGACCGACGCGCTGAGCATGAGCTCGAAGACGCTGAATCGTGGCCAGTCCTCGTTCCACTTCAAGTGCGGATAGGCGGGCGCTGCCGCCGGCGCTGCGGTCGGTGGCGTCGCATCATCCGCCCGAGCGATCGTGCTTGCGGTCGCAACGAGTGCCGCCGCAAGAAGGCGAGGAGCCGTCCCATGTACTGTGCACACGAAGCATATTGCCGCCGATCCGGGTATGCGGCGACTTTCCACAGAAGTGCCACGATTCGCGAGGTCAGCTACGGTCGCGGGCGTGAAGACTGACGCCGTCGTCGGGGGATATTTGCGCGGGCCGGAGGCGCCGCCGAGCGCCTGGTGAGGCGCTTCATGCCCGACCCCTTCGCGCTCGTGCTCCTTCTCACTCTCGTCGCCCTCGGCCTCGGCCTCGCGGCGATGAACGCCGTTCCGGGTGACGACGGCGGCACCGTGCTCGCCAAGGGCTGTGCGCTGATCAAGGCGTGGACGGAGGGCTTCGGTAACCCCGAAATATTCAATTTCAACCTTCAGATCATCCTCATCGTCGTCACGGGCGAGGCGATCGCCGCCAGCCCGCCGGCGCGCATCGTGCTCGCGCGCCTCACCGTTCTCCCGAAGACGGCAACGCAGGCGCTCCTGCTCGTCACGGTGTTCGGCCCTCGTGACGGGGTGAATTCACTGGGGTTTGGGGTCGTCTCGAGCGCCCTCCTCGCGCGTGAGGTCGGTCGTTCACTCGCCACGCGAGGCGTGAAGATCCATTACGCGCTCCTCGGCACGGGCGCGTACACCTCGATGCTCCTCAGGCACGCGGGCCTCACCGCGAGCGCGCCGCTGCTCATGAACACGGAGAAGAACTTCGTGAGCGAGGTGCTCGGCATCGAGCGAAGTATGGAGGACGACACGCCGAAAATCGCCCTACACTGAGCGTCCGAGATGACTCGAGTCGATGCGGTAATCCGCGGAAAACGCGTCGTTCTTCCCGACGGCGAACGGCCTGCAGCGATTCACGTCGCCCGCGGCGTCATCGTGGCGATCACCGACCTCGAGGCTGCGCTCTCGCCCCCTGGCGCGGTCATGATCGACGCCGGCGACCTCACCGTGCTCCCCGGTCTCGTCGACACGCACGTTCACATCAACGAGCCCGGTCGCACCGAGTGGGAAGGCTTTGCGACCGCCACGCGCGCGGCGGCTGCCGGCGGCGTCACGACGCTCGTCGACATGCCGCTCAACAGCATCCCGCCGACCACGACGCTCGACGGCCTTCGCGCGAAGGTGCGCGCGCTCGAGGAGAAGGCGCGCGTCGACGTGGCGCTCTGCGGCGGTCTCGTCCCCGCCAACTCGGGACCGGGCGGCGGTATCCGCGAGCTCTTCGACGAAGGCGTCCTCGCCTTCAAGTGCTTTCTCGCGGAGAGCGGCGTTGCCGAGTTCTCGCACGTGCACGAGGCCGAGCTCCGCGCGGGCATGATCGAGATCGCGAAGGTCGGTGCGCCGCTCTTCGTGCATGCCGAGCTCCCCGAGCCGCTCTCCGAGGGAGAGAAGGCCGCGCTCGGCCTCGATCCGCGCAAATACGACACGTACCTTCGCTCGCGCCCGCGCAGCGCCGAGAACGCCGCCGTCGAGCTCGTGCTCCGCCTCTCGAAGGAGACCGGCTGCCGCGCGCACATCGTGCATCTGTCTTCGTCCGACGCGCTCACTGCGTTCCGTCGCGCGCGCGAGTCGAAGGTCCCGCTCACGGTGGAGACGTGTCCGCACTACCTCACGTTCGCCTCCGAGGAGATCCCCGACGGCGACACGGCCTTCAAGTGCGCGCCCCCCATCCGCGAGAGCGAGAACCGCGACAAGCTCTGGGACGCGCTCCGCGAAGGCCTCATCGACCAGGTCGTGACCGATCACTCACCTTCCTCCGCCGAGATGAAGTGCTCCGGCTCGGGCGACTTCATGAAGGCCTGGGGCGGCATCTCCTCTCTCCAGATCGGGCTCGCCGCCGTGTGGACGGGCGCACGCGCACGCGGCGCGACCGTCTCCGACATGGCGCGCTGGATGAGCGAGGCCCCTGCGCGCCTTGCCGGTCTCACGGGTCGCAAGGGCGCGATCGCCGTCGGCTGTGACGCCGACCTCGCGTTCTGGGATCCGGACGCCGAGCACACCATCGACGCCAAGACGCTCGAGCACCGCCACAAGATCACGCCGTACGCAGGCCGCGTCCTCCGCGGCGCGATCATGCGCACCATCCTGCGCGGCGAGACGATCTACGAGCGCGACGTCGGCTTCATCGGCAGCCCATCCGGGCGCTGGACGCGGCGGAGATGACGAACGCGGGGGGCGAAGCGCAGGTCATCGCAGGCCGCTACCGGGTGCTCGGCGAGCTCGGACGTGGCGGCATGGGTGTCGTCTATCGCGTCCAGCACGTGCGGACTGGAGCCTACGCTGCGCTCAAGTTGATGCTCGGTGCAAAGGCGACGTAGGAGACGCAGGCGTCCCTGGAGCGGGGGCGCATGTCCAGCAGGAAGTCGTCGCCTTCAAGAACACTGCTGGAGGCAATCTCCGCCTGGACGAAGACTCGGAAGACATCTGCCGGTCGAGTCGCGTCCGCGCGCCGTCCTTCGCGCCTTTTCCCGGCGACGGTCGTGCAGTCGCCGTCCACTACGAAGCGGCTCGCCAGAGCTGCGCGAGCGCCACGGTACTTCGGGCGAGGTGGTTTGACGCGCCCTCCGTTGGATCATCCTCCGTTTCAGGAGCCAACTCACCGCTGACCATCCTCGCTGACGATGCGATCGGGCAGGATCCCGTCGCCATCCTCTCGCACCCGCCGTCCTGGTCGGCGCTCCCGGCAGACGCGCTAGCAACGATCAAGGAGAGTCAGCATCTTGCGGCAGCGGTCTCGGAAAAGGTCGTGATCGGGATCGTCACGGCGTCCGGTTGCCCGGCGACGAAAGTGACGCTCACGGTGGCGACGGTCGGTGTCGCCGGAGTCAGCCAACTCGCATCGTGCATCACGGTGCCCCGCGCAACGAGTGGTGGATTCGCGTCGCCGGAGAACACCGAAGCGGGCGACGGGCGCGCGGCCTTCGTGCTCGACGCAGCGCGCATCGTCGCCGAGACGCGAAGGCGCTCGACGAACTGTGGCTCCACCGCAAGCTGCAGCTCGGGTACAACCGCGTCGTTCGACCGGATGTGAGAGCGCCGGCGAACGCGTGCAGCGGGTTGGACGCGATCGTTCAGTGGCTGACTCCGCTCCCCACTGTCCCAGGACAGGCGCCGACGTACGAAAGGCCACTCTCGCGATGCGCGGAGGTGCGCGGTGCGTGGCACATGCCGTGCGAAGAGCGTGCGACATGCGAACCCCCACCGTCTCCTGCTCTGTCGTCCGCGGCGCCCTTCTCGCCGCTGCCCTCGCCGCCGGCTGCGCCGCTCCCGCCGCGAACGAGGAGGCTCCGAACGAGGAGCCCGCGGGCACCGCGACGAGCGCCATCACCGGCGGCGGCTCTTCCGCGACGGAATTCATGAAGAAGCGATCGGTGTCGGTCGACGGATCCGGGGACATCAGCGGCAACTGCACCGGCGTCATCCTCGACCGGCGCCACGTGCTCACCGCATCCCACTGCAGGCCCATCGCCGGCGTGACGAAGATCCGCTTCTACGGAAGTACCGACGGGCTCCCTCTGGCGACCGGCGGCCGCGGGATCACGAGCGTCGCCTTCCCGCCCGGCGTTCATCCCGAGACCGGCGACCGCGACGACACGAACGGCAACTTCGCCGACATCGCGGTCCTCACGCTGGACGAGTTCATTCCCGCCTGGTCGGTTCCTGCGGAGATCGATCTCGGTTATCCCGGCGCCGACGCGGCCGTGATGCAGGTCGGGCGCGGACAGTGGGCGACTACGACTACGACAACCCGAACGGCGTCCTCCGCTATGCGATGAACACCCTCTCCTCGAGCAGCAACTCCGGCGGCTGGTTCCACACGACGTACGACCACATCGAGCACGGCGACTCTGGCGGACCGCTCTTCGCCGTGAATGGCAAGCTCGAGGGCGCCCTCTTTGGCGACGGCCCCGGATACGACCTCTACACGAGCACCGCGTTCCACATCAAATTCATCCTCGACCAGATCGGCTACACGTGGCCGTCGTGGCTCATGCCGAACACGGTCCTCACCGGCGGCACGGTGCTCAGCTCGATGTTCGTCCAGAGCGCGCGGGTCTGCGAGTACGCCTGCGACACGAACAGCGCGTGCCGCGGCTTCACCGTCGTTGCAAATACGGTGTGCACGCTCCGCAGCGCTCTCGCCAACGACACCGTCACGGTGCAAGGAGCCGTCAGCGGCTTCCGCTGAAAGCAGCGGCTGGAAGATAGGCATTCGTAGGGGCATTGGCCTGTGTAGCTCGAGGCGGCGGTCTCGTGGCTGGGAAGGCCAACTTCGCCAGCGTCGCGCGACGCCTTGTTCTCCACGATCTCGAGGCGAGCACGCGCATGGCCGGGCCGACGTGTGGCGACGCCGCGTCGCCGCATTGGGGCCGACCATCTTTCGGTTCACGACCCCCCCCCCCCTGCCGGACACGTTCGCGATCAGCGTGCGCTGCGTTTTGGATTGAAACGCGCAAGGGTAGCTCGCGAGCGATCACCCTCCAGGCTCGGGATTCCGTGCGCTCTGCGGTTCGAGGATGTCGACGTCCGCAATGTCCTGGGGCCTGCCGGCGGCGCGCTTGTTGGTGATGAGATCTGCGCGCGAGATCACGTAGCCACGAGTGCCGTCGAGATCGTAGGTCTCTCTGGACGGCCAGGCGTCAGCGAAGGCGACGCCGCTTCTCTCCGTCAGGAGCTCGATTCGAAAGGGCGGCGCGCCCATGCGGAAGCCGCTGCCTCCAATGGCGAAGTCGCTCGTGGTCACGTCACCGAGATACTGTTCGAGGCTGACCTTCCAGGCGAGCGCAAGGCGCTCGACTGGCTGCATCGCTGCCCATTCGTAGAGAGCGTCCCGTTCGATGGCTTCGAGCGTGTGAGGCGCGCGAAAGACCTTCGAGGTCCACGCCACCTGGCGATGACGACGACGCTCTGCAGCCTCACCCATGAATCGAGGATGGCGCATCGAACGGCGCCCCGGGCCTACCCGGAGGTCCGCAAGAGGCCGGTGCACGTCGGAATCGAGATCCGGCCGTCGTCGAACGCGCACCAGGGATGAGGCACGGGCACGTCGAGACGTTCACGCGCGAATGCGTGATTACGAAGCGCCACAGCCGGATCCGTCGAGGACTGACGCGTCACACTTTGGCGGCGTCGCGCGACGTTGGAAAGTGAGCCGATTCACCAACGTCGTCATCGCCGCCGCCTGCCTCTTCTCTTGCACGGCCGCGTGCCGGCCGCGTGGGCGGACGGAGACGAAGGCGATTGGCCCGGCGATCGCCACCGCGCGTCACGCCGTCGTGCGGCCGGTCGGGTCGCCCGCCGGGAGCACTGTGGTGCTCGCCGAGGTCGACACGCGGCGCTGCGCGTTCGTCGCGGACGAGGAGGACACGTCGATAACGCGCGTGGATCTCGACAGGCGTGTGGTCGTTTCCACGACCAAGCTCGACGGAGCGCCGGGGCAGATGCTGCTCGCGCCCGACGGGACCCTCTTCGTCGCCGTGCGCGGCGCGAGCCGTGTCGTGGCGCTCCGTGTCGACGAGAAGGGTGTTGCGCGAGAGATCGCGCGCCACGATACTGGCGATGAGCCTTTCGGCCTCGCGCTGAGCCCCGACAGCGCAACGCTCCTCGTGACGAGCATCGCCGATGCGCGCGTAGAGGCGTTCAATGCGACGAATCTCGCGTCGCGCTTCATGGTGCCGCTCGGGCGCGACCCGCGGAGCGTGGCGTTCACGAGTGACGGCGCGCGCGCGTTCGTCACTCACGCAACGAGCTCACGCGTCTCGGTGGTCGACATGGCGGGCGGCGACACCACGGCACCACGGGTGCGCCCTGTCGCGCTCGACGCGCGCGAGCGTCGCCGCGACTTCGGGCTCCAGCTCGTGACGAAGCCGCTGATGAATCCCAACTTCGACGACAACCCCCGGGGGACCCCCGTGCCGAAGCGCAAGCAGTCCAAGCGAGCCGCTTCCGTCCCGCCGACGGTGCGCGTCGCGATGCGCCGGAGCGCGACGCAAGGTTTTGGCCTCGCGATGATCGGCAAGGACGTCTTCCTGCCCGAGACGCTCGTGATGACGGCGGACGGCAGCGAGCGCATCCCGTCGGGATACGGCTCCGTCGAGGCGTCGACATTGAGCACGCACGTCCCGTTCGTGGCGCGCATCGACCATGCGGGAGAGACGCTCGCGAACAAGGAGCTCAGCGGCCCCCGCGACAAGGACTGCTTCGAGCGAAAGACGGAGTGCATCGTTCCGCGTGCGGTCGCGAGCGACGGCAAGCAGATATATGTCGCGTGCCTGGACTCGAACGAGGTGCTGGTCATCGATCCGGCGCGCGACGCCGAGCATGCGCCCGCGTGCGTGGAGACGATCAAGGAGCGAAAGCGCCTGCCGGTGGAGAGTCCGACGGGCGTGGCGGTCGACGTGGCGCGCGGCAAGGTCGTGGCGTTCTCGACGTTCACGCGGAAGGTGTCGGAGCTGGCGATCGCGGACGGCGCAGGGGTGGACATGGACGTCCCGCTGGGCGGCGGAAAGGAGACCGTCTCGGAGGTCGTCGCGGAGGGCCGTCGCCTGTTTCACGGCAGCGGAGACGCGCGCATCTCGCAGAATGGCCGCGCGTGCGCGAGCTGCCACGTGGACGGCCGAGAAGATGGCCTCGTGTGGCCGACGCCGGCGGGCAACAGGCAGACGCCGATGCTCGCAGGCCGCGTCGACGGCACGGCGCCTTACGGCTGGAACGGCGAGCACGACACGCTGACCAAGCACATCAAGTCGACGGTGGAGAACCTCGGCGGCACGGGGCTTCCGCAGGAAAAGGTGGAGGCGCTCGCGCAGTATGTCGCGAGCATGAAGGCGCCGCCGAAGCGTCCGGTACGCGTGGCAGCGGAAGGGCTCGCCGCGCGCGGCAAGGGAATCTTCGAATCGAGCGAAGCGGGCTGCTCCTCGTGCCACGTCGGCGACTCGCGCTTCACCGATCACGAGACGCATTCGCTGGCGAATGGCTCGGTGCTGTTCGATACGCCGTCGCTCGCGTTCGTGGGGCAGACGGCGCCGTACTTCCACGACGGTCGGTTCACGTCGCTCGAGGCGGTCGTCGCAGCGTGCGACGAGCCCACCGTGAAGATGGGCCACACCAGCCACCTCGGCGAGGACGACCGCCGCGCGCTGGTGGCGTACCTGCGCTCGCTCTGAGGTCCAGGCAGCGTAGAGTCGACGGACCGCTCCAATGATTACCTTCGCGTTCGCCACGACTCCGGAGCTCGACGTCTACTTCGGCAAGGTCGTCGAGGTGATGGTTCGCGACTTCGGCGTCTCCGAGGAGGAGGCCGTCGGGCGAGTCAACCGCACCTTCGGAGGTCACGACGTGGTGGGCGACACCCTGCTCACGCACGAGTGGGCGAAGGACACCGCCTACCAGATCTATTACGGCCCCGATCAGATGTACTGGAAGCCGGGCGCAGTCCTCACGCCGCTTCCGTACCCATGAGCTCCCGCTCTCAAGCCAAGGCACTTTTCCTGCGACCGGCGTAGCGAGACGATCGCGGTACCGCAGGCGGCTCCTCCTGTAGGATTCAATGGTGCGACGCGTTCTCCTCCTCGCCGCCGTGATGGCCCTCGCGGGCTGTCAGTTCTTCGGCGGGCTCGAGGCGAAGGAGCTCGTCGTCAGCGAAGCCGACGCAGGCGAACCCGGAGGCGAGCCTGACGCAGGCAAGAACCCCGACGCCGCGACCACGGCTGACGCCGCCGTCGCCTGCGGCGCTGCGTCCGAGCTCGACGATGTCGTGAAGAAGGCCACGCGAGGGCGGGGTAACCGAGCGCGTGATGACGCCCATCGAGGGACTCGCCCGTCTTGAGGCCCTCGTGCCCGCTCCGAGGTATCCGCTCTTACATTTTCATGGCGTCGCTGCGCCGCGCCATCGCTGGCGTGACCGCGTGACGCCACGGCCTCCGGTGCGGGCTTCTCTCTGCAAGGGCGAGGGCGAGGGCAAGGGGGCTGCGGAGCACGGCGACGCAGAGACGGCGCCGGGCGCCACGCCCACGCCTCCGACTCCGCGTGCTCGTGCGCGACGGCGGGTCGTGGAGCAGAGCGGATGGTGCTCAATCTCGACGTCGCGGGCTACCACACGCTCGTATCGCTATCGCTCGGGACGAATGCCGTCAGGCGCAACCGCCCCGCAAATCATGCGGTCGCGTAGAGCTGCGTCGCCACGACCTGCGAAGGTAGGGCTAGAGTACTCATGGCCGCCATCAAAGACCCTCTGAAGAAGCTCGTTGCCCTGCTCGACCCGCCTCGAGCGCCGGTCGAGGTGCCTGGCGCGCGCGACTGGTC
>JAYSXP010000030.1:0-7284 GCA_043717125.1 Polyangiaceae bacterium | reverse complement strand
CGAAGACGCCGGCCAGGTCGCGCGATGGGGAGGCTCGCGAAGCGAGGGGCGAAGCCCCACCAGGTGAGCGGCACTTCGGAACGCCCCGTGCTATCTCGCTCTTCGATGTTCTGCCTGCGCGCACCCACCGATCCGGCCTGGGCGAAGAAAGCCGTGAACGACCTGGACGCCGTCCTCGTCGATCACGCGCACTGCGAGATGAAGGCCGCGAACAACGCGCTCTCCCTCGTGCTCCGGCATCCGGGCGATCTCGGGCTCGTCCGTGCGCTCACGGACCTCGCTCGCGAGGAGCTCGACCACTTCCGGCGTGTCGTCGCCTTCCTCGAGCGTCGTGGCCTCGAGCTCGGCTCGCCTCCGGTCGACAGCTACGCGGGCGAGCTCCGTCGCGCCATGGCCCGCCTGCCCCACGCCGACGTTCCGCCGCTCACCGATCGCCTCCTCGTCGGGGCGCTCATCGAGGCCCGGTCGTGCGAGCGCTTCAAGCTCCTCCTCGACGCACTTCCGGAGGGGACGTCGTCGGAGCTCAAGGTCTTCTACGAGGAGCTCTTCACGTGCGAAGCGCGCCACTACCGCATGTACGTCGACCTCGCGCGTGACGCGCTGCGGTCGCACTGGCACGCCGCGGCGGGGGTCGGAAAGGCTCCCGTCGAGGAGCGTGAGGTCGATTCGATGGTGCAGGGCCGCCTCGCGTTCCTCGCCGAAGCGGAGGGAACGATCGTACGCGCGCTCGCAGGGCGCGAATTTCGAGCTACCGTGCACGGCTGATGCCTCGCGACGCGATCGATCTTCTCTCGTTCGATCGCGACGTGCGTCGCGCCGTGGGGCGGCTCGAGCAGCTTCGTGGCTGGCTCGCGGCGGGCACCTCCGCGTCACGCGACCACGCTCGTTCGTTCGATGCTTTCGACGGCGTCCGCCACACGGCGACGATGGCGAGCTACCAGAGCCTCCAGCTGCTCGAGCCCTCGATCCTCGACGTGCCCCTACGGGACGGCCTCCTCCGCTGGATCCACGAGCTGCTCCAGGCGAGGGTCGGCCTCGACCTCACGCTTGCCGATGCCGAAGCGGTCCATGCCCTCGATCCGCAGCTTCACCCGAGCCACGTCGCGGAGGCGAAGCGCGTGGCCGCAGCGCGTGCGGCTGGACCCGCACCCGACGACCAGAAGGCGCAGGCTCACACCTATGGCGATGCGCTTGCTTCCATCGTTCGAGCGCCTGACCCGTCGCGCGCAGCTGCCGCGCTCGATCGCGCCGGCAACCTCGCAGCTCCGGTGGGCGCCGTGCGGAAGGAGCGCCGCGAGCGACGATTCGAGGCCGCGCACCGGCTCGGGATCGCACATCCCTTCGCGCTCTGCACCGCGACCGACGTAGCCGCTTCCGCGCGGGCGCTGCTCGACGCAACGGAGCCGCTCGCCGTGGAGTTGCTCGGTGAGTGGCGCAAGAAGGCGGAGTTCCCGTGGCGTGCCTCGTCCGCGATCGAGTGCGGCCTCGCTCGCGACGCCCGCGACGGTTGGCCTTCGCGGCTCACGCAGCGCTGGCTCGACGAGGCCTTCAAGGCGCTCGCGCCGCGCGGTGCCGACGCAGGACGGATGCCCGAGCCGCTCGGCGCTGCTTCCTTTCTCCGGGCCGCGGCGTCGTGGGGCTTCGCGTGGCGCACCGCGGGCGCGCCGCGCTCGATGCCGTTCGGTCTCGCGCACGACCCGTATCCCACGCCGGCGTTCCGGTTCGGCTTTGCCCTCGCGTACGTCGTCGCCGAGCCGTCGTTCCAGAAGCACGTCCTCGAGCTCCCCTCACGACTCGCGGGCAGGCAGACGCGCATGCTCCGCACGAGCATGATGCATCATGCGCGCTTGATCGCCGCGCGCGCGCTGCTCGCGTCGGAGGACCGCGTGTCCTCCACCACGTTCGAGGAGCTCGGCACGCGACTCTTCGGCGCGCCCCTGCCCGAAGCCATGCGCGATGCGTGGCCGGAGCCGCGTCCGACGGACGCGTCACGTCTCGTCGCGCTGCTTGGTACGCACGCGTTCCTCGGTGACCTCGTCGGGCGCTTCGACGAGGACTGGTTCCGTAACCCGCGAGCGGGCAAGCACCTCACGAGCCTCGCATGTGGTCCTGCGTTCGACGCCGATCCGGTCCCCGGGGGCGCTGCAGCCGCGATCGCACGCGCCTTCGAAGAGGCGCTCGGGTGAAGGAGTGAGATCGTGAGGGGCTGCCCGACCTTCGGAGCTGCGCTCCTCGGTGTGACGCTCGTCGCGGAGCTCGCGTCAGGCGCGCCGCCGAAGCCTGCGCCGCGTCCGCCCACGCACCCGGCCGCGCCGGCGGTGCCCCTCGCGCCGCTGCCGATGCTGCCGAGCATCCCGCGCGTGAAGGTCGACGTGCTGAAGTCTCAGCTCGTCGTCGTCGTGGAGGTGAACCTGCCTCACGGCGAGTGGAAGAACGAGGCGCTCGACTTCTACGTGGCGTTCGGCGCCCCGGGTGCACCGCGCGCGATCGATGCGCATCTCCTCGCCGTCGGAGACGGCGCGCTCGAGCCCGACGACGAGACGGGTGAGGCTCTCGTCACCGATCGTGCTTCCCATCGCCCTGCGTCGGCATATCCGCTCCTCGGTCGCGATTCGATGGCGGGTATCGTCGTGCACCTCAAGCGCGACTCGCTCGCGCGCGCCTTCACGCCCGGATCCATGGCGGCGCTTCGCGTCCGAACGGTCCTCGATCTCCCGGACGAGGACAGCACGGGCGCCCGCGGCGTGGTCGTGCGTCTCGGCGCCTCGCGCGGCACGCCGCTCACGCTCGGCCGCCTCGGCCTCTCGTCCAAGCCCGGAGCGCCGACGCCCTCACGCGTGGAGGCTCGCCTCTGCGGCCCCGACGCCGACCCGGGCGCTCGCCCGCTCGCGATTTCCCCGCGCCCGCCCGCGCCCCCGGCGACGCCACCCATCGCCCCGGTGCTCGCCGTCCGTCACGCGTCGGACGATCTCTGCATCCGGTTCTGGACGCCGCCCTAGACGCGACGCCTGGCGTGCGCGTCAGAACGTCTCGCCGGTATCCCCGCTTCCGCCGTTCGCGGAGTCGAGGAAGAAGCGCAGCCCGATGCTCAGCAGTGTCGCGGGGTGGTCCGCCACGACATCGCGGCGTCCACCGAACTCGACACTGAATTTACGCTCGACGTAGCCGATGCCGACGCTCGCCGCGTGCGTCTTCATGCCGGCGTCGTACCGGTATCCTGCACGAAGCGGGAAGCGGTCGGCGACCAGCAGCTCCGCGCCGAGCATCGCGCGCGCCCTCGCCGAGCCGAACGTGGTGAAGTCGACCAGCGAGTCCGCCTCGATCGTCACCGTCGAGTTCGAGAATCCGATCCCGCCCGCGAGCGCGAGCGGCGCCAGAGCCGTACCAGGTGCCGTCAGATTGCGCCCGCTCATGGCGATGCGGATGTTCTCGCTGACCTGCACGGCGGCGCCGGCATCGAACGTGAACGCGCTCAACACGGGCTCTTCGCGGGTGCCGTCCGACGCGAGGCTTGCGCCGAGGGGGCCGGCGGAAACTTTCTGTCCGATGCGCAAGAATCGCCCGGTCGCGCCGAGGCTCAAGCGATCGCCGAGCGGATAAGCGATCGCGAGCCGAAGATCGGTGAACTGGCGCTTGATCCCATCGGGATCCATCTGCGACCACGTCCCGCCGAATCCGCCGGCGAGTCGCGAGGTGCTCGAATCGGCGATCGCACCGCCGTAGCTCTGCCGTCGCGCTTCGGGCCCGAGCGCGGCGAGCCCCTCGAGATGATAGACGCGGTAGAGCGGCAGGTTCGCCGGGTTGACGAACACGGCTGTCGTCGATCCGCCGAACACCTGCGCTGCGTTTCCCATCGCGACGGAGCGCGGATGCTGGATCTCGCCGAGCTCGTAGCCCTGCTCGACGCTTGTGGAGGAGGGATCGGCGTACGCGATCCCGGGGCATAGGGACGCGAGCGCAAGCGCGATCGCGGCTGCTTTCCAGGAGGCGTGGGGCCGCACCGCTGTAGCCCTACCAAGGCAGACCCCAGAAGGACAATTTTTGGCGAGACGGGCTCGACGCCTCGCGGGCGAGCGTTGCGCATGCCGAGAAATCAGGCACTTCGTCGACTCTTGACACACCAATCAGCGGCAACTCCGCGGCCGCGAGAGAGTGTCGCTGCGGCAACGCTCCGATAACGGAACGGCGACGGGCACTTATCCACTGTGTGCGAAGCTGCATGCGCACAGCACGTAATTCACAGGTGGTTTACAAGGAATAAAGCTCATTAGCTGCAGCCACTTACACCTTTTTGAAACAATGGACATGACGACGGAAAAAAGAGGGTGCTACTTCCATTCTCCCGTCGCTACGGGAGGTCGGCGATAAGCGCTCCGACCCTGCGCCTAGCGGTTCGAGTTCCTCCACGTGTGGGGAGGGAGAGCGAACCGGGGGGCGGAGGTGGAGTGCTCATCGGCGATCGTCCGTAGAGCAGGGATTGTTTGGGAATTGCTTCAGGCGGCGCGGCGTGAGTCGAGCTCGCTCGAAGTTGGGGATTGTTTGTCCGATCGCCTGGTCTTCACGGTGAGGCCTCGGGCTGGCATGACTTCTCGCGCTGGAAAGCCGCGAGGAGTCACCAGTCCACAGCCTGTGGAGAACCTGTGCGTTGCTGTTGGCATTCGCATTCGGCTGGAACGATGGTGATGCAGCACGACACGCTCTGGAACGAAGCCGTAGCTTTCACGCGGGCGAAATCGCCTGCGAGCTTCGAACAGTGGTTTTCAGGAGTTCAGTTCGACGGCATGACCGACGGCGTCGTGAGCCTGCGCGCTCGCGACGAGTTCGTTCGGGAGTGGGTCGATCAGCACTTCCTGCCGACCCTGATGGATTTCCTGCGCAGCCAGACGGGCTGGAGCATCCAGATCGCGTGGTGCGTCGGAGGCGAACTCGATCGCCCCGTCGCGCTCGGCAATGGACAGCCTGCACTGCCCGTACGACCGCGCGCGATGATGCCCGACCGCCCCATCCCGCCCGTGAGGCCCGGCCCGTCCGAGGGGCTGGATGCCGACGGCATGCAGCTTTCCGAAGTCGAGCCTCCGCGCTCCACGCGGGCGAACGGCTGGAATGGCTCCTTGAGCTCCAACGGCTCGAACGGTCACTCGGCCGGCGGCGGCGCCGCAGTCGGGCAGAGCGGCAGCGGGAAGGTCTCGCAGCCTCCGCCCATCGAAGGGCTGAACCCGAAGTATACGTTCGGCAACTTCGTCGTGGGCCCTTCGAACCAGCTCGCGCACGCGGCCGCGATCGCCGCGGCCGGCGGCGGTGGCCCGCGCCACAACCCGCTCTTTCTGTGCGGCGGCACCGGTCTCGGCAAGACGCACCTCGTCCACGCTGTGGCGCACCGCTTTCGTACCGAGCGTCCGTCGTCGCGAATCCTGTACGTGTCGGCCGAGAAGTTCGTGAACGAGTTCGTCCAGTCCCTTCAGGAGGGGCGCATGAACGAGTTCCGCGCGCGCTACCGCGAGAGATGCGATCTCCTCTTGGTCGACGACATCCAGTTCCTCGCCTCGAAGACGCAAACGCAGGAAGAGTTCTTCCACGCGTTCAACGCGCTCCACCAGGCCGACAAGCAGATCATCGTCACGAGCGACAAGTATCCGCAGCAACTCGAGAAGATGGAAGAGCGCCTCGTCTCGCGCTTCTCGTGGGGGCTCGTCGCCGACATCCAGGGCCCCGAGCTCGAGACGCGCGTCGCGATCCTCCGCAAGAAAGCGCAGATCGAGCAGATTGACCTCGCCGACGAGGTCGTGCTCTTCCTCGCCCAGGCGATCCGCTCCAACGTTCGCGAGCTCGAAGGCACGCTGATCCGTCTCGCCGCGAAGTCCTCGCTGCTCGGCAAGCATGTCGATCTCGACTTCGCACGTCAGGAGCTCGCGCTCACCTCCAACCCCCGCGCGAGCGAGGCCGGCGTCGACGACATCCAGCGTGTCGTCTGTCACCACTTCAAGCTCCGAACGAGCGACCTCCTCTCCAAGGATCGCCACAAGAGCATCGCGTTCGCGCGCCACGTCGCGATGTACCTCTGCAAGCAGCGTCTGAAGTGCAGCTTCCCCGAGCTCGGCCGCGCGTTCGGCAATCGCGATCACACGACGGTGATGAGCGCGGTCCGCAAGGTCGAGGCCCTCCGCACGAGCGATCCCGAGGTGCGTGCGCATCTCGAGGCGCTCGAGCGGAAGCTCGGCACGACGGCGGACTGAGCGAGCGTCGGAACCTTCGGATACGCTCGACGAGTGGAACCAGAGCCGCGCAAGAAGAAGAGGCGAGGCTACGCCGCGCATCTCGACGGCAAGGCCCTGGTCCTCTCCCATGACGCGCCGCTCCCGGACGTCTGCATGAAATGCGGGTCTCACGACGGCATCGCGCGTCGTGAAGTCACCTTCTCGTGGTCGCCCGCCTGGGTGCGCTACCTCATCTTCTGCCTCATCGGCGTGCTCTTGCAGCTGCTCATGCGAGTGCGCGCGACCTTCATCGTTCCGCTTTGCGCGCCGTGCAATCATCGCTGGTCGCTCGCGCGCTACGCGACGCTCGGGAGCATTGGCGCTCTCGTCGTCGCGCTTGCGGCGGCGTCGTTCCTCCAGGAGACCCACCCGGACGCCCGCTTCCTGGGGCCCGGAATGCTCGCCTTTGCCGTCCTCGTGCACTGGGTGTTCGTTCGCCCACGCACGCTTCCGCTGCACCACCTCGACGAGAACGAGATCGCCTTCAGCACCGTGAACGAGACGGCCATCGAGGAGATCCTCGCCGGAGCTCGCAAGCCAAAGGCCGAGAGCTAATCCACGCCGTACGCGCCGACCGCGGCCGGCGCCGACTTCGGCACTGTCAGATCGTGATCTTCCAGGTGCTCGTGTCGCCGGCGTCGAAGACCTCGACGCTCCACGCGGCGAGCTGCTTGCGGAGCGCGTCGGCGTGGGCGAAGTCCTTGGCCTTGCGTGCCTCGCTGCGTGCAACCACCTTCGCGTCGACGGCGGCCGCCTCGAGGCCGCGCAGGCGAAGGCGCCGCGCGCGCGTGCGTGCCCAGTAAGTGGCGGAGTCCGCCTGCATGAGCCCCATCGGGGCGCACGCGGCGTCGATCGCGTTCACCGCCTTGGCGGCGAGGCCCTTCACGGCCTCGAGCTTCGCAGGGTCGCTCTTGAGCTTCGGGAACTGCATGACGATTTCGTTGGCCGCCTTGCCGAGCTCGGCGAGGACGGAGAGCGCCTGCGGGGTGTTCAGGTCGCGATCGAGCGCAGTCAGCACGCCCTCGCGCGC
>JAYSXP010000290.1:0-14273 GCA_043717125.1 Polyangiaceae bacterium | reverse complement strand
CCACTACGACCTCGTCATCAGCGACCTGAAAATGCCGCGCATGGGCGGCATCCAGCTGCTCGACGCCATCGGCAAGACGGCGCCCGACGCGCTCACGGTGATCATGACCGGCTTCGGCACCGTCGAGACGGCGATCGACGCGATGAAGCGCGGCGCCTACGACTACATCCTAAAACCCTTCAAGGTCGAAGAGGTCATCCACGTCGTCCAGCGCGGCCTCGAGAAGCAGCGGCTCGCAGCCGAGAACCTCCGCCTCAAGGAGGCGCTCTCCCTCTACAAGGTGAGCGAGGCGATCGCCGCGAGCCTGTCGCTCGAGGAGGTTCTCGCGACCGTCGGTGACACCGCCATCCACGAGATCCACGCCGACCTCGCGTCCACTTGGCTCGACGACGGCGAGGGCAGCTACTTCGAGCGCCAGCGTCTGCTCCAGCCGAAGCACCTCCGCGCCGGCATCATGAAGGAGGCGTCGAACTTCGGGACGTTCAACCCGACCGCCTTCCTCGAGCACTTCGCCCAGGACAGCACGCTCCTCGAAACGGGCCCGAAGGCCACGCGCTTTTTCAAAGACGAGCCCGAGGTCCCGGTGCAGTCGCTCATCGCCGTGCCGTTGAAGATGAAGCAACGGATCCTCGGCTGGATCGGCGTCGTCAGCTTCACGAAGGGCAAGCGTTTCGACGAGGGGCAACGAAAGATGCTCTCCATCGTCGCGTCGCGCGCCGCTGCCGCGATCGAGAACGCGCGCCTCTACGAGGATCTCCGCGCGACCTTCCAGCAGACGATCGAGGGCCTCGCCAAGGCCATCGACAAGATGGACCGCTACACCGCCGGCCACTCCGATCGCGTGGCGACGTACGCGATGTACCTCGCGACGAAGCTCGGGCTCTCCGTCGATCAGATCGAGATCGTCCGCCAGAGCGCTCTGATGCACGACATCGGCAAGCTCGGCTGCGTGCTCAACCTCAACAAGCCCGGCAAGCTGACGCAGGACGAGTACGAGCAGTTCAAGCGGCACCCCGGCTTCGGCAAGGACATCCTCGAGCCGATCAAGTTCTTGCATCCGCTCATCCCCGGCGTGCATCTCCATCACGAGAGGTGGGACGGTCGCGGCTATCCGCTCGGCCTCAAAGGACAGGACGTCCCGCTGATGGCGCGCATCATCGCCGTCGCCGACACCTACGACGCCATGACCAGCGATCGCGCCTACCGCCGCTCGCTCCCCCACGAGGTCGCCGTCACCGAGATCGAGCGCTGCTCGACGACGCAGTTCGACCCGGAGGTCTCGCATGCGTTCTGCGAGGGCCTCGACGAGTACCGCGAGAGCGAAGTCGCCAAAGGGAACAAGGTTCCGGAATGAGCGCCTCGTCGTGATGCCGACGCGAATCGGCATCACGGGCGTCGCGCTCACCGCCCTCGTCTGCGCTGCGGGGTGCGGAGGCTCGCAGGTCAGCGCCGCTCCCGCGATCGCCGCCGACGACGCGTGGCCGAGCCGTGCGAAAGCCGCTGACGACACCGCGACGGTCTCCGAGGCGCTCGCGGGAGCGGACGGCGCGTTCGTGCGTGTTCGCGGCTACCTCGTCGCGGTGAAGGTCCTCTGTCCCGCGTGCAACGTCGGCACGAATCGGCCGCCGCGTGAGGAGGTTGCCGGTCACACGTCGCGCCCTCGTGGTCCTCTGCCGCCGGGCTGCTTGCCGTGCCCCGATCCCGCGGCGACGATCGGTGACGATCCGCCAGGCGCCCCGAGCCCACGCCCGAGCCTGCGGGCCGTGGGCGTCGCTCTCGCCCTGCAGCCGCGGCACGTCGGAGGCATGTTCGTCCTCGACGGCGTCCTCCACACCACGGGCCCGGGCGGCCCCGAGCTCGACGTGAAGGACCTGCGCGCGCTCGAAAAGCCTTGAGGCGTGCGACACTCGACGCTCCGGATGCGCACGCCTCTCCCGGCGGACGAAGCGTCCACGGCGCGACGGTCGACGCGGACGGCGCGCTCCGGACACACGTTCCACGTATGGGGTCCCGCTCGCTACGACGACGACCGCGCCTACCCCGTCGTCCTCATGCTACGGCGGCCGCTTCGTGCACCACCTTGGTTGCACGAGCATGACCTCGGGAGAGCCGCTCCTTCGACTCGCGCCTCGGGCTACTTCGCTACGATCGTCGCGCGGTTGGTCGCCACGTAGCGCGACTGTGCTTGCGCGCCAGTGAGGTACGCGTCGAAGGCGGTCTTGCCGCGAAGGTGACGCTCGAAGAACGCGGTCATGAACGCGCGCGCCATCTGCGAGACACCGGCGTTCGTCGCGGTCGCTGTGTTGCAGAAGGTGCAGGTGATGCCGCACGCCGTGAGGTCGTCGAGGAAGCTCATGTGGTTCGCACCGAGCGCGGTGACCTGTAGGCTCGGCGTGATGGTCTTCGCGTAGAACGTGGTGAAGTTCGACGCGGCCGGCGCGCACGCCTGGAACCCCGTGGTCGTCGCGTCGGTCGTCTCTCCGAGGAAGCCCGTCGGGATGTGGAGGTCGGGCATCAAGCTCGAGACGGTCACGCACTTCGGCGCCGTGCAGCCTCCCGCGCCGCCGTCCACGGGGTCGAGCACGAAGGCGGCCTTCACGTGGGAGTCCATCGTCGCGGCGAGCAGGGCGATCTTCCCGCCGAGCGAGTGACCGGTCATGCCCACGACGTTCTCGTCGACCTTGGGCCCGATCGTGGCGTCGGCCTTCGCCCATGCGACGCCGCCGAGCATGTCCTTCGCCTCCTTCGGGTTGTCGTTCCCGGCGAAGTTCGTCGGAAAATCGACCGTCATCGCGACGTAGCCGAACGTGGCGAGGCGTTTTGCGTAGCTGTAGTACTGCGCCGGGGCGAGCTGAAAGCCGTGGCCGATCACGATGACGGGGAAGGGACCTGCGCCCGTCGGGTACACGGCGTGGACGGCGACCATGTCGCCCGTCGATGCGACGGTGGCGGTCGCGTCCTTCTCGGCGGTGGCGAACGAACCGTCCTTGTCGGGATCGTCGCTGCTGCCCGGGTTCGCGTCCGAGCCCGTCGCGCCGTCCGTCGTCGCGCCGTCCGTCGTCGCGCCGCCGCCCTCGGGCAACGCGGTGACGGGCGTGCCGCTGTCGGCTGTCGACGACGCGTCGGCTGTCGACGAGTCACTGCCGCTGCAGGCGATCGCGAAAAGGGTGAGGGCCGCGGGAAAGGCGAGGGTGGAACGCATCCCGACCGTATGGTCGTGAGCGCGGCCGGAGTCAAATCGGGCGTTTCTTGCCTGAAACCGCGGGCTCGGCGTCCGTGTGCAGCGGGAGCTCGTCGCGAGCGACGGGCCGCGCGTCACTTCCCTTCGGCGCGCGCGCGCGCTACTCGGACGGACCTTGCGCACCGCACAGGGAGGCCTTTCGCGATGATCGACGACCAGCTTCGTGAATGCCTGACCTTCGACGACGTGCTCCTCGTCCCGGCGTACAGCGAGGTGCTCCCCCGCGACGTCGACATCAAGACGCGACTCTGCCGTGGGCTCGAGCTCAACACTCCGTTCGTGAGCGCAGCCATGGATTCGGTCACCGAGCACCGGACCGCGATCTGCATGGCCCGCGAGGGCGGCATCGGCATCCTGCACAAGAACCTCTTGCCGGCCGATCAGGCGCGTGAGGTCGAGCGGGTAAAGCGCGCCGAGAGCGGCATGGTCCTCGCCCCGGTGACGGTGCGTCCGAACCAGTCGCTCCGCGAGGCGCTCGGCATCATGCGCGAGCACGACATCTCCGGCGTCCCCGTCGTCGAGGGCGATCGCCCCGTCGGCATCCTCACCGCGCGCGACATTCGCTTCGAGCGCAACCTCGATCAGCCCGTCAGCGCGCTGATGACGAAGGAGCTCGTCACGGTCCCGCCGGGCGTCGCCGCCGACGAGGCGAAGCAGCTCCTGCACAAACACCGCATCGAGAAGCTGCTCGTCGTCGACGGCGGCAAGCTGGTCGGTCTCGTCACGATCAAGGACATCCTCCAGGCGGATCGCAATCCGTTGGCTTCGAAGGACGACAAGGGGCGCCTCCGCGTCGGCGGCGCCATCGGTCCCGGCCCCGACCGCGACGAGCGCGCCGCGGCTCTCGTCGCCGCAGGCGTCGACCTCATCGTGATCGATACGGCGCACGGCCACTCGAAGGGCGTCATCGACGCCGTCCGCGCCGTGAAGAAGGCATACCCGAACGTCCCGATCATCGCGGGCAACGTCGCCACCGCAGACGCGACTGAGGCGCTCATCGACGCCGGCGCGGACGGCGTGAAGGTCGGCATCGGCCCGGGCAGCATCTGCACCACGCGCGTCGTCGCGGGCATCGGCGTCCCGCAGATCACTGCCGTGTCCGACTGCGCGCGCGTCGGCGATCGGCACGGCGTGCCCATCATCGCCGACGGAGGCGTGAAGCACTCCGGCGACGTCACCAAGGCGATCGCGGCCGGCGCAGCCGCCGTCATGATCGGCTCGCTCTTCGCGGGAACCGACGAGTCCCCCGGCGACCTCGTCCTCTTCCAGGGCCGCAGCTACAAGGTCTACCGCGGCATGGGCTCGCTCGGCGCGATGAAGAAGGGCAGCAAAGATCGCTACGGTCAGGGAGGCACCGCGGACGAGAAGCTCGTGCCCGAGGGCATCGAGGGTCGCGTCCCGCACCGCGGCTCGCTCGCGTCGATCCTGCACCAGCTCGTCGGCGGCCTCCGCTCCGGCATGGGCTACACGGGCTCGAAGACGATCAAGGAGCTGCGCTCGGAGGCAAAGTTCATCCGCGCCACGTCGCAGGGGCTCCGCGAGAGTCACGTCCACGACGTGATCATCACGGAAGAAGCGCCGAACTATCACTCGCGCTGAAGCGCGCTCAAGAAAGGTGCGTCGTGGGTGAGCGCTCGGCGCTATGGTTCGGGCTCATGCGCTCCATGGCGATTGTCGGAACTTTGCCGTGCACGCTCCTCGTCACGATCGACGCCGTCGTTTGGGGAACGCCCGTCGCCGTCCGTCGGATCCAGAAGCCGGGCTGAAGCGGCCCGTCGTGAAGCGCAAGATCACCGCCTACTGGCTCGGGCGCGTCGCTTACGATCGCGCGCATGCGCTTCAGCAGGCGCTCGTCGAGGCGCGCATCCACGCGCCCGAGCGCTTCGGGGACGTGATCTTGATGCTGGAGCACGATCCGGTGGTCACACTCGGGCGCGGCGCGAAGGAGGAGAACATCCTCGCCGGCGACGAGGACCTGCGTGCGCGCGGGGTCACCGTGTCGGAAACCGGCCGCGGAGGCGACGTGACCTTCCACGGTCCCGGTCAGCTCGTCGCGTATCCCATCATCGATCTGAAGCCGGAGCGCTGTGACGTCCGGAAGTACGTGCGCGATCTCGCCGAGGTGATGATCCGGATCGCGGGCGATCACGGTGTCGCCGCGGGCGTCTTGCCGGGGGATCCGAAGTACATCGGCGTATGGGTCGACGAGGGCGCGCCCAGCTCGTGGGACGAGGCGCGCTCGCTCGCGGTGTCTCGCGGTGAGATGCCGGCGGAGGGCCCGTCTCCGCGGCTCGCGAAGATAGGCGCGATCGGCGTTCGCCTGTCTCGCTGGGTGACCATGCACGGCTTCGCGCTGAACGTCGCGACCGACCTCACGGGCTTCCGACTGATCGTGCCGTGCGGGATCCAGGCGCTCGGGGTCGCCTCGCTCACGACGCTCGGGGTGGAGCCTCCTCCGCTCGATGCGGTGGCGCGCGCATCGCTGCCTCACTTCGCGGGCGTCTTCGACGCCGACGTGTCGCTCGGCGACGCGGGCGCGCTGTCTGTGCTCGAGGGCGCAGCGGCTGCGGCGCCGGTACAGCCCGCTGTCACATGAGCCTCCACGTGCGCGGCGACGCCGTCCCATGGCGCGCAGAGCATGCGGTCGGCCATGCCGGTGGATCGCGCGACTCGCGGCGGCGTGTGTAGGTCTGCGCTGGCGCGCCGGTATTGCGCGGGTCTTTGCGCAACTCGCGCATCGCCTTTCCCGACGGCGCGTCGAGGAGCGTGGGCACGAGGAATGCTGAGGGGAGGGGATGCGGTCGCTTCAGTACCTGGCGTTCGGCCTCGCGTTCGTGGGCGCTCAGGCGTGTGCGGCGGACGACCCGTCGCCTCCGCCGTTTCCGACCGAGGACGCGCTGAGCTCGTCGGAGAGCGCCGGCGACGAGGGCGCGGCCGGCACGGACCTGTCGGCGACGCTCTCGCCGGAGCAAGGCGCGCCGCTCGAGCCGGCGGACTGCTCGGTGACGTTCACGAAGAACGTGCTTCCGAAGATCCGCGATCAGTTCCGGTGTGGCGCGAGCGGTTGCCACTCGGCTCCGCTCCCGGCCGGCGCGCGGACGGTGATGGACACGACGAACGCAGACGCGACGTACACCCTGCTCACGACATCGATGCACGGCGGCAAGAGGCTCGTCGACACGAGGAGCACGACGCCTGCGGATTCGGCGTTGTGGTGTCTGTTGCAGGGGACGTGCGGCGCGCGCATGCCGCGACAGGGCGTCGATGCATTCGATCTCGCGCTCGTGGAGTCGTGGCTGAAGTGCAAGGCGCCGCGCGGGACGAGCGACTAGTCTCGCGCTACGAGCGCCGGGTCAATTCGTGGCTAAGATTTCGACGCGAGTCGCCGCGCTCGCCGCCACGCCACGAACGCATACGCCATCGCCCCGCCGACCGCGCCGCATGCCGGCGCGAGCACTGCGGTCCCAACGACGAGCTCGGCTACGAGCGTCCCGATTCCCGCCGCCTTCAGGTCGCTCGGGCTCATCGCCATGAAATGCCCGTGGAGCAGCAGCGCACCCGTCTCCACTTCGGCGAACGTGATGAACGGCGCGATCAATGGCATCGAGATGTTCGCCGCCAGGTACGCGACGCCCGTGTCCAGACGAAGCGGCACACACACCGCGATCACGATGAGCCAGTGCAGCCCGAACGCCGGCGTCATCCCGATCACGAGACCGACGCCCACGCTGAGCGCGGCGCGCCACGGGGTGAGCTCGCCGCCGCGCAGACGTCGCCAGGCCTGACGCGCGAGCTCCTTGCGCTCGCGCCACTTCGTGCTCACGCTTCGCCTGCTCAGGCCTTCGGCGGCAGCGACTGACGCGTGCGCTCGAGCATGCGCAGGTACATCTTCGCCTGCGAGTTCTCGGGCTCGAGCTTGGTCACCTCGCGCCACTGCTCGTCGGCGCCGTTCGCGTCGCCGAGCGCGAGGAGGGTGACCCCGAGCTGCAGCCGCGCCGGCACGTAGCCGGGCTTCGCCTGGAGCGCCGCCTCGTAGCGAACGCGCGCCGCGGGAAGATCGTTGATCTCGCGGAAGAGCGTCCCGAGCTTCACCTGGAGGTCGGCGAACTGCGGGCACAGCGCCGTCGCCTTCTCGTATTCGTGGATGGCCTCGCGCGGCAGCCCTGCGTCGGCGTACGCCTGCGCGATGTCCGCGTGCATGTTCGCGAGCTTGCCGCGCGCGAACGGGTCGAGCCCCTGCGCCGTGCCCACCGGGCCGACCTTGATCTTGCTGTAGACCTCGCGGGCCTTCTCGTACTTGCCGCGGTCGTTGTACGTGACGGCGAGGTTGAGCGCCGCCTCGGTGTACCCGGGGTTCAGCTCGAGCGCGCGTTCGAAGTGGCGCTCGGCGACGAGAAAGTTCCCGCGCGAGTGCGCGATGACCCCGAGCATGTCGTGCACGTCCGCGTACCTGTCCTCTTCCTCGAGGACCATGCGGAGCATCTGCTCGGCTTTCTCGAACTCGCGCTTCGCGTAGTGCTCGCGACCGAGGACGAGGAGCTGCTTCACCCGCTCATTCATGCTGCCCCTCTTCCGTTCTTCACGATCACGCACTCTAGCGGCGAATACGGGGTGTGGGGAAGGGGCGATGGGGGGAAATGCCCCGCTCCAAAGTTGCGCGTGCCCTGCCTCGGGGCTATGCCGTGCGCCGCGTGACTAACGAAGGCCGAGATCCCCTGGCGATCGGAGCGGAGAGCGAGGGCGAGTCGACCGACACGCTCTTCGAGCCTCCCGAGCCCATCGCGCCCGATGAAGGCGATCCGTCGACACCGGAATCCTCGAAAACGGAGCCGGTCGCCAGTCCCGATCGCGGCCGAGCCGTTGCGCTCGCGACGCTCGGCGGCCTCGTCGCCCTCGGCTTCGTCCTCATCGTGCGAGGCTCGCCGAGCCACAACGCTCCCGCCGCCGCTCCCGCGATCCTCACGGGCGCAGACGTCCCGGCGACCGATGCCGCCGCGCCCTCTGCTGCGGTCGCCACCCAGCCCGCTGTCGCCGCCCAGGCCGACGCAGGCCCCACGTTCGTTCCGGTCTGGCGCATCACCGCTCTCGAGCACGAGGTCGGCGTCGAGATCCTCCGCGGCACCGTCGGCAAGCACACGCTCGCGGGCGCGCTCGCGCAAGCGGGGTTGTCGAAGGTCGAGACCAAGCGTGTGACTCGCGCGGTCGACAACATTCGTCGCATCGAGCACGGCCTCTCGAAGGACACCTTCGTCGTCGCTCGCAACCGCACGAAGGGAAACATCGTCGCCTTCGAGTACATCGCGTCCCCGACCGACGTCTGGCAGGCCCGCGACACGGATGACTCGCACGACTCGCTCACCGCGAACAAACTCGAGCTCTTCGTCGAGAAGAAGCGCACGCAGGTCGCCCTCGTCGTCACCGCCGACCTCGCGAAGGCCATTGGCGCTGCGGGCCTCCACGAAGAGGCGATCGAGGAGATCGACGACGCCCTCGATGGCCACGGTGACACGGCGGTGGTCAAACCTGGCGTACGCCTCCGCGTCGTCGGTCACGAGGAGTGGGTCGAGGGCGTGTTCGCGCGCTTCTCCGTCGACGCACTCGACTACGTCCCCAAGGCGGGCGAGCGCTTGCGCGTCTACTACTACGAGCGCGACGCCTCCGTGGAGGGCAGCCGCCGGCGCTCGCCTCATCCTGGCTTTTACGACGCGAAGGGCCAGCAGCCCTTTCGCGGCACGTTCCGCTCGCCGCTCCCGCTTGCGCGGATCACGTCGCGCTTCAATCCGAAGCGCATGCATCCGGTGCTGCACGTCGTGATGCCGCACAACGGGATCGACTTCGGCGCGTCGTCGGGGACGCCCGTCTACGCGAGCGCGACGGGTACCATCCACAGCGCCGGCGACAGCGGGCCTTGCGGAAACATGGTGCAGATCGAGCACGTGAGTGGCCTGACGACGGCGTACTGCCACCTCTCGCGGTTCGCGCCGGGTCTGCATCCAGGGCAGCACGTCGAGGCCCGGCAGCTCGTTGGCTTCGTCGGCCAGACGGGACGCGCGACCGGACCGCACCTCCACTTCGCGGTGAAGCGAGGCGCCACGTTCATCGATCCCTTGGGGCTGAAAATGGATGGCGTCCGCACGCTCCCGCCTGCCGACCGCGAGTCGTTCGCGAAGAAGCGCGCCGAGCTCGACGTCGCGCTCGAGGCGATCACGCTGCCTGCCGCCGACGGCGCCGCAGCCGACGACAAGGACGACAACGACAACTCGAAAGACGAGCCGGCCGGGGAGGAGTAGCCCGGGCCGCCCGAGCTCCCCGGTCGATCAGCCGTCGCCGCTGGTCTCGACGCTCACCGGCTCGGGCTCCGGCGCGGGCTCCGATACGTCGAGGGTCATCGAACCGACTGTGATCGTCGCGAGGAAGTGCTCGCCGAGCAGCGAGACGTGGCGACGCGCGAGCATCGAGCGCGCGAGATCGTCGTTGCCGACGACAAACGTCGAGGCGAAGACGTTCCTCGGCAGCCGTCCGACATACTCCTCGGTCTCGACCCCGATCACCGTGCCCGCCACATGGAGGCGGCGCGCATTCGCATTCCCGAGAAACGTCATCTTCATCGACGTGCCCTCGGACTCCTGACGGAAGAGCCGCACGTTCTCGGCGCCGTCGGACTCGAGCGTCGCGGTCACCGGGAGCTCTGCGGTTCTCCGCACACGATGACCCTCCGCATCGACCGCGTGCACGCGCACGACGAGGCTGCACTCGATGGCGCGCGCAATCTCGTCGCGCGAAAGGCTCCACGCGAAGCCCGAACGCGTCGCGATGCCGCGACCGACTTCACGCGTCTCGCACTCGGACCCGAGCCACATCGAGACGTCGGCCGAGCCGTCCCTCATCGACGCTTCGATGCGGAGGCTGCCGTGGCGCACGTCGAGCGCGTCGACCGAGAGCGTCAACGGTTCCTCGAGCTCGGGCTCGGGAGCAGTCGCCATCACCTGGTCGTCGTGGCTCGGAGCGGCGCAGGACGCGGTCGCCAGGCATAGCGCCAGGCCAGCGCCGAACGGCACGTGGGAGGACTGCATTGGGGTTTTGGCTCGGTCACGGACACGGCGGAAACGCGCGGTCCTGGTGATGCGACAGCGGCTTTTCGCGATTGTTCCGGAAGGAAACGCTCGAGACCCGGCGGGCCTTTCACTCGTACGTCGTTCGAGTGAATTCGATCTGGCTACGGCGACTTCGGCTTGCCGTGTCCGGGGCCGAGGATCTCGGCCATCTTCGCCTTCGCGTCGAAGGTGTGGACGTGAGGCGGATGGTGGCACCCGAGGCACATGTCGGCCGTGGGCTTGGCCACCGGGATCTTCACCTTCTCGGGCTTCGCGGAGTGGAGCGACCCCGGGCCGTGACACACCTCGCACTGGACGTCCTTGAGGTCGTCGACGTGCGTGACCGTGGAGCCACCGGGGCGGTCGTATCCGGTCACGTGGCAGCTCACGCAGTCGAGGTTGAACTCCTTGAACCCCTTCGTGAGCGTCGCGTATGCGCCCGCGTGCTTGGTGCCGTCCCAGACCTTCTTCGCGTCCTCGTGGCAGGTCGAGCACATCTCGATGCCGACGTACCCTGGCTCGCCCTTCGGCGGCGGCTTCGGTACGCGGCTCGCAAACTCGATCTTGTTCGATTCATTCACTTGCTTGTAGTATGCAAGCATCTTCGACTTGATGGCCTCGTCGCCGCCGAGCTTCTCGCGGATCTCGTGCATCGCGTACCGGTAGTAGCTGCCGGTGGCTGGGGCGGGCGCCTTCTCGCTCGCGTCGCGCTCGGTTTCGAGCTTCGCGAGCTCCGCGCGCCGCGCGTCGATGTCCTTCTTCTCGACGCTCTTGTCCTGCTCCCAGGTGGAGATGCGCACGCGCAGCTCGTCGATGCGTCCCGTCAGCTCCTCGCGTTTGCGGATGCGCTCGATGCCGGTGCCGTCCGCGAACCTCACGAGGCCCGCGGTGGTCGAGCCTTCGCGCGGATAGAGGTCGACGACGGCGACCGTCTGCAGGTGGTTGCCCGTCTCGACGATCAAAACGTTGCCGACGGTCTCCGCGGGAGGCGCCTGCGTGTTCGCGTCGCCGCCGCCGCCCGTGGAACCGACGACGACCGCGAGCAGCTCGGGGAATGCGTCAGCGATGCGTTTGGCCTCTCCGCGTCCGACGGCCGCGAGGACGACGATGGACTGAACGCCCTCCTTCCGGAGCGCAGCGATGCCGGCCTTCACGGCCTCGGCTGCCCCCGAGGAGGTCACGCCCTCGAGCGCGACCTTCGCCTTGTCGGGCGCCGACACGCCGATGAAGCCGACGTCGACGCCTCCCACGTTCTTCTTCGTCCACCTCGCGTTCGGGGAGACCTCTGCCACGTTGGCGGCGACCAGCGGCGCCGCCGAAGCGCCCGCGAGCTTCTTCAGAGTCTCGTTGCCGGCGGCCCAGTCGTTACGACCCGGCGCGAAGGCGGCGAGGCCGAGCGCCTTGAGTGACGCTGCGATCGTCTCGGCCTTGGTGATCTCCTGCGCGCGGCGATCGGCCGCGAGCTCCATGTCCATGAAGAAGAGCGGCCCCGCCGAGAGGACGACGGACGCCTTGGCCTTGTCCTTCTCCGCCGCGACGAGGGCGCCGAAGTGGTCCATGCCGCCAAGCTGATCTTTGACGCAGCCGCACGGCTCGAGCGCACCGGCGAAGTCCGAGATGAGGTAGAGGCGCGCCGCAGGCACTCCCTCCGCACCGCTCCGCGGGGCGCTGCCGTCTGCGGCGGTTGGGCTCTTGCAGCCTTCGCACGCGCAGAGCGTGGCAAGGGCGACGAACACGGTGACGGACGCGAAGAGCGCGAGGAACCGCTGCACGCACGCTAGCTTAGCAGGCGCGAGGGTTCGTGACACAGCGCGCGGAAATCGCTACCCTTTCAGCCAGAGTCCGCGAACGAAAATGTCCGCCCCGTTTCGCTTCGGCCCTTTCATTCTCGACGCACGCATCGCGGTGGGCGGTACGGCCGAGGTCTATCTTGCGCGCCCGGCGACGCCCGACTCCGGCTTGCCCGACAAGCTGGTGGTCAAGCGGCTCCTGCCCCACTTCGCGTCGGATCCCGAAGGCCGCACGATGTTCGAGCGCGAGGCGTGTCTTCACGCGGCGGTCACGCACGACAACGTGGTCACCGTCTTCGGGGCGGGCGCCGATGCGCGCGGCGAGCCGTACCTCTCGATGGAGTACATCGACGGCGTCGACGGCTACCGTCTCCTGCGCCGCCTGCGTCAGGAGGACGAGTTTCTGCCCGTCGGCGTCGCGGTCTACGTCGCTCGCGAGGTGTTGCGCGCGCTGGAGAGCGTGCATGCTGCACGCGATCCGCTGTCCGGCGGTGCGCTCGGCATCGTGCACCGCGACGTGACGCCGTCGAACATCTACCTGTCGAAGGAAGGGAAGGTGAAGCTCGGCGATTTCGGCATTGCGCGCTCCACCACACGCACGACGCTACGGAGCGAGGCCGGTCACGTGCTCAAGGGGAAGTTTGCCTATCTGGCGCCCGAGCAGGTCGCGGGTGAGGGGAGCGACCACCGCGCGGACCTCTTCAGCCTCGGCACCGTGCTCGCGGAGATCCTGCTGAACCGCCCGCTCTTCCCGGGTGGCGGTCAGCTCGCGATCCTCCTGGCCATCCGCGACTGCAAGGTCGACGCGCTCCAGGAGATCCGCGGACGCCTGCCGCCGGGGCTCTTCGAGGTACTGCAGCGCGCGCTCAGCCGCAGCCCGGAGAGCCGCTATCCGACCGCGACCGATTTCGCGCAGGCGCTCGCGCCCTTCGAAGCCGATCCGCGGCTGGCGGTTCGCGAGATCTCGGCGCGGGTCCGCTGGGTCCAGGCTGCCTCCTCGAGCGACGGCATGGCAGCGGTCCGCGAGAGCGCGCGCGCCATCCGCGTCGCGCGCGAGTCGAGCGGAGCGCCGAAGCCCGTGGTGTCGCGGCCCGTCCCGGGCAAAGCGCCTTCGGTCCCCGTGAGACGCCCGGCGTCCTCGGAGGTGCCAAACGACGTCGGGAGCGAACCGCCCGAGCACAAGACGAGCGAGTACGAGATCCTGCCTTCGTTCGTCATCAAGGCGAGCGGCGAGAAGATCGGACCGTGGACGTTCGCTCGCCTCATGGAGGCCCTCGCGACCGGCACGCTCACGCGCGGCGACAAGGTCGACTTCGTCGGCCGCGGTCTGAAGGACGTCGAGGACATCGAGGAGTTCGCGCGCTTCTTCCCGCCGCCGAGCGCCACGACGGGAAAGCTCGACGGTCCGGGCGCGCCCGACTTCAAGGACGACCTCTCCAACGCATCGATGTTGCAGACGCTCATGCGCGTACTCCAGTATCGCGAGACCGGCGTGCTCTTCGCCGAGCGGCCCGAGGAGAGCCCCAAGAGCGGCGGCGGAGCGCACAAAGAGCTCTACTTCGTCGCGGGCAAGCTTCACCACGTCGCCTCCAGCAACGCGAGCGAGCTGCTCGGCGAATACCTGGTTCGTCGCGGAAAGCTGGAGCGCGAAGAGCTCGATCTGGCGCTCGCCGTGCTGCCTCGCTACGGCGGCCGCATGGGCGACACGCTGATCTCGATGGGCCTCGTCGGTCCGGTCGACATCTTCCGAGCGATTCGCGAGCAGGGCCGCGATCGCGTCGCGGATCTCTTCTTGTGGCGTTCGGGCATGGTCACCTTCTATCGCGGGCAGACGTCGCCCCCGGTCGAGTTCCCGCTCGACCTGGATCTGCCTGGGCTGATGCTTGCGGGCCTCGAGGTCGCGAAGCCGGGTGAGTCGCCGCTCGAGCTGGCACGGAACGATCTCGATCGCACGCTGACGAAGCAGGCGAAGAGCGGCGACCTCTTCACGCTCGACGGTGTCCTCTGGCCTCAGACGGTCGCGCGCGTGCAATCCCTCGTGATTGGGCCGGTCACGCTCCGCGACGTCATCAAGACAGCGCGTGCCGGCGGGCTCGAGTCGGGAGACGTCGTCCGGGCGGTCGAGATCCTCCTCGCGGCCGGGCTCGT
>JAYSXP010000289.1:0-14288 GCA_043717125.1 Polyangiaceae bacterium | reverse complement strand
GGCCGGGTCAAGCTGGAAGACTGCCAGGTCAGTTACCAGGCGCACATAGCCGGGAGCCAGCCCGGCGGCCTGGCGTTCACTCTCGTCCAGCAAACCCCGGCCGGCGCTGGCATAATCTACCCGATCCACCAGTGTACGCGGCGAATGGCGGGTCAGATAAAGCAAAAAGTTATGGTGGAAATTAGCTACATCGGCCATACCCCCCTGGCCGGGTAAGCGCAGCGGTACCCGTTCCGACCGGGCGATTTCTATATTATTAGCTCTGCCGTAGCGGTCTATTTGCCCGGCGCTCACTACTTCATGGGTAACAAAACCGGGCTGGTAGAACCAGTGGTAAGTGTCGTCCCCGCCGCAGTGCAATACGGCAGTCTGAAAGTCCAGTACTTCGGACAGCGTCAGGTTCATCGGCCGGATGGCAATATCGACTAACCCGCTGCTCATGGTGGTGATTAACATGCGAGGGGCATAAAGCCGTTTAGCCAGCAGGTAAGAAACCATCGCCAGTGGTGAAACCGCCCCGGCGGCGCAGATACTGTCATTGGTGTAGTGCCGGGCCAGCGTTACCACCATTTGCTCATCGACGGTCGGTGGGGCCGCAAGATCCGCCTTGATAGCTGAAGGCCGACTTCCTTCGATATAAGTACGGGCCGGAATGCCGGCCGCTCGGCGGACAAACTCCTCCCGGGCAGGCGAGAGCGCGGGCCAACTGGCCGGAACATAGCGGGTTGCTTCCAGCAGCGCCCGGTAATCGGTTACATAGTAGGGCAGGCAGGAGGCGGGATAAGCTCCCATCGGAACTACCGCGATAGCGGTGATCAATGCGCGGGAGATGATAAAGGAGCGCGGGCCGCTCTGGAAAGTCCCGTCCGGAACGATTTCTTCGACCGTTACCAGTACTCGGCGGGCCGCGCCCACCAGGCTAAAGTCGAGGCCGCGGGCACCCTGGATTTCCACGTTGCCGGACTGGTCGGCGCGCTGGGCGTGCAGCAGGCAAACATCCAGGTGCAAGGCGCGGGCGGCGCCGACCTCGGCCCCGCTGACCGGGTCAGAATAAGACTTTGCGAACCCGGCCCGTTCCATAATCTCCGAACCTGACGGCAACTGGAAAGGCAAAGAAGCCAGGTTCTGCCGGGCAGCGGTGAAGCCCTGGATCATCCCCAGGGCGGTCCATTCTTCCACCTCGACTGTTTTATCTTCCAGGGCTTTTCTAAATAAGGGGGCCAGGCCGAAAATATCCAGGCTTGAAAAGCAGAATACTACCTTTTTGACCGCTCCGGCGGCCAGCAGTAATTCCAGCGGCAGGCCGCCGCCCCAGCTAATATAATCCAGGTCCCGGTGGCCCTGCTCGATCAGGGTCTGTAGCAGAACCAGCGGCAGGCGAGCGAAATGCAAACCTCCCACTCCGATCGCCTGCCCATCTTCCACCAGGGCCGCCAGTTCCCGGACAGCTAGAAAAGCAGGAGTGTTGCCCGAAGCCGCAGGTGGCTGTCCCGGCCCCGGTTTTGCTGGCGGGTTCATGACGCGGGGGTACCTATAACCTGCCGTGCCATCAAATCCCGGATATCCTCCTCGCTGTAGCCGCCGAACTCTTTAAGTATTTCCTGGCCGTGTTCGCCCAGCAGGGGGGCCGGGCGGAGGATTTCGCCCGGAGTGCCGCTAAACTTGACCGGAATGCCGAGCGTCCGGATGGTCCCCGCGGTCGAATGCTCATAGCTGACAATCATCTCGTTTTCAGCTACCTGCGGATCGTTCTCCACGTCCGCGAAAGTATACAGCGGCGCAACCCAGATATCTTCGGCCAGCAGCAGTTCCAGCCACTCGTCGGTGGTGCGGGTCTTAAAGGCCCGGGCAAAATCCCGCCGGATGTCATCGCGGCCTTCCATCTGGTTCTTGGAGTCAATGTGTTCGTAGCCCGACACCCCGATCAGGCGGGCCAACTGGTTGACCTGGTTCATCGCAATAGCCAGCCAGCCATCGGAGGTCTGGTACATACCATAAGGCGCGCCCAGGTAGGGGCAGGGAATGCCGGTTTCGCTGCGTTCCTGCCAGCCTGCTCCGTTCAGGTAAGCCGTTAGTTCCTGGATCATCATTACCAGCAGGGAATTATACAGGTTAACATCGACGCGCTGGCCGCACCCGGTTTTTTCCCGGCTATAAAGCGCGGCCAGGATGCCGTAAACGATGTTATGGCTGGCTACCAGGTCGGCGATACCGATAGCGGCGGGGGTGGGCGGGTCATCCTTGCGGCCACTTAAATTGGGGTAAGCGGTCATGGCCTGGATCAGCAAGTCCTGTCCCGGGCGGGTAACGTACGGCCCGGTTTGCCCAAACCCTGAGCTGGCACAATAAATTAACCGCGGGTTAATCTCTTTCAGCACTTTGTAGCCGAGGCCCAGGCGGTCCATTACGCCCGGCCTGAAGTTTTCCACCACCACGTCGGCTTTAGCAATCAAACGTTGGACCACCTCCTGGCCACCCGGCCTTTTAAGGTCGATACTGATACTGCGCTTGTTGCGGTTGAATGAAAGGAAAGAAGCGCTTTCGCCGGCCGGGTAAAGATTGCCCATCGCGAAGTGCCGCATCCAGTCGCCGGTCGGTGGTTCGATCTTGATGATCTCGGCGCCCATATCGCCCAGGATCTGGGTCGCAAATGGCCCCTGGGCTAGCTGGCTCAAGTCGGCTACAACAACGCCGGTTAATGGTCCGCTCATGAATGTTACTCCTGCCCCGGTACTTTGCTACAGGGGTTTATAAAATAAGTTGGGAAAGTTAAGCCCAACCGCGAAAATAAAATAGTAAATAAATGCCGCCGGCCTTAAGCCGGCCCACCGGCTAAAAAAGGGCCGAGAGCAGCCCACCGTCAACCTGATAGCAGCCGCCGGTACAGAACGAACTATCATCACTGGCCAGGAAGAGTACCAGTTTTGCAACTTCTTCCGGCCTGCCAACCCGGCCCAGCGGGTGTAATTTGCCCCAATCGGTAATCGCGGCCGGCGGGTTATCCGGCGAGAAAGTGTTGGCGGCATCATCCAGCATGGGAGTATGGATTGAGCCTGGCGCAATACAGTTGCAGCGGATGTTCTCTTTGGCATGGTCCAGGGCTACCGTCTTGGTAAAACTGACAATAGCACCCTTGGAAGCGGAATAGGCCGCGACAGTTTCTTGCGAGGCAAATGCCTGGACCGAGGCAGTATTAACAATCGAACCCCCGCCCCGCTTGCGCATTTCGGGAATTACATATTTACAGGTCAAAAACGACCCTTTTAGATTGATGCCGATAATCCAGTCCCAATCTTCTTCCGGCTGGTCGACAACTGTGCCGTACTTTACTACTCCGGCGTTATTATGCAGGACATCAATACCGCCAAATTCAGCCACAGCCCGGTTAACCAGATTCTGGACATCGACCGCTTTAGAAACATCTGTTTTTACAAATAAAGCCTGCCCGCCCGCCGCCTGGATCTTTTTGACAGTCTCAAGGCCGTCTTTTTCACTGATGTCGGCTACCACTACCTTGCCGCCTTCGCTGGAAAAGGCCAGGGCGCAGGCCTGTCCAATGCCTTTTCCAGAACCGGTTACAATTACAACTTTATCCTTAAAGCGCTCCGTCATGAGGACCTCCTCCTGTGTTTTTAAAAGGTAACTCAACCTATCCAATTTTCATATATTTAGCTGGCCAGGCCGCACTATAGGTTCGGATAATGCAGCGGTGCCCCGGCCAGCGGCATTGGCCCTTTGGTAAGATGCCAGCGCGACAGGCTGGCTACTACCAGGGTCCGCCGGTCTGCCCCGCAGAAGGCCAGGTTGGTCGGAGTAGCAAACGTAGCCCCTTCCCAGTCCTCCGCCAGCATCTCCAGTTGCCGATCCGGGGACAACCGGTAAATAATATCGGGTGTGTAGCAGCCAATGTACAGGTTGCCTTCTACGTCAAAAGCCAGGCCGTCGGGGACTTGCCGGGGTAGTTCGACTACCATTTCAGGCTGACCGGCGGCCTGCCCATCCTTCCCCAGCGCCACCCGCGCCACTCCCGGCACGTTAGATAACACTATATAAAGGAAAGAGCCGTCCGGACTCAGGGCCAACCCGTTCGGGAAGGCCGGGAAATCTCCTTTAAGCAGTTCAGTTGCTCCGCCCGGCCGGACCAGCCACATGCAGCCATCGTTGCCGCGCCAGATACCGGAGTCCGATACATACAGGTTGCCGTGACGGTCAAAGACCGCATAATTGGGCGTTACCATTTTCCGCTCAGCGTTACCATCGGAATAAGTGGTAACGTTACCCGCCGGAGTAATCCGCTTTATGGCGTGGTTGCCCATGTCGCAGGCGAAAATATTGCCCGCGCCGTCCGGGCATAACCCCAGGATAAAACCGCCGGTGGTACCGATTTGCTCAACCTTTTTACCATCGAGGCTGATGCGGTAGATCTGGCCGGCCTCACCGCCGGCATAGATATTGCCGTCCTGGCCCCAGGTAACTCCTTCCGGGTGGTCCAGTCCTTCTACAAAGGGGGCAAAGTTCTTGATGTCCATCAATGATTTTGTCATCAGGCTATATCTAGCTCCTCTCCATGTCATTGCGAGGCCGGTTAGCGGATTGTAACCTGGCCCTGCGGGTTAATTCCGGCCACGCCGGTAGTGGATTCATAGAAAACCGCTCGTATTTCAGCTTCGACCGAGGCGCCCGCCTCCAGAGTGCGCTGGGTTCCGGTCTTTTCCATAACGGCGGTTAAGCCCTGGCCTGGAATGCTTGAAAAGGGTTCGACCGCCATGGTGTAGGCGGCTTTATACCAGGGAAAGCCCTCCGAGGCGTGCATTTCCTGCCAGAACCAGGCGTAAGGGAATATTTCTTTTGGCCAGACCAGGCCCACTCCCAGGCCCATTTCGGTATTGGTCAGACCGTACCAGCCCGCCTCAAAATCCTTGAAATAAGCCAGCAGGTGGCGGGGCGTACGGGGACCCGGCACCTGAGAAAGGTCGCAGTCTCCGGCCAGCGGCCAGTCGTAGACCTGGGCCGGTTTGAGCGGGTTGTGGGGACCGTCGAACAGGTCATCGGCCTGCAACCGGGCGGCGCCAATATCAAGCCGGCCAGCTCCATCCAGGAATGGCGCACCATAGGCCGGGTGATGCCCCCACATGAAAGCCATTTCCTCGCCGCCTTCGTTGGTAATAACCTCGCGGATAATCAATTGAGGCTGGCCCGCTTCCACCCGCATGGTTCGCTGCAGGCGGAAGGGGCTTTGCGCCAGGCGGGTAGTCAGGTGAACCTGGGCCGCGGCGGGCTGCTCCTCAAGCTCATAATCCCAGGCGGTCAGGGAAGCTTCGCCGTGAAAGTTATGCTCTACCCCTTTGTAAGTAGCGGGGCCGCCCCCGCTAGGGAAAATTTCCTGCCAGCCGCCGCTGTAATAGTTGAGCCAGCCAGAGGAGGATTGGAAGGTCGAGGGCGCTCCCCGGCCTGGCTCTTTCAAGCCCCAGGGTGTCTTCCACAGCACATTCAAATTCCGGGGCCGGTAAACCAGTTCGTAGATATCGGCGCCCTTATCCACCAGGATAGTGGCCGAGATCAGTTCGTTCTCCAGCTTTACTACCCGCATCGAACGGCCCAGGGTTTCTTCGCGTACGGCACATTCACGACCGGGTGGTTGAAAATCGGAGGTCATAAATCAGGCTCCTTTGTCGGTTTTAACCGGTTGAATAATATTAGCCGGGCTGCGGTTTTAACCCGCCCGCTGGCGTTTTTGCAACTTCTTTCGAACAATATGGAAATAGACCGCCGCCATCATAACCACCCCGGTAACGACCAGTTCCCAGGTTGTGGGGACGCTGAGCAGGCGCAGACCTTTAGAGGTCATACCCAGGATTAAAACTCCGATCATCGCGCTGACCAAGCGGCCCTCGCCGCCGTTGAGGTTTACCCCGCCCAGCACGACAGCGGCAATTACGACCAGTTCAAAGCCGGAAGCGCCGGCATCGAAATAACCCGTTCCGGTTTGAGCGCAAATCAGGAGTCCGGACAGGGCAGCCATGGTTGAGGCTATGATAAACAGGCTAAACTTGACCCGTTGAACCTTGATGCCTGAGACCCTGGCGGCAGTTTCATTACCGCCAATGGCATAAATCTGGCGGCCCAGTTCAGTCTGGGTCAGGAATATAAAGAAAACAATAATGACCAGCAGCGCCAGCACGGCTGGTACCGGCAGAGGTCCGATGTCGCCCTGGTAAAGCCAGTTGAATTCGGTAAAGCCGTTTTCATCGACCACCGGGGTCTTATTGGTAACAATGTAGACCAGACCCCGCAAGGTAAACAGGGTTCCCAGGGTCGTTACCAGTGAATTCATGTGCTGGACCGTAACCAGATAACCGTTAATCGCGCCGACCAGCGGCCCGGTCAACAGGCCCGCCATGATGCCCAGCCACATACTGCCGGTAGCATTGAAAGCCAGGACGGTAGCCACGCCGGTAAAAGCCAGCATCGAACCGATTGAAACATCCAGTTCGCCGGCCAGCACCAGTAAAGTTATACCTACGGCGGCGATCAGGTTAGGAGAAACCTCGCGCAATAAATCCAGGTAAGTTTTGACTTCGCGGGCGGGAGGAGCCTGAAAAGCAAAGAAGATAACCACTACTCCCAGTAATACCGTTAGGGCAATTTCCTCATTTTGCACCAGCCGCTTGAGCGGTCCTGGCCGGGTGTAACTGACCGGCGGCCTGGTATCTACGGTTGCCAATTATCGCCTACCTTTCTAACCATAGCGGCCAACCCGGCCGCGTCTTCCTGTGAAGTTACCGCTGCCGCCGCCATCAATTTTTCCTGGTTGGCTTCGCTGCGGGAAAATTCACCCGTAATGCGGCCTTCTCGCATGACCAGTATGCGGTCTGCAATACCCAGCACCTCCGGCAGTTCGGTAGAAAGGACCAGGATGCCCATGCCCCGGTGGGCCATTTCATCAATGATGCGGTATATTTCGGACTTGGCACCAACGTCAATACCCCTGGTCGGCTCCGACAGTATCAGAACCTGCAGATTACGCAACAGCCAGCGCCCGATCAATACCTTTTGCTGATTGCCGCCGCTTAACAGGCGGATTTGCTGGCGCAGGGAAGGGGTCTTTACCGCCAGTTCCCGCACGTAGCGGGTAGCCGCTTTTTGCTCGGCTGCCCGGTGAATCCAGGAAAAGCTCGCGAACTTACCCAGTCCGGCCAGCGTCATATTTGACTGCACCGAAAGTGGCAGCACCAGGCCATCTTCCTTGCGGTTTTCGGTTAAAAGGCCCAGACCGGCTTTAATGGCCGCCTGGGGCGAGTGCGGCGTAAGAGGTTTACCGGCCACGCTGATCTGGCCGGAGTTGCTCTCCGCCCCGAACAGCAGTTTGCCCAGGGTATGTACTCCCGCTCCCATCAGGCCGAAGACTGCCACCACTTCTCCGGCGTGTACGGTCAAATCAAGATCTACAATTCCGGCGCCGTTCAGGGCGGTCGCCTGCAAGATCGGCTCTCCAATTTTAGACGGGGTTTTAGGGTAAAGGTCTTTAATCTCCCGCCCGACCATCAGAGTTACTAAATCGCGGGGAGTAGTGCCCTCCAGAGCCTGGGTAGCAATGCGCTTGCCATCCCGGAAGACTGTTACCCGGTCGGCAATCTGGTAAATTTCTTCCAGCTTGTGCGAGACATATACCAGGCTAACCCCGCGCTCTTTGAGGCGGCGGATTACCCCAAAAAGTTTTAGCACTTCCGACGGGCTTAAAGCCGAAGTTGGCTCGTCCATTACAATAATCCGGGCATTGCGGGACAGCGCCCGCCCGATCTCAACCAGTTGTTGTTCGGCTACCCGCAAATCCCCCACCAGGGTATGGGGGTCTATCTCCAGCCCCAGTTCTTCCAGGAGGTCGTGCGTTTTATTGTATAAGGCCGTCCAGTCGACCGTGCCCGCCCGTGTTTTAGGATAAGCGCCCAGGAAGACATTTTCCCCGACACTTAAATTAGGTACCAGGTCAAGTTCCTGGTAGACCACTTTAATACGCTGCGCGATTGAATCGGCCGGACTATTGAACCGGACGGCCTGGCCGTTAACCCGCAGTTCCCCGGCATCATAGGGATAGAGGCCGGCCAGAACTTTAATCAGGGTGGATTTACCGGCCCCATTTTCACCAACGAGCGCATGGACTTCTCCCGGAAGAAGGTCAAAATCCACGTTATCGAGGGCTACCACTCCCGGAAAGAATTTAGATATGCCGCTGGCTTGCAGGATCGGTATTGACGCTGACGCTTGTTCCTTAAGCACTGATTTACTCCTGTTGTCTTTGGCGGCTAGGCTTCGCCGGCTTTGCGTCTGCGCCTGGCATCCAGGAAAATGGCAAACAATATCACCAGGCCATTCATGGCGGTTTGCCAGCTTGAATTTATATTTAGCAGTACGATACCGTTGTTAAGCACTCCTAACAGCAACACCGCCAGCAGGGTTCCGATTAGCGAACCCCGCCCACCCTGCAGGCTGGTGCCCCCCAGCAGCACCGCGCCGACAACCTGGAGTTCAAAACCAAACCCGGCATTGTTCTGGCCTGAATTCAGGCGAGAAATAAGGATTATGGCGCTGAGCGAAGCCAGGGTACTGGCGAGCACGAAACACAGTAGTTTAAGTTTGTTAACCTGCAGCCCTGCCAGACGGGCGGCGGTCCGGTTGCCGCCGGTGGCATATATATAGCGTCCCAGGGTGGTGCGGTTAAGCAGCAGATAAAAGATCAGAAAAATGAAGGCCATAATAGCTACCGGCCACGGAATAAACCCGATGAACCCGTTGCCGATGGTCGAAAAAGAAGGCAAATTAGCCGTGTTCTGGACGGCTGCGCTGGTGGAAGCGTAAGATAAACCGCGCAGGACGCCCAGCATACCGAGGGTTACAATAAACGAGCTGATACCCAGGCCCAGGGTCAGCAGGCCGTTTACCAGGCCCACCAGTGCGCCCAACGCCAGCCCCACGACCAGGGCGACAGGCAGGTTGGTAGTCTGGTTCAAAACCTGCATAGTGATTACCCCGATGAATGCCTGGAGCGATCCGACCGACAGGTCAACTTCGCCCACTATTATGAGGGTGGTCATTCCTACGGCCGCGATAGCCGTCATTGATATCTGGCTTAAAAGCACGCCGATATTCCGGCTGGTTAAAAATACCGGGGATTGATATGTCAATACCACACACAGGCCCAGAACAATTAACAGCAAAATGCCTTCCTGGGTCTGGAACAACCAGCTTCCAACTCTTTTCAGGCTTGTCCCCGAAGGTGCGGCTTCTTCTGCCAGGGGCCGTTCATTCTTAACTTTACTTTGCAATCTGACACCTCCGGTGCAAGTGCATTTTGGACTACTTGGTTGCTGCGGTTTTAAAGAACTAACGGACTGTTTAATGAACTGATGAATCTGCTGGAAAGGATAGGAAAGAGCCGGGATTTTACACCCGGCTCTGAGCATCAAGAGCTATTTTTCACCGGCTACCGATAGTTTGGCAACAGCGTTAAAATCTATCTTGAAAGCATCACCATCTTTAGCGTAGAACTGGCTGAGGTTATCTTTGGTGATGGGGGTCGTAGGCGCTACGATATGCGGAGGAAGTGCGCCCTTGTTAAAGGCTACTACGCCCGCATCCACGATCAGACGGCCCTGATATTCAGGGAACATCGCCGCCGATACCTTGTAAGGCCCGTCTTCTAGCAGGGCGCTTTTACAGGCGTTACCTTCACAACCAAAACCAACTACCAGTAATTTCTTCTGGTCAAGACCGGCGGCTTTATAAGCCTGAAGTCCGCCCAGGGCCGAGTCATCATTGATGCCAAAGATGACATTGACGTCCGGGTGGGCAGTCAGCGCATCGGCCGAAACCTTGACAGCCGTATCCTTCAAACCCTGTCCGTCGACCGACTGAGCAACCTTAGCGTTGGGCAATACTGATTTGAGGCCATCAATAAAGCCTTTGGAGCGGTTAACAGTTGTGGTCAGGGCTGGCAAACCTACGTCCAGGATGGAGGCCTGGCCGCCTAATTTATCTTTGACATAATTCCCGGCCCAGACGCCTACTTTTTGTCCGGCGGCATAGTCATCAATAGAAACCAGGGTGGTACAGCCATCGGTCGGTGAGGACTCGCAGATAACCGGTTTGCCGGTGGCGCTGACCCTTTTGATGGTCGGGCCGGAAGCTTTTTCGTTAACCGGAGTGAAGTTAATAACGTCTACGTTCTTGGATATGGCGTCGTCAACCGAGGCCAAAGATTTTTGCAAATCCAGGTTGGCATCACTGATCGAGAAGTTAATAGCCGGGTTGTAATCTTTGGCGCGGGCTCCTTCGCCTTTGGTCAGGTTTTGATACCACTCGTGTACGCCATAGTTTGTAATATGGACTACATTTTTGGGCAACTTCCAGCCTGACTGTAAAGCGGCAGGATTAAGATTTCGCACGATGGCATCGGCTCCACCGCCAGCGGCAGCCGTAGCGGCAGCGGTAGTCGCGGCGGCGGAAGTTGCAGCAGCCATCGTCGCGGCAGCGGTAGTCGTAGCCGCAGTCGTCGCAGCGGGCGCTACTGTACTGGCAGCGCTACCGGTAGTGGCCGTGTTATCACCACAGGCAGCAACCAGCAACGTTAAGACCATCATCGAGACCACCGGAAGGGACAGGTGCAGACGATAGTTTACGCTTGGTTTGGTCATATATTTCTCCTCACTGAGATTTCTCACAGGCTAGAACCCTGAGCAAACCTTGCTCACGGCGTAAAAACCTTTATTAGAGCGGATCTGGTCTGATTTACTTGTTTAAGTATCAAAAAATACCGGGTTGTTTACTGGTAATTTTTGTGCGAGAGAGATTGAACAGAGAGTTTGTCGTGAGATTTGGTTCAACCTTATGAACTAAGTTTTATATGTTGAACTTTATTAACAACATATAACACCCTTATCAAGCGCTGTCAATACCCTCAACAATAATAATTTCTTATATTAGACTGATTCTAACCTAATTTGTTGGTAATTTATGACAGCTAAATATTAAAACTGCTATTGACAGGGGGTGTTATATTTAATTAAACCAGTTCACTATATTGAACAATGAGATGATATCAGGCTGGACAAGATTTTCCAGCCTATGCACCTGATTCAGCTATAATTTAGTCAGATTAGCAGGTTTCCTGGCAATGAGTACCAAATCAATATTTCAGCCTGTCTTGTCGGCTGACCGTACCATCGACCTTCTGGAGTTACTGGCACGTAACAAAGAAGGAATGAGCTTCAGCGATATTCAGCTTGAGTTAAACTTGCCTAAAAGCAGTCTAAGCGGCTTATTGCGAACCCTGACAGCCCGTAATTATGTTATCAGAACTGCCGACGGACGCCGGTTCCGGCTGGGCGTCAAAGTACTTGAACTGGGTTCAGGCGTGCTGCTGGAAGGAAACCCGCTGGAAGCGGCTATAAAGGCTATGCGCGGCCTGGCCCGGGAAACCGGCGAAACGGCATTTGTAGCTGTACGCGACAGGACTAACGTAATTTACATGGCCGCCGAGTATTCCGACCACTCGGTGCGCCTGGATTTAAACCTGGGCCAACCCTTCCCGGCTTATGCCTCCGCTGCCGGGAAATGTTTACTGGCCGCCCTGCCTGAACAAGAGTTTGATTACCTGGTCAGCCCTCACCTGGCTCCGCGTACCCCGCATACCATTACTTCCAGGGCGGAACTTAAACGCGACCTGGCACTGAGCCGCACTCTCGGCTATACCTATAGTGTTGAGGAATTTGAAACCGGCCTGCATAGCATTGCTGCGCCGGTCTATGATAAAGATGGACAGGTTATAGCCAGTTTGGAAATTGCCATACCGGCCGCCCGCCTGAGTGAAGCCGGCATGACGGCCAGGGTTAGCGCTTTGCTAGCTGCGGCAAAACAGGCCAGCCAGAGCAAGCACCCGCCGGTTAATCCCTGGCATTCCGGCCGGGTGAAAGTTGCCTGGAGCATGGCTACTTTTCATCACCAGTCGTATCAGATAATGTACAGGACGGTTCAAAATCTGAGTCCGGAGTATAATGCCGACATTATCTGGATGGATGCCAGAGAAAACCCCACCAAACAGGCGGTAGACGTTACCGGCCTGCTTTCCCTCAAACCGGATGTGATAATAATTCATCCTTCCCACGCCATATTGGCCGAAAAGATTTTTGCCCTGGCTGCCCGTGAAGGTGTGCCTGCCATAAATTTTCAAAGACCGGTACGCAGCCAGAATTTCGACTTTTTTATCGGGGGCAATACCTATTTGCAAGGCCGTCGCACGGTTTCTTATGTGGCCGAAACTCTGCCTGGTCCGGCCCGTGTGGCTATGATCCAGGGAGATCCTTATAACGATAATGCCCGCAACCTGGCCCAGGGTGCTTACGATGAGTTACGTCTTTATCCGCGTCTGCAACTGGTAGGCGACCAGCCCTGCTCGTTCTGGTCGCGTGAGAATGCGGCTGAACTGGCCCGAACCATGCTCCAGGATGCTGATGGCAAAATTGATGCTTTTATTGTGGCCAACGATGATATGGCCGGCGGAGTTGCCGAGGTTCTTACCGAGCATAATCTGGCAGGGAAAGTGCTTTTGATTGGCGGCGATGGCGACCTGGATGCCCTGGAGCGGCTCCGGAGCGGTCTTCAACACGGGACAGCTTTTCAGGATTGGATGGCTCTGGCTCACGAAACTTTACGGTTCGCAGTTGAAGTAGCGCACGGAAAAATTGACCATTCTCAACTGGATTACACTAGTATTTTCTATAATCCACCCGGCCCGCAGGTTTATGTTAAAAATTTACCTTACACCTTTGTGGACCGCTCGAATATGCAGCTGTTAGAGTCATTCTGGACGAGTGCGTTACAGACGGCCATGCCGGAGTTGTTACCTGCGCTGGCATCTTCGCTAAAACCCAACCCTTCCAGGTACAGCCTGCCTTAAAGTAAGATGGCTGCTAACCGGCCGGGCCAGAACTGGAACCGGGCAGCTCTAGAGCATTAGTTAAAATATATTTTGGTACTGCTCGGTCTATACACATTGGCTCCAATCTTCGAGGCAGCATTTGCCGTTAGAGGTTAGCTTAACTACAAATAAAAAATTCGAAGATAGATGAGGGCGTAAAAGGAGACCTGATATGACTGAAGATAGCATTCTGTACGAAGAACGCGGCCCGGTAGCTTTAATTACTTTCAACCGGCCGGATAAACTAAATGCCATGAATACCGGTATTGTCTTGCGGTTAATAGAATTATTCAAGCAAATTGACCGTTCAAGCCAGGTGCAAGCCGTAGTATTAACCGGGGCCGGGCGGGCTTTTGTAGCCGGGGCGGACATTGGAGAATACAGCCAGCAGGATGTGCAGGGTTTTGTGGAGTACCAGACCATGAGCCGAGGCATGTTTGAAGGAATAGAGTTTAACCGCAGGCCATTTATTGCCGCAGTTAACGGTTATGCCCTGGGTGGCGGCTTTGAACTGGTTTTATCGTGTGACCTGGTGGTAGCCAGCCGCACCGCCAAAATGGGATTACCCGAAATACAGCTGGGTCTGCTACCGGGAGGCGGCGGTACACAAAAGCTTGGCCGGATAATAGGCCGTAATAAAGCCAAAGAATTCTTGATGACCGGGCGTTTTATGACCGCCGAAGAAGGCTACCAGTTAGGAATAGTCAACCGGGTAACCGAACCGGATACAACGCTGGAGGAAGCCTTAAAACTGGCCCAGGAAATCGCCGGCAAGGCCGCAATTGCCGTAAGGGAGGCCAAGAGGCTGGTTAACCACGGATTGGAAGCGCCGCTGGACGTAATGCTATCGTTTGAAGGGTCTGTTCTGGCCAACTTATTTCAAACTGCTGATGCTCACGAAGGAATTCAGGCCTTTGTAGAAAAGCGGCAACCGCACTTCGGAGGCAAATAGCTGTATTTACTTTACCCCACAAGCTCATTTAATGTGGGAGAGCTTATCAGTAATGCGCTAAGCTCAGGAGTGGATTAGGGCGTACTTTAATAATCGAATATCAAGGAGATAAGGTCATCCCCAGGCCTGAGAGAACCTCGCTGTGGTAAAGTTCGGTTATCTAACGACCAACTTTATTTAGAAAGGTTTTCTCACTATGGCGTTGGACCATAATAGGAGCCAAAAGAGTCGGTAGGGAACTTTATGTTATCCTGAAAGGATAAATAAAAATTCCAATTTTCTTCGTTTTAGGGTTAATTTATCATAAAAGACCTGAAATAGACTGTTCTCAAGCTCACTTTGCACTTATTCTTAGTCTTAGCG
>JAYSXP010000288.1:0-14308 GCA_043717125.1 Polyangiaceae bacterium | reverse complement strand
GGGGCCACATCACGACGACGAAGGTCATCAACGGAATCGCCTTCGGCGGCGCGGACAAGAAGACGCTCTTCATGACGAGCGACACCGGCATGCTGACGGTCACCGTGAAGGTCGCCGGCCAGGTTCAGTAGCCGGCGCGCAGGCAACCGAAGGTCACCTCGACTTGATGAAAGTCCAGGTGGCCTTCGGAGCGTTCGCCCAGAGCGTGTGATCCATGCCCGGGATCTCGCAGTAGATCTCCGGTCGAGCGACGTTGCAGCCGTCGTAGGCGACGCAGGGGCTCGGCGCGAACGCCTTCGTGGTCGCCTTGCAGGTGTTCAGGAGCGTCCAGTAGTCGCGAGCCTTCCGCGCATCGTCGAGCAGCCCGTCGGTCGCGCCGATGATCTGCATCGCTGCCACTGGAGGCCGCGGGCAGATGAGGTTGCCGCTGCCGTCGAAGTCGGTCCCTGAGCCGTCGACGCCGAAGGGCCCGCCGCCGCTGTGCGCGACCACGCCTGCGAAGGTGCTCTTCGCGAGGCACGCGAGCATGTTGACGAAGTACGCGCCCTTCGAGAAGCCGACCGGCACGATGCGCTTCTTGTCGATGCAGTGCGTGGCGGAGAGGCTCGTGACCACCGCGTCGATGAACGCGATGTCGTGGCCGAGACCGGAGGCCGTGTCGATGTCCCAGGTCTGGTTCTCGCCGTCCGGGTAGACGAAGATCGCTCCGCCAGCCGCCTCGGCCTCGAGCTTGAAGGAGCCGCGGATGTTGGCGCCGTCGCCGCCGTCGCCATGGAAGACGAAGACGAGCGGGAACGATTTCTGGCTGTCGTAGGTGTCCGGGACGAACAGCTCGAACGAACGCTTCGCGCCGTCGGCCATCAAGGTCTGCGTCGAGGCGCCGATCTTCACGCCGGTCGCGCCGCAGCCGGGCGTGGGGTCGGGAGGACCCGTCTCGCTCGTCGTGCCGCCCTCGTCGACGGGCGGGCCACCGCCGCCGTCCGCGATGGCCACGAAACCGCCGTTGCTCGAGTCGCTGCACGCGGCAAGGGCCAGGACCCCACAGGCCGCGAGCGCGGCGAGGACCTCGACCGAGAGAAGAGCGCGAAGTCGAGAGGAACGCGTCGCCATAGGCGGTGACTACTCGACGACGACGACGTCGCCGGCGGCGAGCTGGAACGCGATGCTCTTCGGGTCGGCGGAGCGGAGATCGGTGTAGCGGAACCGAACGCGCTGCGGCAGCGATTTGCGCACGACGAAGACCTTGTCGCCGTCGGCGTAGTCGGTGAGGCCGCCCGCAGCCGCGAGCGCATGCAGGACGTTCGCACCGTGGTCGAGCGGGAAGACGCCCGAGTTACGGACCTCGCCAACAACGGAGACCTTGAGCTCGGCGCCGGCCTCGAAGCTGACCATGACCGACGGGACCTTCACGATGTCCTTGAGTCGGTCCTGGATCTCGGCGGCGAGCTGCGCGGGACGCTTCCCGCGAGCGGCGACCTCGCCGATGACCGGGATCGAGATACGGCCGTCCGCGCGGACGCGCTCCTTCGTCGAGAGCGGTTCCTGGTTGAAGACGCGGATGTTGAGCGTGTCGCCATCGGCGATGAGTACGTCGCCGCCACCACTCGCGGAGCTCGGCAGGCTGTCGACCCAGACGTAGGGGCCGGTGCCGCCGCACGCCACGAGAGCGAGAGCGAGAGCGAGAGCCATGAGCGCGGCAACCAGTGCATTCCGAGCCAAGCGTCGTGCGACCATTTCGGTGCTCATCATACACGGTTCCGCGGGCGCACGGGAGCGCGAGCGCCCACCTGCGGCACCGGGGCTTCGACGATCGAGCGAGGGGGGACGCTCCGGCTGAGCACGCATCCGGCCATGATTTTCGTGGCTTCGCCGACGACGATGGGGCCGTAGAGGGTCGCCCCGATGCCCACATGGACGTTTCGCTCGAGGAGCGGCGCCCCGGCCAGCTTCGTCTCAGGGTCGTTGCCGTACCCGAGCGTGACGTTCTGGAAAAGAATGCATCCTGCACGCACCTTCGCGGCATAGCTCACGGCCAGCCCGAACCCATGCACGATGACGATCCCCGGCTCGAGCTCGGCATCCCAGTGAATGTCCGAAGCAAACGCGTGCCGAATGCTCCGCGACATGAACTGCGCGCCCAACCCGAGCCCCGCCTGCCTGAAGAACCTCATGACCCGATACGCGATCATGAGCTGAAACCCGATCTTCTTCACCGCATCCGAAGCGAGCGACAGCCTCGACTCCGACGTGCCCGTGCCCGTGCCGTCTTCGTCCCTCTCCCGGGCGTCATACTTCTCGGCGTAGAAACGGATCATCCTGTGATCCTCCCTCACGCCCTCCGTGAGCGCCCTCCACGCCGGTACGTCCCCCTTCTCCCCGCTCCTCAACAGCGCTACCCCGCGCTTGAACTCTCGGTACTCGCGCGCCACGTCCCCGATCCCGCCCGTCTCCTGGCGGACGCCGCGGTAGTACTGGATGCCGTAGACGAACGTGGCTCCGACGATGGCGACGGGCTCGAGCCCGACCTTGTCGAACGCGGCAGCGGTGCGGATGGCGGCCCCTGCGAGGAAGCTCGTGGCCGCTGGCGCCGCCAGGCTGAGCGCCATGAACGGGCGCGACACCGGATTCAGGTTCGGGAGGTGACGCCACGGGCTCGACTCGGGGTGGTCAGGGTGCTTGCGCGAGACCTTGGCCTGATACACGCCGTCACGGTAGGCACGCTCCATCCACTTCTTCATCGACGTCCAGTCGGAGCCGTGGAGGCTCTCGGCGTCGTTGGCGAAGGCGAAGCGCGCGCCGGCCTTCTCGAGGCGGATGCCGAGCTCCTCGTCCTCGAGCGCGCGAAACTGCGCGTCGAAGCCGCCGGCCTCGAGAAATAGTTTTCGCGGGAACGAGACGTTGCCCGTGTACACGTCGTGCCCTCGGACCTTCGCCGTCCCCGCAGCGAACGCCTCCGCCTTCTGCGCAAGGACGCGCGCGTAGAAGCGCTCGAAGAGCGGCATGTCCGCGAGCTTTGCGTCCGGCCGAAGCCTCCCGAGGACCACTGTGTTGTCGTCGCTGTGCTTCTCGAGGTGCTTCTCGAGAAAGTCCGACTTCACCTGCATGTCGTCGTCGACGACGACGATGACGTGCCCTGACGCGAGGTCCACGCCACGTTGCCGGGCGACGGCCGCACCTGCGTTCTCTTGCCGCTCGATGCGCAGCGAGTACTTCGTGACGAGGGCGGGCGTGCGCAGCTTGTCCCGCGTGTCCTCCTTCGAGCCGTCGTCGACCGCGATGACCTCGTAGTGCTCCGGATCGATCGTCTGGTCGTCGAGCTGCTCGAGGAGACGGCGCAGGAGATCCGGCCGGTTGAACGTCGCGATGACGACGCTCACCCAGAGCCTTTGACCGCCGAACCTGTCTTCGAGGGCACCCATGACCAGCTCCGAGCTTATCAGCGGTTCAGGACGAAACTGCGGACGAAGCTGCGCGGGTGCTTCGCGAAGTGCTGGATCCACGAGGCAGCATCGATGACGGCCGGCATGCGGTCGTCCGGATCGCGAACGGCATCCGTGGCCGTGGCGCGATGCTCGGTGTACCAGCGGCGCCAGTGGCGAACGTCGGCTCGCGACATCTGCCCCGACATGCCCTGGAGCGTGAGGACGAGGTCGAGCATCGTCTTGTGGCAGTAGACCTCGAAGCCTGTCGGCTTCCACGCGCGCGCGCGTTCGAGCTCGCGTTCGAGCTCGCTTCGTTCGCCGCGCGCCGCGTGCCACACCATCATCGGCAGCGCGGCGCCGCGTGCCACGTCGAAGCCCATCTGGCTATAGAAGCGCGGGTTGAAATCGATGAGCAAGCGGCGGTCGCCGTCCACGATGAACTCGGACTCGAACGTGCCGTGGTAGCCGATCTTCGTGCAGAGCTTCGACAGCTTCTCGACCAGCACGGGCTCGAGCTCGCGGCCCTCGAAGCAGAGGCCGATGCCCACCTTGCGCGGACGCTGCAGGACCTTCATCGCGGCGCGCGCGACGATCGTACCATCCTCGGCGACGAAGCCCGACACGCTGAAGATGCTGGTCTCCGCGGCAGTCAAGTACTCCTGGACCATCGGCTCTCCGATGTCCGGATGGCGGTCGGTGAGCACGCGGTTGAACGCGACGAGCGACCGGAAGCGCATGAGCTCGGAGGCGAGCGTCGCGCGATCGGGGACGATGAAGCCCTTGATGCCGCTCTCGAGGAACACCTGCGTTCGAGGCTTGAGTAGCACCGGATAGCGGAGCTGCGCAGCGAGCGGGTTCTCGGCCCCCGCGTGACCAAGCGCGCGCGTGACCGGGACCTCGATGCCGACGTCAGGGTGCTCGCACGCCTCGTGGAGGAGCTTCTTGTCGAGGAGGGTGAGGACCGCCGCCTCGTTCGGCGAGTACATGACGAACGACGCGGACAGCCGCTCGCGGTGCAGCGCGAAGAGCCACGAGAGGTGGTCGTTCGGCGGATAGAGCAGCGTGCCGGGATGCCTCTCTCCCCATGCCACGAGCCAGTCGACCAGCGCATCGGGCTGAGAGAGCGGCGGGTGGACCAACTTTTCATCGACGTGGCGCGAAAAGAGCGCGCGAGCGCGCTTGCTCTCGTCGGCCATCGTGACCGCGATGCCGTGCTTGCCGTAGCAGCGCGCCGCCGCCAGCGTGCCGTAGTAATCCGCACCGAGGAGGAGAACGCGCTTCGTGCCCATCAGTCGTGGAAGCGCCCCTTCAGCTTCAAAAAAGGCGTCTCGAAGAAGCGGAAGCTGATCTCCGCGAGGACGTACACGATCGCGATGCCACCCACGATGACGCCCGTGACGAGCGCCATCTGCGTCGTGACGTCCATGCCCTTCTGCATCGGGACGAGGCGCGGGACGAGGAGGATCACGAGCACCCAGTGGAAGATGTACATGCCGTAGCTGACCTTCCCGCACGCGACGAGCGGCTTCCATGAGAGAAAGCGGCGCATCCGCTCGCTGATCGCCGCGTCCGCGCACAGCGAGATCGACGATGCGAAGAATACCGCGAGGGTCACGTAGCCGATCGCCATGATGCGCCGGTCGTAGTCGTTCAGGCCATTGGCGAGGACGTAGAGGCCCGCGAGCGCGAGCGCGGTCGAGACCAGGATGGGGAAGCGAAGGCGACGCCACGCGACCGACACCGGATGCGAGACCTCACGCTGCGTCACGGCAACGAAGGCGCCGAGGAGCAGGCCGTCCGCGCGGGTGAACGTCGCGCGGTAGACGAACTTCGCGATGCCCTCCTGATCGTGGAAGAAGTGCGCGAACGCCGGGATCGAAGCCCCCTTGAAGATCAGGATGCCACGCAGCGCGACGATCGCGGGAACGAGCACGAGGAGGGTCGGCAAGAGGCGACGCCTCGACACCATGACCGCGACGATCGGCCAGATGAAATAGAACTGCTCCTCGATGGCGAGCGACCAGAAGTGCGCCGTCCAGCGGAGCACCTCGTCGTCGAACGCGAGAGCGTAGTTCTGCATGTAAATCCAGTACGAAGGTCCCGGGATCCACGCGGAGCCACCCGCCACGACGAAGGCCACGATCGTGCCGACGATGATGAACGCGTAGTAGAGCGGGAAGATCCGCAGCACGCGGCGCATCCAGAACATCTTCAGGCGCTTGCCGGTCGGTCGCTTCGACGGCGCCACGAGGCCGCGCGTGATGAGGTACCCCGAGAGGACGAAGAAGAGATCCACGCCCGTCCAGCCCGACCAGAGGAGCGCGTGCACACGCACCGCGAGCTTCTCGGCGAGCGTCGTGGCGACAGCCGGGTCGTCGCCCGGGAAGGTCCACGCGAAGTGGAAGACGAGCACGAGCAGCACGGCGATGCCGCGCATGCCGTCCAGCGTCGGGATCGAGCGCGCGTCGGCGCCCACGAGTGCGGCCTTCGCGGACTCGCTCGGCTCGGACTCCTCCGGCGGCGCGTCGGGGGAGAGCGCGTCGAGCGGCTCGCCGTCCTTCACGAGCTTGCGGAAGCCGAGCCCGATGACGAGCCCGAACACGAGGACCATCAGGATGTCGGTCGTGACGTACCCCGGGGGCAGCGTCACGTGGAGCTCGTCGAGCGCGACGAGGAGCGCATTGCCGTCGATCATCTCGCGGCCGATGATGTCGCGGCGCACGACCGGCGCGCTCCCTCGGAGGCGCATACCGTTGTCGAGCTTCTCGAAGCCGAGGCTCTCGATGTACGACTCGTCGGCCTCGTTCACGTCGACCGTCTCGACGATGAGATCGGAGTTCCGCTCGCCGAGACTGTACTCGTAATCCCACTTGTCGTGGCCGGGCGAGAACACGCCGCGCGGAGCGAGCTTCGCGATGTGGCGATCGTTCTTGCCGAGCAGGTCCTCGGTGGGTCGCTGCGCGAAGTACGGTGTCGCACCGGCGGCGGCCACGGCCATGCGCAGCTCGGGTGGAGTCGTCGAGCGGATGAGGATCCCGAGGCGCGTGTAGTTCGCTTCGTCCTTGTACTGCGCCGCGTTCTGCCCAGCCCAGCGGGCGAGCGGCAAGAGGTGCGACGGCGCCCAGACGAGCGCCGTGAGCACGAGGGCCGCGACGGCCACCGTGCGCTGGCTCGCGAACCTACGCCTCAGCGCGTCGAACCCGTCGGCTACGCCCGCGCGCAGGTCCTTCATGCGCAGCAGGAGACCCACGAAGACCCACGCGCCGCCCATCGCGAACGCGACCTTGCTGAACGTGATGGTTGCGGCGATGCCCGGCTCGGGAAATTTCTTGGCGTAGACGTTGAGCGCGAGGAGAACCGCGCCGCACACCATCATCCCGAAGGAGAAGCGCCGAACGAAGAGCGCGTTTCGCGGGTCGCTCGTTCCCTCGACCAGGCGCGCGAGCACCACGGCGACGAGGATGACGAGCGCCGGCATGCCGACGCACATGTAGCGGTTCGCGTAGAGCATCCACTCCCACGCGTCGCCGCCGACGTACGTGGCGTAGCCGATCTGCGCGACGAAGAGCGTGCCGAGCAGGAACATCCGGCGGAGCTGGACGTCCTTGTAGAAATCCTTCTTCAGGCGCGCAAAAGGGACGCTCGCGAAGACGATGCTGATCGGCAGCGCGAGGTGCAGCGAGAGCACCTCGAGCGCAACGAAGGCTCCGCGCTTCACGCGGTCGATCGTGTGAATCTTGTAGAGCTTGAGGAAGTAGGTGTTCGGGAGCGACTCGTGGAAGTACGACTTCCGGAAGAGCGTCTGTCCGCCGACGGCGATGCCCGCGAATGCGCCGATGATACCGGCGAAGAGCCAGCGCTTTTTCTTGCTGGTGAGAAAGCCGTAGAGGCAGATGAGGCCGACGGGTACCACCGAGTCGCTGCGGATGAGCAGCGCTCCCGCGGTGAGCGCTCCCATCGCGACGGTGCGAGGCAGGCTGAACTCGTCCTCGTTCTCGAGGACCAGCCAGAGCAGCGTGTAGACGAAGAGCGCCAGCGCGCCGACCTCCATGCCGCGCAACGTCCAGAAGACGAGCGGGTAGTCGAAGAGAATCGCGGCGAGGACGGCCAACGGCACCCAGGTCGCGCTCGATGCCGACGTGATCTTGCGCGCGATGCGGGCCGTGACGAGGCCCGTCGTCAGCATGATCGCGATGCCGCTCAGCATGATGAAGAGCGAAATCTTCGACTCGGAGAGCCCGAGCTTGTGAGCGACGCTCATCCAGAGCACCCAGAGGAGGTTCGTGAACCCCTCGATGGGCGCCTCGCCGATGTTCCAGACGAGCCCGTGGCCGTCGGCCAGGTGGCGCGCGTAACGCATCGAGATCATCGCGTCCTCGAAGAGGACGAAGTACCGGATGCCCCCCACGGCGAAGCTCGTTCGGAGGATGAACAAGAGGTAGAACGCCAGCGCGGCGACGGCCACCCACAAGCGTGCACGCGAGCGAGTCGGCGACGAGGTGCTCTTCACTAGGTCTCTCAACGCTTCAGCCGCTGGCTACGAGCGCGGTGAGCTCGTCGAGCATCTCTTGCGCGTTTGCGTGGCGCTCCGCGGGTCTACGCCGCAGCGCCTTGCCCACGATGCGCTCGAAGCCCTTCGCGACCGCGTCGTCGCGGCCCGTCGGAAGCGGTCGTGCCTCCTGCTGGAGCTTCTCGCGAAGGCTCTCGCGGGTGTCGAAGGGCAGCACGCCGGCGACCGAGCGGTACATGATCGTCGCCACGGAGTAGACGTCCGAGGCCTCGTTGACGCGGCGCGCGTCGAGGAGCTGCTCCGGCGCCATGTACGGAACCGTACCGATCGCAGCGTGCATCGACGTGAGGCTGCTCGTCTTCCCGTTCGCGTTCTTGACTCGACTCAGGTTGAAATCGAAGATCACCGCGTGCCAGCCGTTCTCGTTCGGCCGGAGAATGATGTTCTCCGGCTTGATGTCCCGGTGAATGATGCCAATCGCCTGCATTTCCGCCACACCGCTCAGGACGCCAATGCCCAGCCCCGTCGCGTCCTCGACCGAGAAACGCGCGCGTTTTAGGACGTCCGAGAGGAGCTCTCCTTCGATGTACTCCATGACGAGGGCCATCCCGAAAGGAGGACCGGTCAGGAACTCGAACATCTTTGCAATATGCGGGCTCTGCAGGCGGGACAGGGCCCAGGCCTCGCGCCGGAAGCGCTCGACGCTCTCGCGAGAGACTGCAGCCTCCGGGTGGAGGACCTTGATGGCGACGCGCTCGTTCGTGTCGCTGCGGTGGGCGAGCCACACCACACCGAAGGCGCCCGTTCCCAGCAGCGACTCGAGCACGTAGACCCCAATCTGGGAGCCGGGCGCAAGTTGCACCTGCCTATCCTACGCGGCCGGGCAAATGGACGCGACCCTAAAGGGGTCGCCCTCGCGCCCGTCGAGCTGAAACTCACCACGCTTTCTCCGCACTTGCTTGGTAGGGTGCAGGGGCCCATGACGGCGAGCACACCGCCGCCCGCCGAGCCCTCCGAGGGGCACGGGCACGATCACGCGGCCGAGCACACGCGCCGCGAGGGCCATCTCGCACTGCGGAACGGCGCGAAGCTCGCCGCTTCCATGATCCTGACCTGGGGCGTGGCGCTGATCGTCACGTTCAAGCTCCCGAAGTACCTGGGGCCTTCGCTGTTCGGCCACTACCGCTTCGGCGATCAGTTCGCCATGTCGCTCGCGGTGTTCCTGAGCCTCGGCGTCGACACGTACATCTCGCGCGAGATCGCCGTCCGCCCGAAGCACGCCAGCGAATTCTTCGGAGGCGTCCTCGTCACGCGGGCGCTCGTCATCCTGCCGCTCGTCATCGTCGCGTTCTTCTTCCTCGACGGCGAGGTGCACGAGCGCCGGATTGCCGCCGTGCTCTTCGGGTTCGCCTACCTCTTCACGGCGCTGAACCAGACGTTCCAGCAGACGCTCCAGGCCGCGTCGAAGGTGGACGGTCTCGCGATCGCGAACGTCGTGGCGAAGGTGCTCTGGGGCGGCGGCACCTTCGCCGCCGTCACGCTTCAGGCTCCGTTCTGGGTCCTGCCGCTGCCGATGGTCGTGGGCGAGGGCCTTAAGGCCGCATTCCTCTACGTGGCGACCAAGCGCGCGGTCGATCTTCACCTGCGCATCGACGTCGAGCAGACGAAGAAGGTCCTGCGGATCGCTTTCCCGTTCTACATCGCGAACGTCGCGGTCTCGCTCGGCTCGTCGATCGACGTCGTCGTGCTCGGCAAGATCGTCTCGAAGACGTCCGAAGAGGTCGGGTGGTACGGCTCAGCCCGACAGATCGCGCAGCTCTCTGCGCTGCTCTCGCCCATCATGAGCGGTGTGCTCATCCCGATGATGAGCCGCGCGAAGGCGCGCAACGAGGATGATTTCTACCGGATTCTCAGGCGCGGCTTCGAAGCCGTGATCGTCGTGTCGCTGCCGCTGACGCTGATCCTCGCGCTCGGCGCGGAGTTCTGGATCCACATCACGATCAAGGACAAGTTCCTCCCCGCGGCTGACAGCCTCCGCTGGCTCGCGCCGACGTTCGTGTTCGCCTACGCGAACGTGCTGCTCTGGCTGGCCCTGATGATCCTCGACCGCTCGTGGACGATCACGATCGTCTCCATTGCGGGACTCGTGCTCTTGCCAGTCCTCATCGTGATCGCCGTGCCGCTCTTCGCGCCGATGGGCAGGGGCGGCGCGGGTATGGGCGTGGCGATCGCGCTCTCCCTACGCGAGCTCATCATCATGCTGGTGTTCCTGGCGTTCCTCCGGGACAAGGCGCTCGATCGGCGCGGCGTCTTTCAGGCGATCAAGTCACTCGCGATCTGCGCGATGGTCGCGTTCGCCGACCACTACCTGACGCGCTGGATGAGCCCCCTCCCCCGCTTGACGCTGGATGCGGCGCTGTACGGGATGCTGGCACTCGCGCTCCGCGTGATCGCCCCCAGCGACATCAAGGCGGTCCTCAAGATGGTCAAAGACCGCAAGAAACCTGCCGCCGCCTAGAAGCGCGCGGGGAGCGGGGCCCACGTCAAACCGGCGTACACCGTCGTTTGCGTGATCGAGCTCGTACGGATCGCGTTCGCGAAGTCCTGGAAGCCATAGCGCAGACCGCCGTCGACCGAGAACGTCGGCATGAGCGCATACCGCACACCCACGTCCGTCTGGATGATCTGGTACTTCGCGACCGAGCGCGGGGTGTTGAACACGCGCGCCGTCGAGACCTGCCCGCGGAGCGACGTCCTTCCGATCGTGTAGTTGACCGCGCCCACGCCGACGACGCGCTGCTCGAGCTCGCCGGAGAAGAGATCGATCCACGGCGTCGCCTTCACCACCAGGCCGACCTGGAGATGGTTGCCATGTCCGGGAGGTCCGCCCTGCGGCGCTGCGCCGGGGTCGAGCCGGAAGAACGGATACGAGTCGTAGGACAACCCCACCGACCCGATCGAGTAGAGCGAGTAGCCGCTGATGGTGTCGCCACCGATCGTCGCTCCGCCGAGCAGCTCGGTCGACACGTTGCGCGAGTACCAGTGGCGCCACGACTGCGTGGCCTCCGAGCGCAAGATGATCGCGCCGGTGCGATCACCCTCGAAGTCCGTCGTGATCCGGCCGGCGCCGAGGGTGGTCGTGAAACGGTCGCTCTGCGTCGCCGCGACGTCGAGCGCGAGGCTCGCGCCTGGCCCCGAAGTGAGCGCGATGACTCCGCGCGAGGTGCTGTCGGCACCACCGAATGCGTTGTACACGAAGGAAGGCGTGAGCGCGACGCGCCGACTCAGCTTGATGGGCGCGAAGAACTGCGTCTGCAAGAACAGCAGCGTGAAGCGCGCCGCGATCGTCGAAGGGATGATCGGGTTGGGATCGGGCGGTGGCCCCTCGCCGCCCCACGGTGCCTGCACCAAGAGCGACGTCGTCGTGATCGGGCCGTAGGCGCCGAACTGGTAGAGCGAGATCCGGTAGCGCGGTCGCACCATCTCGATGCCGACGCCGCCGTTGTGGAGCGTCGACAGCGGCGTTCGGTTCGGGTCGGAAGTGTTGAGCGTGGCCGGGTTGACGACCGTCGGGTCGATCGAGGGCCTGCTGAACGTGTGCGTGTAAACGAAGCGCGGCTGGTAGATGGCGACGACGTGATTCTGGCCGCCCTTCCAGATGAAGTCGTAGCGGAGCTGCGGATTGAGCTCTGTCTCCTCCGCGGTGACGTCGTTACCGGTACGGATGCGCTCCTCGGCGCGCGCCTGGACGTACGCTTGCTGCGCGACGTCCATTTGCACGGGAAGAAACGGGAACATCGCGAGGCGACAACCATACCCGAGTCGACGCTCGGCAGTCGACAGCGACGTGCCGACGCCTCGTCCAATTGACGCTCGTTGCGGCGCCGCTACTCAGGAGAACGTGGCGAAGACGGGGAGACCGAGCCGGTCTCGCACGTCGCGCGGCTCGAAGAAGATCCCCGAGAAGCGATCCGCGAGCGCAGCCACCAGGAGCACGGCGGCGATCGTCGAGAGCAGACCGATCGCCATTGCGATCAGCCCCACCGGGCGCTTTGGCCCTGCGGGGACCTCCGCAGGGTGCGTGATCTTGTAGCGGTTCTTGTACTGCGCCTCCTGCTCCTGCATCTGCACCTGGAGCTCCTGGAGCTGCTTCACGAGCGTCTGGTAGGTCGCGGTGACGGTGTCGAATCGAACCTGTGCATCCTGCACGGATTTGGGTGCGCTCGCCGCGATGACCTCCGGCGGAGGCGCGGCGGTAGGGGCGGGCGCAAACGCACGCGGCGCGGGCTTGGGCTCGGCGGCCCGAGCCTGCGCCTTCGCCTGCTGCTGCGCCATCTCGTTCAAGATCTCTTGCTCCTGCGCCTTCAGGCTGGCGAGGCCGTTGGGCTGCGAGGCCTCCGTCGCTGCGATCGTCTGCTTGAGGCCGATGACCTCGGGGTGACCGGGCGCGAGGGTCTGCTGCTTCTCGATCAGCTGCTGGTTCAGCTCCGCGAGGCGCTGCTGCTTCGCCGCTTGCGCGTTCTGGATCTGACCGCGCACGCCGTCGAGCTTCGCCTTGAGCGCAGGGTCCGCGTCGACGGGAACGGGCTTGTCGTTCACACCCTGCGGCAGCTGGGGGATGAGCAGGTTGATCCTCCTGGCCGGGTTCTCTGCCTTCTGGAGGCGAACGAGCTCGTTCGCAGCGGACTCGAGGTCCTTGTGCGCCTGAGCGACGAAGCTCTCCTGGATCTTGAGGCGCGCCGGGATGACGCCGACCTCCGACTGGAAGCGCGCGTCGAGGAAGTTCTTCACCGCGGCGTCGACGATATCGCGGGCGGACTGCGGCTCGGACCACTCGAGCTTCACGGTCACCGTCGTCGCGTCGACCCACACCTTCATGCGGTGCTCGATGTTCGAGACGAGCGCCTCGAACTTCTCGTCGTCGGACGGCGCCGCCTTGCCGAGCTTGCGGTTGATCTTGTCGATGAGGCGACGGTGCGGCTGCCGCATGTCGTCCCAGCGGGCGACGAGGTTCTTCTGCTTCACGATGGAGAGGATGTTGTCCCTCGCCATGACCTGCTCTTCGTACTCGCGAGCGAGGTTCCGCATCTCCTCTGGGCTCACGTACTGCTGCTGCGGTCCCGTGAGTGAGGAGGTCTTCTGGACAAGGACGCGTGAGTCCACCTCGAAGCTGCGCGGGGCGAAGATCGCGCCGAGCACGGTCAACGCGCCGCAGATCATCATCACGACGAACGAGAGTCCCTTGCGGCGCTTCGCGGAGCGCGCGGCCTCTCCGACGCGGGCGCCGAGCGCGATGTTCGGCCCGTCGTCCTCCTCGTTGCTGCGACCTCCTCCTCCGCCGCCTCCGCCGCCCCCACCGCGCGGCGCGCCGGGGAACTGAAGCTTGGAGTCGGGCCTGAAGAGGGTCGCTTCCTCGATACGTGCCATCGTGTTTCCTCAGTTTACGTCAGTCGGGAGTGCCAAACGGATCCGGCGCGAGCCCGGCCGGCGGAGGCCTCGGCGGATCGCTGACGGTCGGCGTGTCGCCCGTCGGTGTCGTGGGACGGCTGGGGTTGCGAGGAGCGTGCCCGCCACCTCCAAACGGCGGCCGGAACGGAAAACCGCCGGCTCGCGCGGGCGGAGTCGGGGTCACGACCGTCGGCGTCGGGCTGCCTGCTTCGCGTGCAGTGACGCCGGCATCGAAGGGAGCCGGCGGCGGACTGATGACCGCGGTCGAGGGGAGCATGACGGTCGGCTGCGGAGGCGGCGCGAGCGTCGCTGAAGTCGGCGACGTGGCAGGAATGCCTGGTTCGCCAGGGCCCTGCGCTCCACCGTTCGCATCGGCGAGCGGGCCGCGCTTCACGGCAAAGAAGGCGATGCCGCCGAGCGCAGCGGCAGCGAGGAGCACCGCCATGAGCCAGACGGCGAGGGTGCTCTTCGGTCGCATCCCGAGATCGCGCGGGTCGATGTCGGAGTAGCTCTCCTCGGCGCCGAGGTTGAGCGTGTTGCCATAGGCGGGAATGCTTCCCTCTTGGCGTTCGCCGCTGTCCGGTCGCGAGCTACGAATGCCCACCGGATCGGGCGTCGGCATCCGGCGCATGATCGCCGTGGGATTGGGTGCGTGGCTCGGCCCGAGCGGTTCGCGCGGTCCTCCCACGAGCACGCCGGGCAGCGGCGAGATGAGCGGGGCGGGCACGCTTGATGTGCCTAGATTTCCGGCATTCGACGGCAGGCGCGGGCGGGGCACCGGCGGAGCATTCGAAGGTCGCGACGGCGCCGGCTTCGGCGGTCTCGACATGAAGGCCGGCGGCGGAGGGAAGGACCCGTCGTTGCCGACGACGGACGTGATCTTCCCGCTCTTGTCGCCCATGCCGATGAACGTTCCGCCCGGACCTTC
>JAYSXP010000287.1:0-4958 GCA_043717125.1 Polyangiaceae bacterium | reverse complement strand
CCGATCGCCGGCGCCGAAGTGATAGCGACCGAGGACGAACGCCGCGTTGCCGCGCACGAGCTTGTCGGGGCTCGCGAGCATCGTGGCGAGCGTCGTCGCCTCGCTGGCGAAGTCGGCGAGCTGGTAGTCGAACAGCTTGGCGACCTGGCCTGCGGCGGCGAGGCCGACCTCGAATCGGCCCTCCGCCTTCATCCCGAAGAACGGGTAGAACGCGGCAGGCCGCGCGTTCGCTTCGCGGAGCAGGTAGACGACCTCGTCGTGCCGCAGGTGAGTGCGCGCGTGTGACAGCGCGTCGAGCGTCTCCACCGAAGGCTTGGCGAAGAAGCCGCGAACGTAGCGCGCGTCGGCCTCGGCAATCGCCGAGGGATCGAAGGCGGCGGCGGCGACCGCCGGCGATGCGGACCCGATCGCGACCCTGGCGAACGCCGCGGGACTGTCGGCCGCGCCCTTCGCAACGAATTTGTTGAGCTTCACCATCGGGAACCAGCAGCGTGTCCCGACGATCAGCACGAACGCCGTTTCGCTGGCCTCGCCGACCGTCGCCACCGACGGGATCTCGCGCACCGCGGTCGCGAAGTCCGCCCACCGCACGGCGTCGGGGCGGGAACGCCGGATCGTCTCGCCGAGATACGCCCCCCACCGCGTCGTCGCGGCGTCGTCGAGCGATCGCTGGTGCTTCTTGACCAGCTTCTCGAACGCGGCGAGGGACGCGAGCGAGAAATCGAGCCCGTGCGCGGCGGCGAGCTCCTCGGCGAGGTCCTTCATCTGCTGGGCGGCCATCGGCTGTTTTATCTCACGCCAGATACGCCGTCCGCGAGAGGCAAGTTCCAGCGGACAACGTCGGAGCGGACGTGCGGCATGTACTCGAGCGAGTCCGAGATGATTGCCAGTGAGCGGCCGCCTCTTCAGGGAACCGATGTCGCGGCGAGAGTCGCCGACCGCTTCACCGCGACGCATCGCGATCAGGCAGGCACTACGAGCAGACGCTGCGCCGAGCCCCACTTGCCCTTTCGTTCACGCTCGGCAATCAAGTCGTAGCGGCCCTTCGGCATGCGCACGAGAAGGGCGCGCCCGCCGAGGTCGTCGTCCACCTGAACGACGTCGACGCCGTCGAGCTTGGTGCGGGAGACGTCCTTCTTCGGTTTCAGCTTCGCGAAGGACGCCGTGGCGGACATCACGAGCAACCAGCCCGACGTGATCTTGATCGAGTGAAGGCGCTTGGCCTTGGGCGCCGGCGGGGACGCGACGTACTTCGTGAACTCCGCCTGCGTGGGAACGCTCTCCTTGGTACCGGCTCGGGAGCGAACCTTGTGCTCGTCGTCGTACGTTCCGTCGACGAGAGCGAGACTCGGCGATCCGCCGAACACGTGGACCCATCCTGCGTCGCCGAAGGCGACGAGATCGACGGCCGGCTTGCCGGTTCGTCCGGCAACGGCGGCCACGTCGACTTCGTGATCTTCGTCCGGGGGGTGCCCGTAGAGCGCGGCGAAGCCGGCGGCCCAGTCCGAGCCGGCGGCCGCGTCGCCCTTGCCGTTCGACGTACCGCGCCACGCGCGCGCGTTCTCGAGGTCGGTCACGACGAAGATCTGGGCGCCGTCGAAGTCGACGGCGGCGCCGAGGAGCTCGTCGCTCGTGCGAGCATGGGCGGGGGCAGAGACCTTGGTCTTGACCGTCTTCGCCTTCGTCGCCGCCTTCGAGCGGGGAATTGGCGGCGTCGCTCGCTGCAGCTGCTTGTTGACGAGGTCGGGAAGCTCGAATCTCGACACACTCGACGGTGCGCCGAGGCCAAGAATGCTCGCCAGCTTTCGATCTGGCTTGAACGTCATCTTGTTCTTGCTCCAAAGTCCGTGAGCCTCGATGTAAGCCCACATGATGTCGAACACGTCTCTCCGCGACAGCGGAGCCTTGCCGACGAGAGTGGCTAGCGCGTCACTTGCGACGAACATCATCATGACTTTATGTTCGGCGATCTCGGCGCCGCGAGCACACGATTTGTCGCCGCGGCTCCAGGTCAGAGCCGGCCCGCGAACGCGTCGGTCCAGCGCGGGTGGGCACGCAGAGAGGCAAACAAGGGATCGGCGGCGATCCCAGCCATGTTCGGGAAGCCGTGCTGCTTGGCTTTCGCCACGTAGCCGAGCGCCGCGTCGGGATCACCGAGCTCGAGCGCGATGCAAGCGAGGTTGTAGAAGATGGGCGGGTTCGAGGGCGCGAACGGCGCGGCCTGCGTGAGGTAGCGGCGCGCGCGAACCGGGTCGACCGGTTGCTTGTTGTTGTCGGACTGGACCGCCCATGTCGCGTTGCATACCCACGTGGCTTGCGCGGCGACCTCCTCGTGTCGAGATTCGATGGCGCCTGGCGCCCCCGTCGCGACGCGGACGGTCGCGGTGGAGAGGGCGGGGAGAGCCATCACGACGTCGAAGAGGGCCAGCGCCTGAGCGAACTGGCCCTCCTGGGCGAACACGTGCGCGACGTCGCCGAGGCTGCCCGCGAACTCCGGATCGGCCGCCGCTACGCGTACGGCCAGGGTCCGAAGGGGACCCGCGTCCGCGTCCGTCGCCGCCGCCGCCGCGGCAATGAGAAGCGCGGTCCTCAGCAGCCGCGGCTCGGCGAGGACCGCTTCGGGCAGCGCGGCCACGAGCCTCCATGTCCGGGAGGGGTCCGCGGTGCGCGGCTCGTTCGCAATCCATGCCGCCACCGCGCCGGCGGCCCTCGTGGGGTCTCCCTCGAGGGCGGTGGGGGCGCCGCTCGCGAACGCGGCGTGGAGCGGGCGGGCGCGGGCCTGGATGGTGACGAGATGCTCGATGACCGCGGCGGCGAAGCCGTCGTCGTCGTCGTTCGCCTCGCGGAGGGTCCGAAGCTCGGCGGCCGACATCGAGACCTCGCTCCACGGGCCGGTCAGGAGGAGGCTCGAGTCTTCCGCGAGCGCCTGTTCGGCGAGGGCGATGGGACCCCAGCGCACGTATGCGCTCCGGAAGTCGTCATCGTACCGGGCGTCGATTTCCGCGGCGCTCGAGAACTCTTCATCGTCCTCGTTGATGACCGCCTTCCCACGGCCGGCGCCCATCAGCGCGAGCACCGCCTGGATGGCGAGGTCGATGTCAGCCCGGGACGATGCGGTGAAGATGCGGACGGCCGTGCCCTCGTCGTTGCCGACCACGGAGACGCCGCGAGCCGCTCCGGTGCAGGCGACCAGCACCTCGTCGCCAGCGGCGAGCGCCGCGCCGCCGTCCGGGCTCGCGAACACGAGCCCCGCGACAGTCGCTAGCGTCGCGTTCGCCGGCGCCGCCGCGCCGAACCGCTTCAACTTCCTCTTCGGCACGAGAATGGTGTGGCTCATCGCCGATGACTGTACTCAATCCTTTTTCCGACGGTAGCGGGCGTCGTAGGCGTCAGCAGGCGACGCTTTCCAGGGGCCAGCGCCACGGCCATGACGGCCCGAAGCTGGTAGCGGCAGTCGCCCGTCGTGACCTCCCAACGGGCTTGCCGAGCGGCTACCGCGATGCGCGCGCGAGGTCGCGCTATGGTCCTGCACATGCCCTTCGACGAACCTGGCACTCTGAGGCTTGACCGAGGCGACGCCGAAGAGCGCTTTGCCGTCATGTCGGCGGTGATGCGCCTGGACGAGGCGGACGACTCGGACGAGATCTTCTTCTGCCTGGAGGTGCGGTGTGGCGAGCGCACGGCCTCCGCGGTGGCCAACGACATCTCGGACGCAAATGCGCAACCGAATGCCGAGGTGTTCGCGCTCCTCCCGTCACACATCGACCTCGACGACATGCCCAACCTCGTCGGAAGCGAGATTGCGGTGACCCGCTGGCGTACGAACACGAGGCGTGATCTCTGGAACCGCTTCTACTACTGGGAGCACGAAGACCTCTGGGATGTCACCGTCGATGTCCTCGCGCATCGAGACGATCGTTTCAACATCCGATGGGTGGCCAGCTCGCGCGACGTGGACCATCGAGATCGGACGATGCGCGTCGAGGTCGATGCGTGGTTCCGATTCGAAGGCTGACGCTCCCTCGAGGTGTTTCTGCACCTGAAGCTTGTGGCCGGTGCCGCGGACGACGCTGTCGCACGTCCCCGCCCCATTCGGCTTTATGCGCATGAGAATTGTCTTAGGAGCGAGCCAGGATGCAGCGGCGCACGGCTGGCTGACCGAGACGCGCCTCACGGCGATCCGTACGTGCCGGTCGCTGCCGTCGGGAAGTATTCGACGATTAGGTCGGCGTCCTCGACTCGCGCCAGCGCTTGCGCGAACCACATCACGGGCTTTCCCTCGAAGGCCGTGGCGCCTTCGAGCGACTCCGGACACAGATTCCCCGCGGCGATGGCCTTCGGCGGGCGCGTCGTCACATCGACGAGAGCGCACACCTGCGTGGGAGTCCCTGGCATTGAGTGGACCGCGACGACCCACGCGCGGTCCTGCCCTATTCCGATGGCGTCGAAGCGCTCCGACCATCCCTTTCCCTTGGGCAGCGCGCGATACGGCTCGTGGCTCGCCGCGAGCGACGCTTCGATCCGCTTCGTCGCGACGCCGTCGAGCTTGGGCGTCGGCAGCGCCGTCGGCTCGGGCGCGCCTTGCGGCACGGCCCAGAGCGTTCCCGGTGCGCAGGCCGCGTCGAGCGTGACGATCGCCGCGACGCTGTGCTCGCCGCGCTCGAACGTGGCCTCCGCGAGCGCGGAAGGTCCGGCGTCCGTCAGCGCAGGCGCGGTCGGATCGTCCGCGACGATCCGCGCGAGGTCGGCGACCTGCTCGAGCCGTCCCGAGCACACCGCCTTCGCGTCGCGAACGCTGCCAAGTCGGTAGGTCGTCGCGAACGCCGCGCGCGCCACGGCCGTACGCGCGGCCTCCGGAAGCTCGATGCCCGCAGTGAGGATCGGTCCACGGGACAGCAGCGTCGCACCCGCGGGCTTCTTCTCCGGCGGCTTCGGTGGCTCTCGGTCGAGGAGGATCG
>JAYSXP010000286.1:0-14359 GCA_043717125.1 Polyangiaceae bacterium | reverse complement strand
ACAAGCCCGCGGACCAGTACTTCGAGCGCGAGACCTCGATCATGGTCATGAAGCAGGCGCTCGAGCTCATCGAGGCCCTCGACCAGTTCGACGTGTGGGCCACCGTCAAGGGCGGCGGCCACTCCGCGCAGGCCTCGGCAATGCGCCACGGCATCTCGCGCGCGCTCATCGCGCTCGACCCGGAGAAGCGCAGCGTGCTCAAGCGCGCTGGCTTCCTGACCCGCGACGCTCGCAAGAAGGAGCGCAAGAAGTACGGTCAGCCCGGCGCCCGCAAGCGCTTCCAGTACTCGAAGCGCTGATCGCTTCACGATCCGAACGACAAAGGCCGCGTCCCTCAGGGCACGCGGCTTTTCGTCGTTTCGGGCTCACGGGAACTGGTGGTCGTTCGAGTGGCGGAGCAACTCGTTGTACTTCTGGACGACGTCACGCGGGCGGCCGTTCGGGCCATCACGATCGTCCCCCCCGTGCCGACAGCACGGCGATTCGCTCCTTCGTGAAGACGCGGAGGATAGACCTCTTCCCGCGGGCCCCGGAGGTGATAAGAAACGGGCGTGATTCGCGCGACAGCCCCCAAAACCGGAAGCCTCGGGACCGTGCTCGCCGGTGCGGCGCTCCTCGCCGGCCTCGCGGCGGCTCGGCCGGCCGAGGCCTCCATCGTCGAGCGCATCGTCGCGGTCGTCGGTGAGCGGCCGATCCTGCTCTCCGAGCTGCGGCTCCGTGGTCGTCCCCATCTCTGGCGCATCGCCGCGAGCACGCCGAACCCGACGCAGCAGGCGGCGCAGGAGAGCGAGATGTTTCGCGAGCTCCTGAACCGCCTCGTTGACGAGCGGCTCGAAGAGGGCGCGGCGGACAAGGCTCGCATCACGGTCTCTCCGGAGGAGGTCGACAACGGCATCCGCCAGGTCGCCTCGCAGACGAAGCTCCAGCCGAAGGACGTCATCAACGAGGCGAAGCGCCAGGGTCTCACCGAACAGGACTACCGCGACGAGATTCGCCGTCAGGTCCTCGAGGGCAAGCTGATTCAGCTGCGCGTCCGCGGTCGCGTTCGCGTGACCGAGCAGGACGCGCGCGCGGCCTACGGTCGCTGGCAGAAGGAGGTGCAGCAGCAGCACCCCGTCGACCTGAAGATCATCGTGCTCCAGGTTCCGCCCGGCTCCACCGCGCAGACTGCCGCTGCGATCGAGACGCTCGGCCAGGAGCTCGCGATGCGCGCGAAGCGCGGCGATGACTTCTGCGATCTGGTCCAGAACTACAGCCAGGATCCGACGACGAAGAACACGTGCGGCTCCCGCGGGCCGGTTCCGATGTCGATGCTCTTCCCGGAGCTCCAGCAAGCGGCGAGCACACTGAAGCCCGGAGAGACGGCCGTACCGATCCAGTTCCGCGACCCGATGGGTAACTCGGCCGTTCTCGTCGTTCAGCTCGCGAGCGCGCAGCCGCAGATCCCGCCGTACGACCAGGTGAAGGATCAGATGATGGAGCGCTCGTTCGTCGACGCGACGGAGCGGCAGCGCAAGCTGTGGCTCAGCGAGCTCCGCCGCGGCGTGTACATCGACGTCCGGCTCTAGCCTCGTGCGTAGGCACAGGTGAGTGCCCGTCCCTCCCGCGCGCTGGTCGTTCAGCAGGCCGAAGATCGGGGGGCTGGGCGGTCGAGTGACCGCAAGACGCACGCTAACCGCCCGAGATCACGGCGCCGGATCGCGGCACCGGTTCTGCACCCAGAAGTCACGATGGCGGCCTTCGACCTCGTTGTCTTCTCCCACGATGAGCCTTTGACGCTCATCCGCCGCCGCCCCGCGGCCAGTGAGCGAAGGTGCGCGGCACGGCTGCCGATCGAGGTCGAGGTGGAGGTCGAGGGCGCCGCGCATCGCTTCACCGCGACGACGGCCGACCTCTCCGCGGGCGGCATGTTCGTCGTCACGCAGCGCGCGATGCCGATCGGCGTCGAGGTGATGCTCGGCTTCACACTCCCGAACGGCAAGCTGCTCGAGGTGCTCGGCGTCGTGCAGTGGCAGACCAACGGCGGCGATCAGCTCGACGGCAACGTCCAGCCGCCGGGCATCGGCGTCTCCTTCTACTGCCTCGAGCCCGAGGCGAAGGCGATGCTCGCGGACTTTTGCGAAGTCCGCGAGCCGCTCTACTACGCGAACGTCACCGCGAGCGGCGAGTTCGAGCGCGTCGGCACGCCCGACGTGGCCTGATGCTCACGGCTCCGTCGTCTTGACGTTGCCCGCGAGCACCTGCGTGAGATGGCTGACGGCGCGCGTCGCGTTCGACTTCGACGAGTAGCTCTCGCCGCGGGCGATGACCTCGCCGTTCGCGGCGACGAGACGGATCGCGTAGTCGCCTGCCTCGGTCTCGAAGACCTCGTAGCTCGACGCGTTCGAGCCGTTCGCGAGGACGGAGACGATGCCGCCGCGCGCGCTCGCAACGGCCGTGTAGCCCTGCGAACCGAGCATGATCTCGCCGTTGCCGGCGCGAAGGTGGAAGTACGATTTACCGTCCTCGCCCTTGAAGATCTCGAAGCTCTCGCGGCGCGGTGCGGCCTGCGACGCATCACGGCTCAGTCGGACGAGCGAGCGAACGGTGCGCGCGCCGAGCGTAGCGTTCGACTTCGACGCGTACAGCTCGCTGGTGCCGATGATCTCGCCGTTGGCCGCGCGGAGGTTGAAGTAGAAGTCACCGTTGGAGGCCTGCTTGACCTCGAACTGGCGCTTGTCGTTGCCGTTCGCGAGCACGGACGCGACGCCACCCTGAGCGGACGCGAGCTTCGTGTAGCCCTGCGAGCGGAGCACGTTCTGGCCGTTCTCGGCCGTCATGCTGAAGTAGTAGTGACCGTCGAGCCCCTGGAAGGTCTCGAAGTACGCGCTTCTGGAGACGAGCTCTTCGGACGTCTCCTCGGCTTGCGTCGAGTCAGCCTCGTCCGTGGGTGCCGCGCAAGCGACGGTGGACAGGGACAGACAAACGATGGCGGCAAGCGCGCTGATGTGGCGGATCATTTTCTTTCGAGCTCCGGACTTCCTTTCTGCAATTCGGCATCGACTCACGGCCAAACGGCTCGCTCGTCGGTGGGGCCCCCGGATCTCGACCCGGACACCGTTCGCGCGATTGACCCGCTCGGGTCCTTCGCGACGCAGGCCGACTTCTGACACCGCGATCGTGTGTGCGCAAGTGGTTTCTTGTCTTCAACTTGCGTTCATTGGCTTCAGTTCCCCTAGATCAGCCACAGATGACGCGAACGCAGGGTCGCGGTAAGCGGCCTGCCATGCGTCGCCTCCTCGCTGCCGCCGGAATCGTTCTTTTCGCCGTGTCCTGCGGAGGTGCGCCGACCTCGCCTCCTGTCGCCGGTAAGAAGCAGAGCGTCTTCGCGACGCTCGGAACGCCTGCGCCAAAGGTCCTCGCGTCCCCGAAGGAGCCGCCCCGCGCCGACGCTACGCTCCTCCCACGCAGCGCGCTCTTCGCGAACCCGGACCACGCGATGCCGACGCTGAGCCCGGACGGCAAGCGCATCGCGTACCTCTCGAGCGTCGACGGTGTCCTCAACGTCTGGGTCGCGCCGGCGTCCGATCTCTCGAAGGCGAAGCCCGTCACCCAGGACAAGAAGCGCGGCATCCGCACCTACCGCTGGGCCTTCACGAACGACCACGTCCTCTACATGCAGGACAAGGACGGCGACGAGAACTGGCATCTCCACGCCGTCGACCTCAAGAGCGGCGCCGACAGGGACCTCACGCCGCTCGAAGGCGCGCAGGCGCGCATCGAGGAGCTCAGTCATCGGATCCCCTTTGAGGTGCTCGTCGGGATCAACGATCGCGACAAGCGCTTCCACGATCTCTATCGCGTCGAGATCGCGACCGGCAAGCGCAAGCTCGTGCAGCAGAACGACGGCTTCGCCTCGTTCGCGGTCGATCACGACTTCAAGGTCCGCATCGGAATGAAGCCCGAGAAGGACGGCGGCTTCACGATGATGGAGCCTGATGGAAAGAGCGGCTTCCGTGAGCTCGGCACGGTCCCCCACGAGGACTCGCTCACGACGCAGGTGCTTGGCTTCGACAAGAGCGGTGGCAAGGCGTACCTCGCCGACAGCCGCGGCCGCGACGTCGCTGCGCTCGTCGAGCTCGACCTCGCGTCGAAGAAGACGAAGGTGCTCCTCGACGACGGACAGGCCGACGTGAGCGACATCGTCCAGCACCCCACCGACAAGCGGGTTCAGGCTGCGGTCGCGACGTACGACCGGTTGCGGTGGCACGCGCTCGACCCGACACTCCGCGCTGACCTCGACGTCATCCAGACGTCCGCGCCCGGTGACGTGCGCCTGCTCAGCCGCGCGCTCGATGACTCGAAGTGGGTCGTCTCCACGACGGTGAGCGACGGGCCGCTCAAGTTTTGGCTCTACGATCGCTCGAAGAAAAAGCTCGATTTCTTGTTCACGAACGTGAAGGCGCTCGAGGACAAGAAGCTCGCGAAGATGAACCCCGTCATCCTCAAGTCGCGCGACGGGCTCGATCTCGTCAGCTACCTCACCCTGCCGCGCGAGGCCGATGCGTCCGCCCCGCACGGCAAGCCGGACGCAGGCAAGGGCCCGCTCCCGCTGGTGCTGCTCGTTCACGGCGGACCGTGGGGTCGCGACTCGTACTCGCTCAACGCCAGCCATCAGTGGCTCTCGTCCCGCGGGTACGCCGTGCTGAGCGTGAACTACCGAGGCTCGACGGGCTTCGGAAAAAAGTTCGTCAACGCCGCTGACAAGCAGTGGGCCGCGAAGATGCACGACGACCTCCTCGACGCCGTCAACTGGGCGGTGACCGAGAAGATCGCGCAGAAGGACAAGGTCGCCATCTACGGCGGGAGCTACGGCGGTTACGCCACGCTCGTCGGGCTCACGTTCACGCCCGACGTGTTCGCGTGCGGCGTCGACATCGTCGGTCCGTCGAACCTCGTCACGCTCCTGCAGGCGATCCCCCCTTACTGGGAGTCCGAGGTCGAGAGCTTCACGAAGCGCATCGGCGATCACCGGACGGAGGAGGGAAGGAAGTACCTGCTCTCCGTGTCACCGCTCACCCACGTGGACCGCATCACGAAGCCGCTGCTCATCGGGCAGGGCGCGAACGACCCGCGCGTGAAACAAGCCGAGAGCGATCAGATCGTGAAGGCGATGCAGGCGAAGAACATCCCCGTCACGTACGTGGTCTACCCCGACGAGGGCCACGGCTTCGCACGGCCGCAGAACCGCACGTCGTTCAACGCCGTCGCGGAGATCTTCCTGGCGCAGTGCCTGGGCGGCGCCTACGAGCCGATCGGCAGCGACTTCAAGGGCGCGTCGATCACGGTGCCCGCCGGCAAGGAGAACGTCACGACGCTCAGCGACTCGCTCGGCAAGTAGCTACTTCCGCCGGAGGTCGCCCTTCGAGAGGTGCGTGATGGCGTCACTCAGGCCGTCGAGCGTGAGCTGGAACATCGGGAACACCTTTCCGATCGGCTCCGCCGTGCCGCCGCGCCAGTACGAAGGCGGGTCCGGATTGAGCCACGCGAAGCGCCGGAAGTGATCGGCGAGCTTCGTGAGCCACTTCATTCCCGTCTGCGGCGGGCCGTGGTGCCCCGTCGCGTGATACTCGTAGTCGCCTGCGCCGAGCAGCTCGGCAGGATGCATCGCAGCGTCGCCGACCATCACGAGCTTCCACTCAGGGCCGAGCTCGTGGAGGAGATCGTCGAGCGACTGCGGCTCGCTGAAGCGATCGGTCTCGTAGACGCGCCCGTAGACGCAATTGTGGAAATAGTAGGTCTTCAGCTGGCGGATGTTCGATGCGCGCTTCGCCGCAGAGAACAGGCGCGACACGACCTCGATGTGAGGATCCATCGAGCCGCCGACGTCCATCAGCAAGAGAACGCGCACGTTCGACTTGCGCGGCGCACGCACGACGATCTCGAGCTCGCCCGCGTTCTTGGCCGTCGCGTCGATCGTGCCGTCGATGTCGAGCTCGTCCTGCTGCCCTTCGCGCTGGAATGCGCGGAGCTTTCGCAAGGCGACCTCGATCTGCCGGATGTCGAGGATGATGTCCGAGCGATACGGCCTGTACTTGCGCGCGTCGGCGATGCCCATCGCGCTCCGCCCGCCGCCCTGCGCGCCCACGCGGAGCCCCGACGGATGCGTGCCCTGCTGTCCGAACGGGCTCGTACCGCCACTGCCGATCCAGTGACTGCCGCCCTGGTGCTTGCCCTTCTGCTCCTTCATCCGCTCTTCGAAGAGCTTCTTCAGGGCCTCCATGTCGATCGACTGGAGTGCGGCGAGCTCGTCGTCGGAGAGCTCCTTGCGGTTGGCGGGGTCCTTCAACCACTCCTCGAGCCCGGAAACGATTTCCATGCTCTCGGTGGTCACGCCCTTGAAGTGCGCGAGGAACGCCTCGTCGAACTTGTCGAGGTCGCTCTCGCGGTGCACACAGATGGCGCGCGCGAGGTGATAGAAGCCATCGAGCGAGCTGTCGTGCAGGCCCATGCCGAGCGCCTTTGCGAGCGCGACCGCCTCCTGCGCGCCGACCTTCACCTTGCGCGCGCGGAGCTCGTAAAGGAACGGGACGAAGGCGTCACTCATCGTGAGAACCCCGTTCCGCAGCGCTTGTCGCCGAGCGTCCGTGCCTGGACGTCGTAGTCGCCGAGCGGCACGGCGGAGGGCAGGACGATCGCGCCGTCGTAGGCGCCGCGCTCGTCCGTCGCGAGCTGGCCGATCGCGACGTTGCCCTGCTGACGACTATGCATCACGATCTCGACGGTGACGTGGCCGCACGGCTCACCGTCGGCGAAGATCTGGCCGCGCACCTTCAGCGCTGCGCCGCGATGGGCGTCGGCGCCGGCGAGGGACATCGTCACGATGGACGGAGGGCGATCGTCTGGCTGCGAGGAGGACTTCACGCCGCCGAGCGCACCGTTCGAGCCGAAGCCGCCGCCCGTGCCGTTCGGATCGCCGCCGTTGGGGCCCGCGCTGCCTGCCGGGCTCGCGCTCGCGGGGCTGAGCGGCGAGACCGCCGGCGATGACGACGGCGCACCCGACGGCGTCATGGGGGCGCTTGCTCGCGCGCGCCTCGCGCGATCGGCGAGGTCGTCGCCGCGCGTCGCGCCCTGCGGCCATGCGAAAGGATCGGGGGGAGGGTCGTACGGGACGTTGTTCGAGAGCGGATCGTGGAGCGTCGTGCCGGCGCCACCGAGATCGACGCGCCGCCAGAGGCGCCCGTCGTGGAGCTCGACCCACGCATGCGCTTCGTTGGTGATCATGCGCGTGGGGAGGCCGAGGGAGAGCGCGGTGACCATGAACGCGAAGGCGCGATGCCGGCAGACGCCCTTCCGCGAGAGCGCGAGGTCGAGGTAGATGTCGCGCGACTGCGCGGGTGGATCCTCGGACTCCGTGAAGCTCCGGAAGTACGAGACGAGCTTCGTGACATCGTCGCGAGGGGACAGCCGCCTCGATACGCCGATCTTCGCGGCCACCTCGTTCGCGGAGCGCTGCACCGTCTGCGGGAGCGCCGGCAGTGGCAAGAGCTCCGCCCAGGACGGATTGCCGAAGTCCCCGCCGAACGCGGCGCGCGTGATCGACGTCTCCATCACCACGCGTGCGCGCGTCGAGGACTCCGCCTCGATGAACCAGTTCTCTGCGCCGTCCTTGTAGAGCTGAAAGCGCACGTCTTGGGTGCCGACGCCCGCGCGCGCACGGAGCACGCGCGCGCCCGGCCCGACGCTCGGGATCCGCACCTTCTGGCCCGCGGCGAGGTCGACGACCATATCCGCGTAGAACTGCTCTTCGGTCGCGTCCGGTGTGGGCGTGGGCATCACCGGCAGCGGCGTGGTGTGCGCGTCGCGGACGGAAAGCGTGTAGGATGCATCTACCGTGTCGAAGGCGGTGAGCCGCTTGAACGGCGCCGTCGAGGGCGAGAAGGGGTCGTCGTAAGGAAGGACGTCCGGGCGTCGCGTATCCCGATCGGGATGGAACGACGTGTCGCGCGCATCGCCGGGCGGGTGGTTGTACGGGCTCTCGCCGCTGCTGACGGGTCGCGCCGGGTCGGGCGCCTGGACGAGCCCACGCGGCGTGTTGATCGCGGCGGGGATGTCGCCGTCGAGCGAGACCGCAAGAGCCACATCCTCGCGCGCGTCGGCGGGGATCGGCTCGTGCAGCACCGGCGCCACGCCACGACGCTGCGCGACGGCCGGTGGGGCAGCCGCGAGCGCGAGGATCGGGATGACGAGGAGCCAGGGACGCATGCGGGGATCGAGCGGGATCGGCGGGACCGAGATCGAAGGACACCGCACACAACCTGCGGTTCCCTCGATTCTAGCGCGTTTTCTCGCGCAATGGAGCCGGTGGCGCGGGGCGGAGCGAGCCACGCGGACCGACCCAGAACGACAGCCGTGTCCGGGCGCGCGCGGCCCGCCCGCGAGGCTGCCTAGCTAGCGCACTGCGTTGCGCGTCTCGCCCGGCTTCCAGCTCCCGCTCTCGTAGAAGTACCGGCCGTCACGGGCCGTGTAGACGGGCGCGTTCCACGTGGCGCCGGGAGGCGGTGCATCCCAGTGACCTGGAATCCATGCATACTGCATCCCGGTCCAGTGCCAGTAGCCGCCAACCCAGACTGCCTGCGGGCCGGGCGGGGCGGGACGCTCCTCGCGCACGGGCGCAGGGGGAGGACCGCTCACGACCACGGCGCGCGTCGGAAACTCCGCCTCGTTCACGACGCAGCCGCTCGCGCCGCTGACCGCGAGGGCCGCGAGCGCGAGCCCGACGATTGTTCTCGAGAGACGAATCTCCATCACTACTTTCCCCGTCCAGAGAGTCTACGCTTCCCGGGGCGAAGTGCTTCCTGTTCCATCGCGCTCCTTTCACGGCGATGATTCGCGGATGGACCCCCTCGCCCAAGCCCTCTCCGCGCTCCATTCGGACCTGCGCAAACGACTGAACGGAGCGGGCTTCGACCAGGAGCACTTCCTTGCACTTGCTGCGACGCTCCGCGAAGGTGACGCAGCGACCCGACGGCGCACCCGGAACACCGTCAAAGGCAAGGTCGAGGCGCCGCGGCCCGGCGAGGTTGCCGTGCTTCCCGCCGAGGGCACCGCGGAGCACGAGCGCCTTCGCTCGCGCGGCGAGCAAGCCATGAGAAAGGGGGAGCTCGCGTTCTGCACCATGGCCGGCGGTATGGCCACGCGTATGGGCGGAATCGTGAAGGCGCTGGCCGAGGTGACCGGTGGACACACGTTCCTCGAGATGCGCCTCGCCGAGAACCGCACCGCGAGCGCGCGCGCCGCGCGGCCCGTACCGCTGTGGCTCATGACCAGCGAGGCCACGCATGACGACATCCTCCATGCGCTCGCGAAGGCGGCCGCGCCTTCCCACGTCGCGGCCTTCCGCCAGAACCTCTCGCTCCGACTGAATCCCGACGGCTCGCTCTTCCTCGGCGACGACGGCAAGCCGAGCGAGCACGCGACCGGGCACGGCGATCTCGTCGACGCCCTCCGGCGGAGCCACCTGCTCGACCGCTTCCTCGATGCGGGCGGAAAGTACGTGTGGATCACGAACGTCGACAACCTCGGCGCCTCGATCGACGCTGTCGTCCTCGGTCAGTTCCTCGATGCGGTCGACAAGGGGACCGACGTCCAGTGCGAGGTCTGTCGAAAGGAGGGCGACAAAGGCGGCATCCCTGTCCACGCGGAAGGGAAGCTCCAGGTCCTTGAGGAGTTCCGCCTCCCGCCCGATTTCGACCCCACCACGGTCTCCGTGTTCAATACGAACACGTTCCTGGTGCGCGCCGCGCCGCTCGCGAAGCACCCCCTCACGTGGACGTACTTCGAGGTCGAGAAGAACGTCGACGGCCGGCCAGCCATCCAGTTCGAGCGCCTTCTGCAGGAAATCACGGCCCAGATGCCCTCGACGTACCTCGAGGTCTCCCGCGACGGAGCCGCTTCACGCTTCCTTCCCGTCAAGGATTTCGACGAGCTCGCGAAGCGCCGAGCCACCATCGAGTTGGTCGCACGAGCCCGCGGCATGATGTAGGCTCGACTCCGGTTTAACGTGCAATTCGAGGTCATCCACGAGTTCGACATCCCGCTCGATGCGCTGGAGCTCGCGGTGATCTCGCCGAATCTGTTCCAGGAGCTGTCGAAGCGCCTGCATAGCATCGAGAGCGTTGCGCAGAAGGAGCACGTCCTCACCAACTTCCAGCTCGATCGGCTCTGGAGCTACCGGGCGAACGTGAAGATCCCCGCCTTCGCGGCCAAGTACGTGACGCCGGAGATGTGCGCGTGGGACGAGAAGTCGACCTACGACATCAAGCTGCATTTTTCGGAGTGGACGATCCTTCCTCACGTGAAGCCCGAGTGGCGCAAGCTCTTCACGGCGAAGGGCACCTACCAGCTCGTGCAGCTCGATAGCGGGCGCACGAGGCGCACCGTCATCGGCACCCTCGAGCTGCGCGTCCCGCTGGTGCGCCAGGTCGCCGAGAAGCTGATTCTCGGTGAGGTCCGAAAGTCGTTCGACGCGGAAGCCGAGACGCTCCGTGAGCTCGCGACGCTCGTGTGAGTGAAAGAGGAGGCTCCGTGCTGCACACCGACAGGAAGATCACCCGCCACGGGCTTCGCTGCCTTGCTGCCCTCAGCACGGCCCTCGCTCTGGCGTCCTTCGCCGAGCCGAGCGCCCGCGCCGACCAACCGTTTCCCGGTCGCGCCGAGCGGCTCCTCTCGCCGGGCCGTAGCGCCGTCGCCGAGGACTCCGCCGAGGCGCTCGTCCTGAACCCCGCCAACCTCGGGAACATGCCCGGCCCCGAGCTACGCTGGACGGGCGTTCGCTGTCCCGACACCCGCCGGGTCGCGTGCGGACACGCGTTCGACCTCGCGACACCAATAGCCTGGGGGCTCTCCACCGGTTTGCGTGTAGACTACATTAGTCCTCCGGGGGGCGCTCAGGGAGCCGGCTTTCCGTACAACGGCCTCGACTACACCTGGCTGACGTGGGGCATCGGCTATCAGGCCTCCGCGCAGTTCTCGATCGGCGGGTCGATCCAGGGGTCCTACTCGTCGAACCCTTACACGGCGGGGCTCTTCGGCATCACAGCGGGTGCCTCCTACCGACCCAACTCGCATTTCGGCTTCGCGCTCGTCGCCCACGACTTCAACGGCCCGAGCGTGCAGCGGTTGCCGCCGAACGGGAACCCGGTCCTCGATCGCACGTTCGTCGCCGGCCTCGCGTTCCGGCCCACCGGCACCCGAGCGCTCGAGCTCGACGTCGAGGCGAAGTACTTCGACATCCTCGATCAGTTCCGTCCGCGTGCCGTCCTCGGCATCGACGTGCCGGGTGTCGGGCGCATTCGCGGTGACGTCGAGGCCAACGACATCGGCAACGACACGCGGCGCGGCATCCTCGCCACGGCCGGCGCGGAGATCTACTTCAACGCCTTCTCGGCCGGCGCCGGCGCGCTCTTTGGAAGCGGGCTCGGTCGCGACACCTCCGTCGGCGAGTACGCGACGGCCTCGATCTCGGGCTACCAGAGCCCCGGCGTCCCGCGCAGCGAGATGGCCGTCAGCATCCGCATGGAGAGCACGCCGGGCACGCGCAACCACGTGCGCATGCTCCGTCGTCTCTGGAAGATCGCCGAGGACCCCGGGATCGTCGCCGTCACGATGATCATGCGCGCCGAGCCGGCGACGTCCTACGCGCATGCCGAGGAGCTGGCCGACGCGTTCCGCGTCCTCAAGGCGCACGGCAAGAAGGTCATCTGCAGCTTCGAGGATGCGGGGCCCAAGGCGCTCTACGCCTGCGCGAGCGCGACCCGCATCGTCATCAATCCGGCGGGCGGTCTCCGCTACTCGGGCCTCAAGACGACGCACGTGTACCTCGCCGGGCTCCTCGGCAAGATCGGTGTGAAGGCCGAATTCGTCCGCATCGGCGCGCACAAGGGCGCGCCCGAGCAGTTCATGAACGAGCACGCGAGCGACGTCGCACGCGCCGATCAGGAGGACATGCTCCGGCAATACGAGGCGGTGTTCGCGCGCAACATGGCGCTCTACCGGAACATCCCCGAGGACAAGTTCCGCGAGATCTCCGCGAAGGGCCCGTTCGTCGCGAGCGAGGCGCGCGACGCCAAGTTCGTCGACGGGTACGCCTTCGACGACGAGCTCGAGCGCGTCACCCGCGACGTCGTCGGCCGCAAGGTCGGCTATCAGAAGTTCACGTCCGAGGAGGTCGCGCCAAAGCACTTCGGCAACCGCTCGCGCATCGCGCTCCTCTACGTCGACGGTGACATCATCGACGGTCGCTCGCAGACCGTGCCGCTGCTCGGCATGAAGCTCGTCGGCTCGTACACGATGGCCGAGGAGATCAAGGCGCTCCGCGAGGACAACGACATCAAGGTCGTCGTGCTCCGCATCGAGAGCCCCGGCGGCTCGTCGATGGCCTCGGACGTCATATGGCGCGAGCTGAAGAAGCTCGCCGAGAAGAAGCCGCTCATCGTGTCGATGGGCTCCGTCGCCGCGAGCGGCGGCTACTACATCGCGTCGCCCGCCAAGCAGATCTTCGCGCTGCCGCTCACCATCACGGGCTCGATCGGTATCTTCTACGGCAAGGCCGACATGAGCGAGCTGCTCCAGAAGATCGGCGTCAACGTCGAGGTTCGCAAGACCACGCCACGCGCCGACGCCGAGTCCTTCTACCGCGGCTTCACCGACGACGAGCGCGCGGAGCTCCGCCACAAGGTGCAGCAGTTCTACGACGTGTTCCTCGACCGCGTGTCCGAGGGGCGCCACATGACAAAGGAGGAGGTCGACGCCGTCGGCCAGGGCCGCGTGTGGGCCGGGCAGCAGGCGCTCGAGCACAAGCTCGTCGACCACATGGGCGGTCTCCGCCACGCGCTCCTTGCCGCTCGCGACGCCGCGCACCTCCCGGAGGATGCCCCCATCGAGGAGCACCCGCCCGTCCACACCTCGCTGCTCGACTACGCCATCAGCGCCGCCGGTCTCAAGGCCAACGCCGGGATACCCGTCGTGGGTCTGCCCATTCAAGTGAAGGAGGTCCTTCGCGGTATCGCGCCGCTCGCCCTCTACGGCGACGGCAAGGCGCTCGCGCGCATGGAGTGGGTGCCGCTCGAGGATACGATCGGCGAAGACGACGACGAGTGAGCGTGCGCGCATGAGCACCAGGTTCGCGTTCGCGCTCGCCGCTCTCGTCCTGATCGGGTGTGACAAGTCGGGCGGGACGTCCACCGACGCTTCTGCAGCGTCGAGCGCGGTCTCGCAAGCGTCGGTCGCTCCGCAGGCGAGCCAGGTCGTCCCCGGGCCCTTCGAGGTGCCGTCGTGGTCCGGCGACAAGCCGACGAAGCCATGCGTCGTCAGCGCGCCTGCGAAGGTGAGGCTCGAGGCGATCGCCAAGGCGACGGACCCTGCGCTCACCGCCGGCACCGCGGAGCTCGCCGCGCTCGTGAAGGAGATCGGGGCCGACACGTGCTTCGCGGCACGGCGCGCGCTCGCTGCGGCGCTCGTCGACGGTGGCTCCGTGCGCTACGGCGCGAAGAGCTACGAGGAGGCGGCGCGCGATGCGCGTGCGGCGGTGGTCGTTCGTCCGTCGCTGGTGGTCGCGCGCTACGATCTCGCGCGCGGCCTCGCGCTCACCGGAAAGCGGGAGCAGGCGATCGCGCAGTTCGTCGAGCTCGCGCGCGCCGCCTCGGCCGGAGAGGCGAACGCCGTGGTCTCGCTCGAGAAGGCGAAGAGCGACAAGGATCTCGAGAGTCTCCGCGAAGACGCCTCGTTCAAGAACGCGCTCCAGGCCTCGGCCGGCGGCGCGAGCCTCGTCGGGCGGCGCTTGGAGCCGGACGCGGCCGCGAAGGCCGTCGTACTCCTGCCCGACGACTTTCGCTCGATGAGGGACAAGGTCGGCGCGACGCCGACCGGCGGCGGGACCATCACGTACAAGCCCGCGGTCACCCAGTTCTGGACGTGGCGTCCGGACGCGTCGACGGAGCTGCTCGTCGCGACGATCATCGACGACCCCGCGAAGCTCGGCCTACCGAAGCCCGATCTCCACATGGACTACGGCGCGATAGGCATCTTCAAGCGCGACGCGGCGGGCAAGCTCACGCTCCTCACGGTCCGCAAGACGGGCTACACGCTGCCCACCCTCGCCGCGGCCAAGAACGGCACGCTGCTCTACTCCTTCGAGCAGGTCTGCGGCGCGCTCTCGGGCGCCTTCTCGTGGGACGGTACGTCGGTCGACCTCCACGAGAAGAACTGCCGCGAGCTCTGATACGTCTACGAATCACGCGGCGCGCAGGCGGATGAGCGCGATCGACGGCGCGACGCCGAGGCGGACCGGCGGCCCGGTGGTGCCGAGCCCGCCGCTCAC
>JAYSXP010000285.1:0-14397 GCA_043717125.1 Polyangiaceae bacterium | reverse complement strand
GAACGGGTCGAGGCGAGCCGAGTGAAGGTGCGCGGACTCGCTTCGTCCGAGGCGCGTGAGCTCAGCGCGGTGCCGCTGAGCCCTCCAGCTTGGGGCCGATGAGCTGCACCACCGATTCGCCGAGCTTCCCGACGACGCCGCGCACGTTTCGCTCCGTGACCTCCTCCTGGAGCGCCGCGCGCGCCGAGGCGTCGAAGGTCCACTTGGGCTGGTAGTCGATCTCCGTCCAGTAGCGCGCATCGTGCGGCAGCAGGTCGTCGGTGAATCCGAGCACCAGCTCCCGGGCCAGCGAGAAATCAGTGCGCGTGACCAGCTTCAGCCACCATGACGAGAGCGAAACGCTGAGAAACGGCACGCGGATGCTGGGGACCCTCCGCCCGCGCAGGGCTGCAAGCCGAAGGAGGATCTCTCTTCCGCTGAGCACCTCGGCGCCTGGAATGTCGTACCAAGCGCTCTCTGGAAGCGGGAGGTCGAGCCCGCGCACCAGCGCGACCGTCACGTCCTGGATGGCGACCGGGCGCGTGCGCGACGCGGTCCACGCCGGAAGCAACATGGCGGGAAGCCGCATCGCGAGATCGCGAACGATCTGCCATGAGGCGCTACCTTTGCCGATGATCATGGACGCACGCAGCTCGAGAGTCGGTACCGCACCGGCGCGCAGGATCGCTCCGACCTCGAGGCGACTCTTGAGGTGCTCGGAAGGCTTCGCTCGAGGAGCAACGCCGCCCACGTAGATGACTCGTTTGACTCCTGCTCGTGCCGCGGCCTCCGCGAAATGGCGAGCGGCCCGACGCTCCTTGGCTGCATAGTCGCGCTGCCCGCTGCCCATGCCGTGGACGAGAAAGTACGCGGCGTCGATCCCTTCGAGAGCGCGCTCGACGTCCGCTTGTTCGTTCACGTCACAGCGCACCCACTCGACGTGGGCAGCCTTGGTGCCGCGCGAGGTGTCTCGGGTCGTCGCGCGGACTTCGTGCCCGGCGGCGACGAGCGCAGGAATGAGGGCCCGCCCGACGAATCCAGTGCCTCCGGTGACGAGCGTTTGCAGCATCGGGTCTCTATAGCTCGCCGACGGCGGGAAGGAAAACCTGTGTCACGGCGGATCTCAGCGCGCCATCGCGGAGAACTTGGCGAGGCTCGCGACGGTCATGGCGAACTCGCTCGGATCGGCCGGCTTGGCGAGGTGCATCTGGAAGCCCTCCGCGAGAGCGCGCCGCCGATCCTCCGAGCGCGCGTAGGCGGTCAACGCGAGCGCCGGGACGCGGCGTCCGGCCGCGCTGTCGAGCGCTCGAACACGCCGGATCAACGTGTAGCCGTCCATCTCGGGCATTCCGACGTCGGAGACGAGGACGTCCGGGACGTCCGTAGCAAAGAGCGCGAGCGCCTCGTGCCCCGAGTGTGTGGCGGTCACGCGCGCGCCGCACTTCGTGAGGACGGCGGCGAGGAGCTCGCGCGAGTCGTCGTCGTCCTCGACGAGGAGTACGTGAACGCCCGAGAGGTCGGTCCCTTCGAACGCCACCTCGGTCGGCGGCGTTTCGGCACCGACGCTCGGAGTCGCAGGGAGTGGAGACTCGCGGAGCGCAGCTCGGGGCAGTCGCACTGTGAAGGTCGCTCCGTGGCCGGAGCCCTTGCTGGTGACCGCAATGCTGCCGCCGTGGAGCTCGACGAGATGGCGCGAGATCGCGAGACCGAGACCGAGACCACCGTGGACGCGTGAAATGCTGCCATTGGCCTGACGAAATCGATCGAACACGAACGGGAGAAACTCCGACGAAATGCCCTGCCCGTCGTCCTCTACGGAGATCTCGATCGCCGAATCGACGCTGCGGAGGACGACACGGATCCGGCCCCTTCGAGGCGTGAATTTCGCGGCGTTCGACAGGAGGTTCCAGATGATCTGCTGGAGGCGCGCCTCGTCGCCGAGCACCAGGGCATCGTCGGCTTCGAGCACCACCTGGAGGGAGATCTCCTTCGCGTCGAGCGCAGGCCTGACCGTCGCGATGACCGCCGTGATGACTCGAACGGTCTCGACCGACTGCACGTCGAGCCGCATTTGCCCCGAGATGATCCGCGAGACGTCGAGCAGATCCTCGATGAGGCGCGCCTGGGCGTCCGCGTTTCGACGGATCACCGCGATGCCGTGGCGAAGACGCTCCTCGGGGAGCGAATCGTCCGACATCAAACGTGACCAGCCGACGATGGCGTTGAGCGGAGTGCGAAGCTCGTGCGATACGGTCGCGAGGAACTCGTCCTTGCTCCGGTTGCTGGCCTCGGCCTCCGCGCGCGCGTGCTCGGCCGACGAACGGGCCGCTCGCTCGGCCTCGAGGAGCTTTTGTCGCTCGGCCTCTGCGCGCTTCTGCCTGGTGATGTCGGTGATGGAGATGACGCACCCGAGAATCTCGCCCTGCTGATAGGAGAGGGGCACGGCGGTGCAGAGCACGTCCATCGGCTCCCGGCCGACGACGTCGAGGACCATCTCGACGCTGCCCACTACCTCACCCTCCAGCGCGCGGGACGCGGGGTGACGCAGCCCTCCCACTCCCCGAAGCGGGTAGGAGGCGAAGACGTGCTGCAGGCTCATGTGATCCGAGGAGATCTCACGCGCAGCGCCGCTCGCGCGTGTGACCACACCCTTCGTGTCGCACACGATGATGGCGTCCGCGGCCTGGTCGAGGATCGCGTTGGCGAGGCGCTCGGAGGCGACGATCTCCTCGTTCCGCTTCTGCGCGGCGAGGTTCGTGACGATGACGGAAACGCCCGGCTCGCCGTCGTCGTTCGGGTTCATCGAGAGGTACGCGGCGACGTGCGCGCCGGTCGACGCCCGGAGCGTGACTTCCGCCGCAGCGGCGTCGGTCCGGGCGGTCGTGAGGAGACCGCGGCAGACGGCGAGCGAACCGGCCGCGACGAATTCGACGAGAGATCGGCCGATGATCGTCTGGAGCGACGTCGCCACGATCGTGGCGAACGCCGCGTTACTGTAGAGGACGACCCCCGCCCTGCTGACGAGCAGCGCGCCTTCGTTCATCGTCTCGACGAGCCGACGGTAAAGGTGATCCGCCCCTTCGAGCGCGTAGACCTTCGGCCCCGTGGGCGTCGTGACGACCAACGCCTCGACCTGTCCGAGCCGGATCGCATCGAGGGTGTCCTCGGCCTCGAGCAAGCGAGCGCGAAGGAGCTCGACCTCGGGGTCAGGCGGACGTGACAGGCCTCGCTTCATCGAGGTGCTCGTTCCGACAGCTCCAACCCGAGGAGCACGCGCCTCGTGTCCGAGAGGTGACCGAGCATTCGCCGCACCGGCCCCGGGGAGAGCCTGACCAGCGTGGGAACGGTCATGATGCCTTCGCGAAGTGCCAGCAGCGGCTGCTGGTAGACGTCGACCACCTCGAGCTCGTAGCGGTCGCGCAGGTGCTCGTCGCAGATGGTCCTCACGACTTCCACGGCACGCGTGGACGACGGAGAGGGCCCTGCGACGTAGAGACGAAGGACGTAACGGTCCGGCACCCTCAGCGTGCCTTCACGTGCATCAGATCGAGACCGACGAGGACGCGCTCGAGGTTCGAGAGGTCGCCGATGATCCTCTTCATCGGTGCAGGCATCCTGCGCACCACCGTGGGGATCGCGATGATCTGATCGCCCTCGGCAAGGGTCGGATTCTTGATGAGATCGATCACCTCGATCGAATAGCGGCCGGGCAGGTATTCGTCGCAGATTCGCTTGAGGCGCGCGAGCGCATCGACGCTGCGCGGCGTCTCGCCGGCGACGTAGAGGCGGAGCTCCCAGCGCTCTCCCTTCCGCGCTTGCGGCTTTTTCCGAGCGGCCGCCATCGTCACGGCTCCTTCGCGGTGGAGCCCGCCGGGCGCGGTGCCTTGAAACGCGACCGCGTCTTCGCGATCACGCTTCGCTCGGTACGGTCTCGCTCGGCGCGGACCTTGGTGTCCGACACGATGAGCCGGACTGCCGACGCTTCGCTGGCGAAGTCGGCAACGAGCCCCGCGAGCTGCGCCTGCAGCGCGGCGTGCTTTCGCTCGAGCATCTCCTCGCTGCGTGCTGCGGAGGCCTCGCGCTGCTCCTCCTCGTCGGCGAAGCGCACGTCCTGCTTCGCCCGCGCCGAGCCCGTGAGGATGCCGTCCGGCCCTGGATAGACGTCGAGAAGGCGGATGCCGCCGGTCTGCAGGATGAACTCGCGCACCTGGTTCGAATGCGGCATGCCGCGCGACTTGATCACGTAGAGACCACGCGTGCGCTCGCCCTGCATCTCCACGTCGCGCAGCTCGAGCCACGTGTCGATGAGCGACGAGATGCCTGCCTCGGTACCCTCCATCCGTGGCGACGCCGACAGGTACGTCACGAAAGCCGTGATCTGACGCATCTTCAACGAATCGAAGAGGCGAACCATCATGGCTTTGACGTCGCGCGCGTTGCCGATGTTGGTGAGGCTGGAGATCGGGTCGAGGACGACGAGGCGCGGCTCGAAGAGGTCGATCTCCTTGTTCATCTGGAGGAGGTGCATCTCGATGCCGTAGAGCGACGACCGCGTCGCGTGGATCTTGAGCAAGCCCTTCGCACGCCATTGCTCGAGATCGATCCCGAGCGAGCGCATGTTGCGGACGATCTGCGAGGGGGACTCCTCGAGCGCGAAGATGATGGCTCGCTCCCCGCGTGCGCACGCGGCCTGGACCATGTGAGCCGTGAGGGAGCTCTTGCCGGTTCCGGCCGCGCCCGAGACGAGGATGGTGCTGGTCCGGAAGTACCCGTTGCCGCCCAGCATCCGATCGAGATCCGGCACTCCGGTCGACACGCGCTCGGTCGAGACCTGGTAGTCGAGCTGCACGCTCGTCATCGGCAGCACGGACAGCCCGCCGGCGTCGATGAGGAACGGATACTCGTCGGTGCCGTGGTTCGACCCCCGGTACTTGATGACACGGAGCAACCGTGTGGTCACGAGGGAGTCGACGCGCTGGTCGAGCAGGACGACGCAGTCCGATACATACTCCTCGAGGCCTTGCCGCGTGAGGCCGGGCTCGCCGCGCTCGGCGGTGATGACCGCGGTGAGGTTGCGGTGCTTGAGCCAGCTGAAGAGGCGCTGGAGCTCGCCGCGCACGATCGTCGCGTTCTTCAGACGCGTGAAGAGGACCTCGAGCGAGTCGATCACGATGCGCTTCGCCTTGACCGCCTTCACGGCAACGTCGAGCCGAACGAAGAGGCCGTCGAGGCTGTAGCTCCCGACCTCCTCGGTCTCGCTCGGGTCGTGGTGCACGTGGACCACGGCGAGCCGCTTCTTCGTGCGCAGTCGATCGAGGTCGTACCCGAGGGAGGCCACGTTCTTGGTGAGGTCAGCCGGCGTCTCCTCGAAGGATACGAAGACGCCGGGCTCGTCCAACTGCTCGGCCCCATGAACGAGGAACTCGACCGCGAAGATCGTCTTTCCGCAGCCGGGCCCTCCACAAATGAGCGTTGGCCGCCCCGCGGGAAGGCCGCCGCCCGTGATGGCGTCGAACCCCACGATGCCGGTCGGCGCCTTCGCGAGGCCGATCGGTGAAATGGGCGCGCGGGCGTGCGCGGGAGCGACCTTGGCAGCTATTTTTTTGGACATGACTTCAACAAGACCGATGGTTCACAGGGCGGGCTGCGTGACGGCGTTTCCGTCGAGCGTCACCGCGGTCTGCGCGAGCAGGCGGCCGTTGACGGATGCGCCCGAATGCAGCGCAATCGACGTTTGGCTCATGACCACGCCTTCGAGATGGGCGGTGGTGTCGACGTCCGCGAGACCGGAGACCTGCCAGAAGACGTTCTTCGCAAGCGCGCCGCCGGTGAGCACGATCTTCGCTCCGCTGCTGATCGTGAGGTTCTGGGCGATTTGGAAGATCCACACGTCCGTGGCTTTGCCCGCGAGCGTCACGTTGGTCGGGATGAGCAGTCCCGTACCAAACTTGTAGACTCCCGCGGCCAGCGTCTTGTCGCCGATGTTGCCGGCGCCGAGCTCGGTCGCCGTGGGCGCGCGGCCCGCGGCATCGGTGAATGCAGTCTGCATATCGAGGACCGCGGTCCCGAGGTTTGCGGGCGTGGGCGAGGCATCTGTGGGCGCATAGATCCGGCCGGTGACCTGGGCCGACGTCGCGAAGCTGTTCGTCGCATCCGCGGTGAGCGCGAAGCCGGTGATGGAGGTGCCGGCCGCGGGGCTGACACCGAGGTTGCCGGTAATCGCCGAGGTCGGCACGGTGGAGATCCCGCTCTTCGCGAGGACGACGTAGTTGGCGGCTCCGCCGAGATTGACGGCGCCCGGCGCGAGCTGGCTCGGACCGCCAGTCGGGTTACCGCCGTTGGCGATCGTTCCCCCGCTTGCGCCCTGTCCATTCGTGGGATTGCCATTCTGCCCTGCGCTTCCGCTGCTGCCCGTGCTCCCACTGCTCGACGAGCCAGCGGTTTTGTTGTCCTCGGACCCACACGCAGCGCCGAGCGAGACCAGGATGACGGCGAGACCGAATTTGTAAGAAATCATGATGGCGAGCTGGTGCATGCGCCGAGCCGCTCGCAAGTCCCCGTACTGTGGCGTGTAGGTGTTCGCCAGGTGCGCATTCGCGCCACACTCACGCCTTGCTGCGCTCCGTCCCTGCGCCCGGGAGATAGCCCTTCGGAACCCAGGTCGCTCGCTCTGTCCAACCGCATGGACGACGGGTCGGGGCCGAGAAAGCTTGGAGCCCATCGCACCACCCTCTCGCATTCCCACGGACCCACCGAGCGTCTACCCTGGGACAATGAGGCACATCTGGCCGCTTCTGCTTGCCCTCGTCGTCATCCTTCTCTCGCCGGTCGCCTGCTACGATCACAGCGGCGGGAACGGCACGATCCAGAGCTTTCTGGCCGAACGGAGCACGATCACGAAGGGGCAGACGGCCAAGCTCACCGCCGTCTTCGAGAGCGGCTCGGGTACGATTGACAACGGCGTCGGCGAGGTGACGAGCGGCGTGCCCATCGAGACGGCGCTCCTGACGGGCAACACCACGTTCACGCTCACGGTCGTCGACGAGACGGGCACCTTCACCGAAGCCGCCGAGGTAAAGGCGATCGACCCGGCCGTGATCACGAGCTTCAAGCCCGACGGGGTGATCCTCCCCGGCCAGTCCACGAACCTCACCGCCCTCTTCTCGGGCGGCACCGGCGTCGTCGACGGCGGCATCGGTCCGATCATGTCGGGAGTGCCGGTGTCGACGGGCGCCGTCGCCGCGACCAAGAACTACACGCTGACGGTGACCAACGACGCCGGCGACGCCGTCACGTCGGTCGCCGAGGTCGAGGCCGCCGTCACGCCCGTCATCACGAGCTTCACGGCGCCGGGCGCGGTCGTCTCCCGTTACACGCCCACGATGCTGACGGCCGTCTTCACTGGCGGCAAGGGTGTCATCGATCAGAGCGTCGGCCCCGTCGTGAGCACCATGCCGGCGAAGACGCCCGACGTCCCCGGCCAGGGTCTCACCTACACGCTGACCGTCACGAACGGCCTCGGCGAGAAGGTCACCAGGAGCGCGACGGTGACCACGAAGAAGGAGCTCTTCATTGCCGACAACGCGATGGACGTGCTCGTCTTCGACGTCGACGCGACCGGGGACGTCGGGCCGAAGCGCATCGTCCTCACGCAGGCGGGCGTCACGGGGATCCTCGGGCTCGGGATCTACGGCGATGAGCTGTTCATCTCGAACGAGGGCGGTTCGCCCTCGCTCACGTCGTACAACCTCGTGGACGGATTCCGACCTCCTTATGGCAACGGAGGCGGCGTTAACCCGTCGAAGCGTCGGATCGTGGGCGGCGCGACGACGATCGACGGCGCGCAGGAGTTCTCGATTGCGGGAGGCGAGATCTTCGTCGCCGACAAGTCATCGGCGATCAAGGTCTGGAACGTGACCGACACGGGCGACGTCGCGCCCAAGCGGACGATCACCGGCGGTACCACCGGGCTCGCCAACTGCCTCGGCACGTGGGTCGACTCCGGGGAGCTCTACGTCGGCAACTTCAACAGCGCGGCCGCCGGTACGGTCACGGTCTACCCGCAGGCGGCGACCGGTGACACGGCGCCGACGCGAACGATCAATGGAACCGACAACGTCACGGGCCTCACCGTCTCGGGGAACGAGCTCTTTGTGTTCAGCAAGGTCGGGGAGATCACCGTCTTCGATAAGATGACGGGCACCCAGCTCCGGAAGATCTCGGGGTCGAACACCCAGGACACCGAGCTCTACCAATGCTCGCTCGCAGATGGCGAGATCTTCTGCTCCTCGTACGCGCTCAACCGCGTCGTCGTCTACCCGGCGAACGGCGACGGAAACATCGCACCCACGCGTGTCCTGAAGGGCGACAAGACGTACATCGCCAGCCCGACCGGCGCGTTTGTCTTCTAATCCGCCCATGACCGCGTTCAGGAAGATCTTCGCGCTCGTCAGCGTGATCGCGTGCACGGGGTGCCCGTACACCGACGGCTGCACGGCCTCGGTGCCCGCGGCCACGCCGGGCTTCGACGGCGGGCCGCAGTCCGACGCGGAGCTCGATGCCGGCCCGGACACCTCCCTACCGCTCGGCCCCATCCTCCCGAACTGCGTCGGCCTCACGGCCATGTGTGGCGGCGAGAGCTGCTGTACCGCGCTCGAGGTCCCTGGCGGCTCGTTCGACCGGCTCAACGATCCCGCGTTGCCCGCGACGGTGAGCACGTTCCGCCTCGACAAATACGAGGTCACCGTCGGCCGCTTCCGGTCGTTCGTGAACGCCGGAATGGGAACGAAGCTGAAGCCGCCCAAGGACGGCTCGGGCGCGCACCCGAAGATCCCGAACAGCGGCTGGCAGAGCACGTTCAGCGATCTTCTGACCGAGGACACGGCCGCGCTGTCCGAAGCGATCAAATGCGATCCGGAGCTCTATCACGCGTACAGCGACGTCTCCGGTGTCAACGATACGCTTCCGATCAACTGCCTGACGTGGTCCGAGGCGATGGCGTTCTGCATCTGGGATGGCGGGCGGTTGCCGACGGAGACGGAGTGGAACTACGCCGCCGCCGGCGGGAGCGAGCAGCGCGTGGCTCCCTATGGCGGTGGCGACGAGGAGATCATCGACAAGACGAGGGTGTCCTACGGCTGCCAGTCGGGCTCGTCGATCGCCGACCCCGACGCGCTACCTTGCACGTTCAAGGATTACACGCCCGTCGGCACACACCCGACCGGCGCGGGCAAGTGGGGCCATCACGATCTCGCGGGCAACGTATGGGAACGCATGTTCGACTTCTTCGCCGACCCGATGCGCATCACGCCGTGTGACGACTGCGCCGACCTCGCGCTCAACAATCAGGGGCGTGCGTTCCGCGGCGGGAGCATCAACTGGGCTTCGAGCTACCAGCGCACGATCGATCGCACGGCGATCAACGCGGAGACGCTCGACTCGCGGACCAACACCGTCGGCGTCCGCTGCGCCCGCGACATGCCTTAGGTCCCTGGAAGTCGCCGAGCACGCGAGCTCCGCGTGGCCATCGTTCAAAACGTATAGAATCTGCCGATGGACGTCTTGCAGGCGCGAGTCGCGCATGGATTTCTGGAGGGAGAGCGTCCGATCTTCGCGAGCTATCACGCTCCTCGTGGGGGCGCGCCCGCTCGAAACGTCGCGTACGTCGTGTGTCTGCCGCTGCACCTCGAGCTCATCCAGAGCTACCAGAGCATGCGCCGCCTGGCCGACGAGCTCGCCGCCGCGGGCTTTCACGTCCTGCGGGTCCACTATGACGGGACGGGCGAGTCCGTCGGTTCGACGGACAGCGATCCCGGCCGCGTCGCCGCGTGGCTCGAGAGCGTGCGCCGCGCGGTCGCGGCGATGGCCTCGATACCCCACGTCGAGAGCGTGGGCCTCGTAGGGGTCCGCATCGGTGCGACGTTCGCGCTCCAGGCGTCTACGCAGGTCGACGTCTCTCACCTCGTCTTGTGGGAGCCGTCCGGCGGCGCCTCGTACAGCCGCGAGATGGACATCCTGGCGTCGTCGTCACCGCAGCGCGTGCCGGGAGGCCTCGTCGCCGCCGGCTACTGGCTCTCCGAGGAGACGCTGTCGGAGCTCGGTCGACTCGACCTCGAGAAGATGGAGCCGCGTGGGAAGCCCGACGTTCTCCTCGTCTATCGCGGCGATCGCAGGCCGTCGTCGCGCCTTCAGCACCACCTCGAGCGACTCGGGTGCGAGTCGACGGTCGCCCATCTCCCTGGGCACAAGGAGATGGTGGTGATGCCCCACAAGTCGGTGGTGCCCACCGCCATCCTCGCGGCCATCTGCGAGTGGGCGGTCCCACGTTCCCGCGTCGTCGACGAGGCCGCGTCCGCCGCGGGCCCGCCGGTCGTGCTCGCGCCGGAGGCGTTGGTGCATGGGCTTCGATGGCGTCCATTCTGGTTCGGATCGAAGGGCCATCTCTTCGGCGTGATGACGGAGCCTCGCGGAGGCGAGATGCGCGATGTGCCGCCCGTGCTCCTGCTCACGGGCGGCGTCACGCCTCGCACGGCGGGGAACGGGAGCTACGTGACGCTCGCGCGAAGGCTCGCGGCGAAGGGACATACGGTCCTCCGGATGGACGTCGCCTGCGTCGGCGAGAGCGGTACCGCTGACGGTCTTCCGGGGGACGGGAACGACGGCTTTCCTCCGAGCGTCGTGGAGGACGCGCGCGCGGGCTTCGAGCGTGCGTGCGCGGCGGCACCAGGCACCAAGGTCTGGCTGCTCGGGCTCTGCTCGGGAGCCTACGCAGCGTTCCAGGTCATCCTCGACGACGAGCGGGCGCGCGGCGTGTTTCTGCTGAACCCGGTGGCGCTCCGGAAGCTCGATCCGCCCGCGACGTCAGAGCGGCGCGCCGACGCGGCGGCCCCGAGCGCGATGGCGAAGGTCGACCAGCTCGAGCAGATGCAGCGCTACTGGCAGGTGATGCGCGACCCCGAGAGCTGGAAGAAAATCCTCTCGGGGAAGGCCGATCTCCGCAACATCGCGAGCGTCGTCGGCGGGCGCGTCGCGGCGCGCCTCGCGTCCGTGAAGGAGAGCGCCCTTGCCCGGCTCGGCCGAGCGCCGCAAGGACTCGCGGGAGACGTCGACAAGCTGCTCGGGCGCCACGTGAGCGTGAACCTCGTGTTCTCCGAGGGCGACCCGGGCCACGCGCTGGTCCTCACGGAGCTCGGTGCTCGCGCGGGTGAGCTCTCACGCAAGGGACTACACATCAAGGTCTTCGCGGGCGCCGATCACAACTTCCACGAGATGTCGTCGCGTGGCGAGCTGCTCGACTGGGTAGAAGCGTCGATCCGTGAGAGCGGCGCCGCAGGGTAGGGCGGTCGCCCTCGCGGATCACGGCGACTTGCTCGCCTCACTCGTCCCCGCGAAGGCCCCGAGGTTTGCGCGGCCTCCATTGGGTGCCGGCTCGCTGCCGACCGGCGCCGCGGGATCCGCCCTGTCGATCGCCGGGCTCGTGTCGGCGTCCAGGACCCAGGCGCCGTTGACGAAGCGACCGGCGGTCGACTGCTCGTGGTAATCGTCGGCCGCTTCGTCGCCGAAGTAGATCGCGCCGGGCAGGAACACCTGCGCCCCGATCGCGCAGATCGACGGGTCCGCAACGATGAGCTGTTCGGTGTTCGCCGACGTACAGCTGGAGGTGCCGATGCTGTCGTTGATCGTGAGCAACGTTCCCGGCCCACCGGCGACATAGAACGGGTTTGCGCCGTTGTTCCAGAAGATCGAGTTCGTGAAGGTCGCCTTCGAGAACCCCTCCACGTAGACATTGCCGCCGAAGGCCTGCGAGGTGCCTGGCGCACCCTTGTCGTCGTAGTCGTTGTTGGCGACCGTGAGGTATTCGGCGGTGAACGTCGAGCCGCCGTCGGAGAATCCGGTTCCGTCGACGTAGATCGCCGAGCCACGCAAGGACCCGCTCTCCGGGTACGAGCGGTTTCGATAGAAGATGTCGTGGGACATCGTGACGACCGCCGCGTCGTCGACGAACACCCCGCCACCGATGCCCGCGAGGTTGTCGGTGAACACGTTGAAGGAGAAGTCCGCCTTCGCGACCTCCGTGAGGCTGTTGCTGTAGACGATGACCGCGCCGCCCCAACCACCGCCGCCTGGGATGCCCACGCCCGTCGCGTTGCCGCGGAAGGTGTTGCGGGAGATCTTCGTCTTCTGTGCGCTGAGGTAGAGCGCGCCGCCGTGATCCGCGTAGCCGAGGTTGTGGTCGAAGAGATTCTGGTCGATCGCGAGCGTCACCTTGCCGTTGCTCGCGACCGCGGCGCCCTTGGTCGCGCGGTTGTTGCGAAACACCGAGCCGAAGATTCGCGCGTTCACGCCGTCGAGGACCACGGCGCCGCCCTGCCTGTCCGGCGAGCCGTTGTCCGTGAAGACGCAGCGCGCGATCGTGAAGGTCCCGGGGTCCTTGAGATCGCCCAGCACGAAGACGGCATGCATGGCCTTCTGGACGGTCAGGCCTTCCATCGTGAAGCTCTTCACGGAGGATGGAGCGGCGAACGTCGGGGCATTCGTGTTCGGCGCCTCGAGGACCGTGGCGCATGCATTCGTGCGCCCCGCAAAGCCTGGCGCAAACCCGCCGAGCAGCGTGAGGTCTTTCGCCGGAACGATGAGCTGCTCGGGATACATGCCGGCCGCGACCCAGATCACGCCCTTCGGGCCCGCGTGGCCGAAGGCCTTGGCGATCGTGCGAAACGGGGCAGCCTTCGTCCCTGCCTCGGCGCCGGTCGCGTTCGCGTCGACGTAGACGGTCGCGGTCAACGACGCCGCGGGCATCGTCAGCTCGGGACACGACAGCGTGCTCAGCGCCGCCGCGCCGCTGGGCTCGGCTCCGAAATCGAGCGGCGCAGCCGGGCCCGCGCCGCCCGCCGCGGCGTCGGCTTGCCCGTCAGCGCCTACGCCCGCGTCTGTCTGGGCTCCTGCGTCCGGACCAACGCGGTCCTCGAGCACGTTTCGGTAGCATGCGACGAGGGTCAGCGTCGCGCCCAGCGTCACGGCCAGTCCGGAGAACGTCTTCATCAGGGAGCGATCAGGATCCTAACAGCGGCGTTTCGCGGAGCAACAACCGCCCGCGATCCATGCGCGAAGGCGCCCACGTTCTCATTCTCGCGGTAGTCGTCGGCCCCTCGTTGCCGAAAGCCATCGCGGAGGGCATCGAGACACCCGCTCCGATCGAGCCGATCGCGGAGCTCGCCGGGGCGAGGCCGGTGCTCGTCGCAGACATGTCGTTGTTCGTGAGCAAGCTCGCCTGACCACCGCCGACGTAGATCGGGTTCGCGTCGTTGTTCCAGAAGATCGAGCGCTGAGCGCCGGGCCGCCCTTGGGCGCGGCTCGGAAGTCGAGCGGTGACCTATCGACGGCAAGACAACGGCAGGACGCGGGCGAGCTCGGCGGCCATCTCGTCGTAGGCGGCGACGGTGGGATGCAGCCCGTCTTCGGCCCATAGCTTCCTGTCGGCCTGCTGCCGGTAGAGGAGGCGGAGATCGACGAGCTCGGCGCCGGTCGCCTTCGCCTCGTCCGCGAGGACCGCGTCGAACGCGTCGCGCGTGCGCTGCGTGCCGCCGTAGCCCTTGCCGTCCGGCGACCGCCACCACTCGTTCTGCCCGATCACGACCACCCTCGCGCCGCTCGTCTTGGCCGCGTCGAGGATCGTGCGAACCTGCGCGCGGTAGGTGTCGAGCGGCACCTTGGTCGCGAGATCGTTCGAGCCGACCTGAAGCGTGATGAGCGTCGGCTTGAACGGCAGGATCTCGGGGACCTCGTGGGCGATCACCTTCGCCGCCGTGTAGTGGGGGACGCCGAGGTTCTTGAGTACGACGTTGCAGCCGTTCGCTCGCCAGCGCTCGGCGAGGCGCGCCGGAAACGCGGCCGTCACGAAGTCGGGTGACCCCTTGCCCTGACTGATCGAGTCGCCGAGCGCGAGGTAGCGGATCTCGCCCGTGACGGGGTCGGTGCCGCCGTCGACGTTCGACACCTGCGCCGCCGTCGGCGGCGGCCCGTTGTCGTGGCAGCCCGGAAGCACGAACGAGAGCAGCGAGAACGCGAGACGCCAGCGCACGGCGATCACTTCCCGCAGGGCGACGGGACCACGCGCGCGAGCTCCGCGGCGATCTCGTCGTAACACGCGGCCGTCGGATGGATTCCATCCTCTGCCCAGAGCTTCTTGTCGGCATGCTGACCGTAGAGCGGCCGCAGATCGAGGAGCTCCACGCTCTTCGCCTTGGCCTCCTCGATGAAGACGGTGTCGAAGGCGGCGCGGTTCGCCACCGCGCCTTCGTAGTACATGCCCTCGGGCGATCGCGGCCAGTCGTTCTGTGGAAGCACGACGACGCGAGCGCCGCTCTTCTTCGCGGCGTCGAAGATCGTCCGCAGCTGCGAGCGGTACGTCTCGATCGG
>JAYSXP010000284.1:0-5003 GCA_043717125.1 Polyangiaceae bacterium | reverse complement strand
GAGCCGTGAATCGTCACGCGGCTTGCTCGAGCAGCTCTCTCAGTATCCGAAGTCGGGATCGCCAGCGGCGGCCGGGGGCTTGCGCGTTGCGTTCGGGGCTGGCGGCACGACCGAACCGGACGGGCGCGCCTCTGTCGTGACACTGCCCCGGGGCCTGGCCGGGCGCGCGGTCGACAACGGAGCGCTCGCGACGGTCTGCGCCGCCGCTGTGCCCGACGCGCTCGAAGGCGGCGACGTGGGCGCCGGGACGGCGGCGGCGGCGGGCGCGCTCTCGCCCGAGGGCGCCGTTGCGCCGAGCGCGCTCGCCTCGGGCGCCCGCGCCGTCGCGTCCTCACGCGGAAGCTCTCGTTTGCTCGACGACGCAAGCAGCCAGGTCACCGCGAGGACGGCGATGAGGGCGAGGGCCGCGCCCGCGACGATCATCGCTCCCGCACGCTTCGGCAGCGCGGAAATCGGCAGCGAGAAGTCGCCGGACAGGTACGGCGTGAGCGCGGTGTCCGTGTGCTCGTTCTGAGCCATCGCCGCGGGGACGCGCGGCGCCGCCGGGACTTGACCGTTCGACGAGATCGCGTCCGAGACGGGCCTGAGCAGCTCGTTCATCGTGGCACGGTCGGCGGCCGCCTTCAGGGCGAGGTCGATCCCCGCGCGCCGCTCGTGGATACGCTCGCCCATGTGCTCGGCAACGAACGCTGCGACGTCGTGCGCCTCGACGTCGAGCCGCGCCTCGCTCATCGCCGTCCGGATCGCGCGCTGCATCTCGAGCGCGTCCGCGAACCTCCCGTCGCGCTCTTGCGCGAGCGCCTTCATGACGACGGCTCTGACCGGCTCCGGGATCTCGGGGGGCAACGGGGGCGGCGGCTCGCCCGTGATGAGCAACCGGAGCGTCGCGATCTCCGTCTCGGCCTTGTAGACCGGTCGACGCGCGAGCAGGTGATAGAGGGTCGCTCCGATCGCCCAGATGTCCGTGCGTGCGTCGAGCGCGGTACCGAGCGCCTGCTCCGGCGCCATGTACGGGATCTTTCCCTTGAGCATCCCCTCGCTCGTCTCGCCCGCCTTACGGTCGCGCGCCTTCGCGATCCCGAAGTCGATGAGCTTCGCGACGCCGTTCGCGGCGAGGAGAACATTCTGGGGTGAGATGTCCCGATGGACCACGTTGAGGCTCTTGCCGTCGGGCCCGCGGAGCTCGTGCGCCGCGTGGACGCCGGCGCACGTGTCCGCCATCACGCGGAGCGCGACGCCGATCGGCAGCGGCACTTGCTTCTTCGCGAGCACACGACCGATCTTCGCGAGCGAATCGCCGTCGATCCACTCCATCACCAGGTAGAGGACGTTCCGCTCCTCGCCGAGGTCGAGGATCTGCCCGACGTTCAGGTGCTCGACTCCCGAAGCGATGCGGGCCTCGTCGAGGAACATCTCGCGGAAGCTGGGGTCGCTCGCGTACTTCGGCAGGAGCGTCTTGATCGCGACGAGCTTCTCGAAGCCGAACTTGCCGACGAGGCGCGCGATCCAGACCTGCCCCATGCCGCCCTCGGCGATGGGCGCGAGCAGCTCGTAGCGATCGAGCCGGTAGCCCGGCATCAACGGCGAGGAGTTCGGCGGGCTCAGCGTGCTCACGTGCAAAATTATCCCCCAAGTGGGGCTGCCGCGCGAGCAAAGGTGAACCCCAACCTCAGTTGCTGACGACCACGTCGTCGATGCGCCAGCTGCCGCCGTTGGTGCCGGTCGAGTTGTCGCTGCCATAGCGCCAGCGGATCACGACGCTCTGGCCTGCGCACGAGGGAGGTAGGTTCACGACGGTCGCGATGTAGGTGTTCGAGGTGCCGGTCCACGCGTTGCGGTTGCCGATGGCGCTGTTGAAGCCCCCGTTGATCGCGCGCGGATAGCCGCCCGTGACGATCGACCCGCCCGCTGTGACGAGATCGACGAAGGCGCCCGCGCCGATCTTGATCTCGAGCAGTCCGCCGTCGCCGCCGAACTCGGTGTCGTAGAAGTTGTTGAACTTGAGCTGAGCCGTCGATGTCGCGATCGACATGACGGGCGTGTCGAGGACGATATCGCTGACGTAGGCGGCGGTCGCGAGGACGAACGCGGCGTTCGGGGCGGAGGCGACCAGCCCGTTGTTCGTCGTCGCCCACGGCTTGTCCTTCATGCCCGCCGGGGACGGAAGCACGACCGTCGAGCTCCACCCGGCGGGGAGCGCGGGGCTGATCGCACCGTCGAACGTCTGAAGGAGGACGGTCGACGGATAGCAGGTGACGGTCGCCGTGGTGACGTTCGCGGCGCCGACCGAACCGGCGCCGCTCCCGCCCGTCACGGCGCACTTGAGCCCAGCGGGCTGCGTCTTGACCGTCACCGCGTACGTGCTGCCGCTCGCCACCGGCGTCGCGAAGGTGAACGCTCCATTCGCCATCACCGACAGGTCGTCGCCGCCGTTGTCCTGGAGGACGAGCGTGCCCGCGAGCCCGGACACCATTCCGCCGACGGTGAACGGCGTCGTCGCGCACGCGACCGAGACGGTCGTGACGTTCGCGGCGCCCACCGTGCCGCTGCCGTTCGTCACCGTGCACACCTGGGTGCGCGGCGGATACGCAGGCTGCGCCGATACGGTCACGGCGTAGAGGGTCCCCGTTGCAATCGGGGATGGGAACGCGAAGCTCCCGTTGGCGGTCAACGTCAGAGCGTCGCCGCCGCTGTTCTTCAGGATGACAGTCCCATCGAGCCCCGTGATCGTGCCCCCGACGACGAAGTTCGTGCCGCAGTTGACGACGACGCTGGAGACGTTGGCCTCATTCACGAAGCCCGCGCCGCCCGAGACGGTGCACACCTGCGAGGGCGACGAGGGCTGCGTCTTGATCGTCACGCTGTAACCTTTGCCGCTCTCCACGGGCGTCGCGAACGTGAACGCGCCGTTCGCCTTCACGGTCGCGTCCGAGCCGAGGTTGTTCTGGAGGACGAGAGCCGTGCCCGTGAGACCGACGACCGTGCCGCCCACGGTATAGGTCTTGGTCGTGCATACGATCTGCACGTCGGTGATTTGGTTGGTCGCGATCGTCCCCGAGCCCTTCGTAACGGCGCAGAGCTGCGACGGTGACGTGGGCTGCGTCTTGATCGTCACGCTGTACGGAGCACCGGTCGTCAACAGCGACTTGAAGGCGAAGGCGCCGTCCGCGCCGAGGGGAAGATCGTCGCCTAGGTTGTTCTGGAGGATCAGCCCAGCGCCCTTGAGCCCGACGACCGCTCCGCCGACGGCGAAGTTCGTGATCAGCACGCCCCCGTCGTCGCCCTTGCCGCCCTCCGCCACGGCGTCTGGCTGCGCGTCGCTCGTCGTGCTGCCGTCCTCGCTCAGGCTGCCGTCGGGGGTGGCTCCGGCCTCGATCGGCTCGCCCGAGTCGACCTCGTCGTCGTACACCCATGCGGTGCGCTCGCGGCACCCGGCGAACACGACAACGACGACGACGATGACGAGCATCGTCATCATGCGCAGGCCCGTCGCCAGCAGTCGGCGTGAATCGATCATCGAATCCTCTCGAGGTTTCAAAAATGCCCCGCGACACCGGCGGAGCCGAGCCCGACCCACGGCTGAACGCCAGCGATGGGCGTCTCCTTCGGCGAGCGAGAGAGCAGAAGGAGCGTGGCTCCTCCGATGACTCCAGCCGCACCTATGCCGTAGCCGATCAGAGAGAACGTCGCGGCGCGATCGGCAGCGTCGTCGAGCGACGTCATCTCCGCGCGGTTCGCGGCAGGGCACACCGTGCCCGGACAGAGCGCGGCAGAGTCGTCGCGCTTCGAGCGGTTCTGGAGAAGGAAGAACGTACCCGCGCCGAGGCCCGCCACGCCGACCCCCAGCGTGATCCAGCCGGCCGTGCGGAGGCCGCGCTTGCGGGACTCGTCGCCGGTGCCAGGAGACTCCGCGCTGCGCTCTCTGCGGGAGAGCACGAGGTCCACGGTCTCGCGGCCGCCTTCGCGAAGGGTGACGCTCACCTCGTCCGCCGCCCAGCCGGGCGCACGGGCGCTCAGCTTGTGCGGCCCCGGGTCAGCAGGGTGCGCGACGCCGACGAGCGCGTGGGGAAGCTCGACGCCATCCACCATCACGACGGCCTTGTCAGCCTGTTCGCCGGCAACCGAGATGAGGAGGCTCGCAAGCCGCGGGGCGAGGGCGGCCTCCTCCTCGATCGCGGCGCTCCTCGCGTCGAGGAACGCCTTGGGCGCGGTGGCAGGGAGCTCGTCGTGGACGATCTTCTGATAAGCCTCGCGCGCATCGACCAGCTTGCCGAGCTTGACGTACGCGCGCGCCATGTAGAGGAGATGCGGAGGCGCATGCACGAGCGACTCGGCGCGCTTGAAGAGCGCCACCGCGTCGGCCCAGCGCTCCTGCTGCATCGCCCGCGCGCCTTCGAGGGCGGTCGCGCGCGCGCCAGAGCGAGTGCTCTCCTCTTGCGCGGCGGCCATTGCCGGCCCAGAGCACACGAGGATGACGGCCAGCGAGGCTCCACGAAAACGAGCGCGTGTCGACACCCCTCACATCATACGATCGGCCCGCACCGCTCGGCCACCCCATCGTCAGACCGGGCGCGGAGTGTGAGCGACTTCCTACACGCCGGTCTCGTCACAGCGGCTCTTGCTTCGCCCCGGGCTTGAGCTCGCCCCTTTTCGTCGTCACCTTGAAATCGTTGCCGCTCCACACGAGCGTGACGAGGCGCAACGGCACCTTCCGCTGCAAGACCTACGGTCGGAGGTCGCAACGAGCCGGTCGGGGAGCACGACAGGCTGGGGCTTGCCGGCGTCGTCGACACAACGAGCGCGTTGCGAAGCGGCGGTCGAAGCCTTGGCTGGACGCGGCACCACGAGGTAGCGCCACTTGGAGCGCGGCGCCAGCACGCCGGCGAAGCGCACCAGCGAAAACCTCGGGGGAGGCACAAGAGCCGCGATGCGCGCCAAAAATTCCACAGGCTCCATCACCCGATGCTTCGCGCGACCGCGTCCCACCTTCTTTACGAGGTAGG
>JAYSXP010000283.1:0-5007 GCA_043717125.1 Polyangiaceae bacterium | reverse complement strand
CCGCCGTCGATCTCGACGATCTTCTTCACGACGCGGTTCATCACGTCCTTGTCGTGGCAGGTCATGAGGACCGCGCCGCGATAGTCGCGAAGGAACCCCTCGAGCCAGATGATCGACTCGATGTCGAGGTAGTTGGTGGGCTCGTCGAGCAGGAGCGCATCCGGCTGCGCGAGGAGGATCTGCGCGAGGGCGACGCGCATCTTCCAGCCGCCCGAGAGCGCGCCGACGTCACCCTCGACTTGCGCTGGCTCGAAGCCGAGGCCGGCCAGGATCGCGTGCGCGCGAGCCTCGAGATCGTACCCACCGAGCTCCTGGAACCGGGACTGCGCCTCGCTGAAGCGATCCACGACCTCCGCGAAGTCCGGGGACTCGTGGTCGTTCATCTTGTGCTCGAGGACCTTGAGCTCCTCGCCGAGGGCCCCGGCCTCACCCGCGCCGGCGAGGGTTTCGGCGAGGACGCTGCGACCCTTCAGGTCACCCACGTCCTGGCGGAAGTAGCCCACGGTCATGCGCTTGGGGCGGTCGACCACGCCGTCGTCGGCGTGCTCCTCCTCCATGATCAGGCGGAAGATCGAGCTCTTTCCCGAGCCATTCGGGCCGACGAGCCCGACCTTCTCATTGTCCCCGACGAAGAAAGACGCGTCCACGAAGAGGACCTGGCCACCGTACTGCTTGCAGACGTTCGAGAAGGAGATCATGGGGTCGCTCGCACCCGCCTCTTAGCACGGCCCAACAATCTGTATAGTCGGCTCGCTATGCTCGGCTACGCCCTGCGGCGCGCGATTTGGGCGATCCCCACGCTCTTCGGGGTGAGCCTCGTCGTTTTTCTGCTCACGACCTTGCTCCCCGACCCCACGCCGGACGAGGGCGGGTCTCCGAGCGAGGTGGGGTTTCGCCTCCGTGCCGACGAGCTCAGGCGTGCTCGCTTCCTGGACCTGCCGCGCTTCCTCAACGTCGACCCGCACGACGTGCGCGCGCGCGTGGAGGACTGCGTCGCCCACGTCGTCCTCGAGGACGACGACGCTCAGCTCTGCGAGAAGCGTCTCTCGCAGATCGGTGGCGCCGGCCTGCCCTACCTCCTCCCGCATCTCGACACCCTCCCTCCGACGGCCCGCGGTCGGATCGCGCTCGCGCTTGGCCCCATCGCCCTGCGCATGGGCGTGGCCGACGAAAGACAGCTCGCCGACCCGGATCGCGCGGCGCTCTTCTGGGAGCGCTTCTGGGAGGATCGCTCCGTCGATTTCACTCCGCCTGCGGTGCGCCGCTCCGTCGATCGCCTCATCAGCCGCGGCTCCGATCTGCGCGAAGAAGAGCTTCGCGTCGTCGACACGTTTGCCCTCGAGCAGCTCGTCGACGCCATGCGCACGACGAAGAGCACGGCGGCGCTCGTGAGGCTCACGAGGCTGGCCTCGCACGTGACCGCGCGCGACGTCTCGGTGAAGGTCGGCGACGACCCGAAGCGCGTGCGCGCGGTCGTCTCCGACTGGCTGTCGTGGTGGTACGTCCACGAGTCCGACTACGTGTTCCTCCAGGGCGGAGGCAAGGTGACGGCCAGCATCGCGCAGACGCGTTACGCAAAGTGGGTGCTCGGCGCGGCGACGGGGCAACTCGGCCTCTCCACGCGCGACGGCCAACCCGTCTTCGACAAGCTGCTCGCGAGCGCACCCGTGACGCTCGGCATGGCGCTCCTCGCGCTGCTCCTGAGCGCGGCGATCGCGGTCCCGCTCGGGGTGATCGCGGCCTGGCGACGAGGGCACCTCGTCGATCACGCGACCGCGCTGCTCCTCCTCGCGTTCTACTCGCTGCCCACGTTCCTCGTCGCCGAGCTCCTCGCGACGTTCGGGCGCGCGGCGGACGCGGGCATCGTCCTGCCGGTGGTCGCGCTCGCAACGGTCTCGCTCTCGGTGATGACGCAGCAGCAACGCGCGTCGATGATCGAGGCGCTCGGCGAGGACTACATCCGGGCCGCACGAGCGAAGGGCGCACGAACCTTGCGGGTCACGGTCGTCCACGCGCTGCGCAACGCGCTCGTGCCGACGGTCACGCTCGCGGGAGTGCAGTTCCCGGCGCTCGTCGGCGCCGCCTTCGTCGTCGAGGAGGTGTTCGGCATCCACGGCATGGGCTGGGAGACGCTCCGCGCGATCGAGTCGCGTGATGCGGCGTGGATCGTGGCGGTCACGCTGCTCTGTGCAGTCGTCACGACGGCCTGCCTGGTCGGGAGCGACGTCGCCTACGGCCTCCTCGACCCGCGCGTGCGCGAGCAGCAGATGCGGCGGAGGCGCGCCACATGACCGAGCCGCCCGACGAGGGAAACCGGGACAGCATTCCGCTGCTGCTCGCGCGCACCTCGCGCAAAACGCCTGCCAGCGGCCGCGGCGAGCGGCAGGCGAAGAAGCCTGCGCCGCGGCGAGACAGCTCGCTGCGTGCGCCCTCCACGCGCGTGGATACCGCTGGCACGCTCGGTTACCTGCGCAGCCGGCTCGGCGCCGCGGGCACGCTCGTCGCGGCGATGCTCGTGCTCGTCGCGATCTTTGCGGACATGCTGGCGAGCGACTTTCCAATTGCATGCAAACTGCACGGACATATACTTTTGTTCCCTAACGTGACCCAGCCGGCGGAGCTCGTCGCGATGGGCGGTGAGGCGGTCGGTGCCGACGCCGAGTGGAGGATCTCCTCGCTCGTCACGCACGGCCCCAACAGCAGCACGGCGGCTCCCCTGCTGCCACCCGGCGCCGTGAAGGGACATCCGTTCGGAACCGACTACGAAGGGCGCGACGTCTTCGCGCGTGTGGTGCACGGGGCCCGGACGTATCTCGTGTTCGCGCTCGCGGCGGTCGTCGCATCCCTGCTGCTCGGAGGCCTCCTCGGCTCCCTCGCCGGCCTCTTCGGCGGCGGGACGGACGCGCTCGTCGGCCGCGCGATCGAGACAGTGAGCGCCTTCCCACCTCTCGTGCTCGTGCTCGGCATCCAGGCGGCCGTCCCGAGGCCGACGGTAGCGTCGCTCTTCCTCGCCATCGCGCTCACGCGATGGCCGGAGGTCGCGCGACTGGTGCGCGCCGAGGTCATGCGGGTCGCGACGCGCGACTACGTGATGGCCGCGCGTGCTCTCGGCGCGTCGCCGCTCCGCGTACTGCGCAAGCACATCGCCCCGAACGTACGCGGGCAGCTCGTCGTGCTCGGCGCCGTCGGGGTGCCTGCGGTCATCCTGATCGAGGCGTCGCTCGACTTCTTGCGCGTGGGCGGGGCCGCGGGCACGGCGTCGTGGGGCGAGACGATGAGCGAGTTCCGCGACGCTCCCTTCGCGTGGTGGCTCCTCGCGTTCCCGGGCGCGTTCCTCTTCGCGACGATCGTGGCGCTCAACCTCGTGGGCGAGGCGCGGCGCGAGTCGTTCGATCCGCGCGCGCGCTGATCTTCATGACGCCGGCGTGAGAATGCCGAGCTCGACGAACTTCGGCAGACGCGCACGCAGTCGTTCCACGGTGTCGAGGATGGCGCGGCGCTGAGACTCGCGGTCCTCCAGCACGCGATCGCCGATGCGGATACGCAGCACGCTTCGTCCTACGAGGTCGTCGACCCAGCGCTCGCGGTCGGCCGAGGGGACCTCCGTCATCATGCGGATCGCGAGCCCCTCGAGCGCGGACATCGGGAAGGCCGTGCCTGCGACGCTCGACACCATCACGATCGGAGCGTCGGTCGAGAGGCGGCGCAGCATCGTCTGGTTGAAGACGGAGGGTACGTCATAGAGATCGTCGGCGCCTGCCGCGACCCGAGGCGCAGGCGGCGCGCGCATCGGAACGATCTGCTCGGCAACGACGAGGCGAGTCACCGCTGCGCGCAGCGCGGCGAGCTCGAAGCCCGCGAGCTCCGGTCGCTCGGCGAGGACCGATAGCGTCGTCGGCCCCGCGGCGAGCGCGGCGAAGATCGCTTCGAGTGCAGGTCCCTCGAGCGAGACCGTCCGATGAGGCAGGCGAACGCTCCGCTCGACCGGCAGCCCGCTCGTGAGGGTTCCCCACGTGGTCGTCTCGAGGAAGTGGCCCGTCGTCGCGGCGGAGCGAGGCGGCGTACCCCGCACGAACACGTCGCGGCGGAAGAACTCGTCGGTCGCGAAATCCTTGAGGCTCTCGAACGTCGTGCGGTCCGTCACGTGTGCGAGCAGACGCTCCTGGGCCTCCGAGACCGCGGTGTCGCGAAAATTGGTGTGGACGGGCAGGCCGCCGACGAAGTGGAGATCGCTCGCTGCCATCTCCCACGCAACGCGTGCAAAATACATGGGAGTCCAGTGCTCGTGCAGGTACTCGTGCACGACGTACGGGAGACCGGCCTTCGCCATCGTCTCGAGCATCTCGGACGCCGCCGGATTCTTCGCGAAGTATTCGGCGCCGGCGCGCTGCATCGACTGCGCGAACTGGAGCCCGAGGCGCGCGCGCTCGAGGCTGGTGCTCGCCGCGCCCGCCCCACCCGCGCCGCCGAAGAGGAGCAGCTGCCGGAGCGGCTCGACCGACGCCCACCCCGGCATCGCGTTGTAGCTGACGTGGAGCAGACCGCCGGGCTTGAGCTTCGCCTTTGCGAAATCGAGGAGCGCCTTCCGCTTGTCAGGGCTCACCCAGCTGAGAACGCCGTGCGCGACGATGTAGTCGAACGCGCCGATGTCCTCGCCTACGAGATCGGCGAAGTCGCGCTCGAGGACGCCGATGTTCTCGAGCGCACCGTCACGCGCAAGCCGCTTCGCCGACGCGACATGTGCGGCGCTGAGATCGACCCCGAGGAAGCGCGACTCGGGATACGCAGCCGCGAGCGCCGCGAGCGTGTCGCCATGCGCACAGCCGAGCTCGCAGTAGTCGAAGTCGACCGCGGGGGGAGGCACGAGCCCGTTCAGCGCCGCGACCAGCCGGAGCCGCGCGGGGCTCAGGTCCGCGATGAAGTGCCGCACGTAGGGCAGGTCATCGACGTACTCCGCGCTCATGCGAGGGTCATACAACAACGGGCGCGGCACCGCAGTGCTACGAG
>JAYSXP010000282.1:0-5011 GCA_043717125.1 Polyangiaceae bacterium | reverse complement strand
TTCCTTCAAGATCGAGCTGACGGTCGCAGGGCCGGTGAACCCCGAGACTGGCTGGTTCATCGACTTTAGCGTGATCTACGACGTCTGGCTGCCGCTCTGGAACCAGCTCGATCACAACTACCTGAACGACATCCCCGGCCTCGAGAACCCCACCAGCGAGAACCTCGCGAAGTGGATCTGGGACGGGCTCGTGCCCCAGCTCCCGTCGCTCGCGCAGATCACGGTCTTCGAGACCTGCGACGCGCGCTGCGAGTACACCGGCAACTGAGCGCGCTCGCGTCATGGCGAAGGTGCTCGTCTGCCGCTGCGAGGATGTCACCCTCCACGAGCTCGAGGACGCCGTCGCCCGCGGTCACGACGACATCGAGTCGCTGAAGCGGTACACGGGATTCGGGACGGGGTGGTGCCAGGGCAAGGGCTGCGTTGCACTCTGCGCGCGGCTGCTCGTCGAGCGCGGCGGTCACGCAACCTTGCCGTTCACACCTCGCCCGCCTTTTCATCCGCTGCGGCTCGCCGATCTCGCGGGGCTCGCCGAGGTCGCCGCGGGCGACGAGAAAGCCGGAAAACCGCCGCGCTGACGGCGCGAACGGACCGACGCGTTTTCGCGCGAACGGGCCGACGCGACCAGCCGTAAACACCGGATTTCAGGGCAACCACAAACTGGTTCAACCATTGCACCACATCGATGGTGCCCACGCCCCGCGACCCGCTCCGTGTCCTGCGCGCTCTCCTCGCCGGAGGTGCGGCGACGCTCGCCGACATCACCGTCCTCGCCTTGCTCGTATCGGCCTTTGGGCTCGCGCCGAGGGTCGCGAGCATCCCTGCGCTGCTCGTCGGCGGCGTGGTGAACTTCTTCGGCAACCGACACTTCGCGTTCCGCGCGAGCCACGGCTCGCTCGCGCGACAGGGCGTCCTCTACGCGGTGGTCGAGCTTGCTGCGCTGGCGGCCAACGGCGTGCTCTTCGACGTCGTGATGCGCTTTCTGCCACACGGCATCGCGTGGGCGTACGTGCCGATTCGCCTCGTCACGAGCCACGTCGTCTTCCTCGCGTGGAGCTATCCGCTGTGGCGCCTCGTCTTCCGCGTGCCGCGCCTCTCCCAGGCGGTGTAGACAGCTCGCCATGGACAGCGTCTTCGCCCCCCATCTCCTTGCAGGAAAAGCGGCCTTCGTCACCGGCGGAGGGAGCGGCATCGGCGCCGGCATCGCCAAGCTGTTCGCGCACCACGGCGCGAAGGTCGCGCTCCTCGGCCGCACCGCTCAGAAGCTCGACGCCGTGGCCGCGGAGATCAAGGCCGCGGGCGGTGTCGCTTCGGTCCACCCGACCGACGTCCGCGACTACGCCGCCCTCGAGAAGTCGATGAACGACGCGGCCGCCGGCTTCGGCAGGCTCGACATCGTCGTCAATAGCGCCGCCGGCAACTTCCTCTCGCCTGCGGCGAACCTCAGCGCGAACGGCTTTCGTGCGGTCATCGACATCGACCTCTGCGGCACGTTCAACGCGTGCCGCGCCGCGTTCACCCACCTCGCGAAGCAAGGAGGCGTGATCGTGAACATCACGGCGACCCAGGCCGACGTTCCAACGCCCATGCAGGTCCACGCCGGCGCCGCGAAGGCCGGCATCGCGAAGCTCACGCGCGACCTCGCTCTCGAGTGGGGCCGCTCCGGCATCCGCGTCGTCGCCGTGGCGCCTGGTCCCGTCGAGGGAACCGAGGGCATGAGCCGGCTCGCGCCCGGCAACACCGCCGACGCGCTGAAGAAGCGCGTTCCGCTCGGCCGTTACGCGACGATCGAGGAGATCGCGGCGTGCGTCCTCTTCCTCGTCTCCCCCGCGGGCGCTTACGTGACCGGGTCGACGTTGCTCGTCGACGGCGGCACGTCGCTCATCGGCGCCGGCCCCTTCCTCGACATGATGGGGCTCTGACTCGGGTTTCGCCCTCTTATCTGAGCGACCTTCGGGACCGCGTAGAGCGCCTCCCATCCCATGAGCACGAGCGCGATCCACGTCGCGTCGGCGAGGAGCAGGTGCGCGAGCTGGATCCCGACAGGCGCGAGGAGCGTCATGTTGAGGAGGCCGAGCGCGAACTGAGTCACGAACAAGAGAATGAGCACGCGTGAGAGGCGCCGCGCTCGTGACGACGGCTGCGCCATGCGGACGAGGGTCGCGCTCGCGAACACGACCGCGCCGGCGACCAGCGCCAGGAAGGGATGAAACACCCTCAGTCGCAGGAACACGTGCGCGAGCGGCGAGAGATCCTGAGCGAACCCTTCGCGCAGCGACGCCACCGGAAAGAGCGTGTCGCCGAGCGCAGCGATCGCACCGCTCGAGCCGAGCACGAGCACGGAGAGGAGCGCGAGGAGGACGACCGGCCGGAGCCATCGCGGGCGCGCAGCGCTCTCGGCCTCGTCCGCATCAGGCGCGGCCGGCGCTCGGTCGAACGTGAGCGTCCACGCGGTGATCGAGAGCGACGCCAGCAAGAGGAAGGTGTTGTCGAGGTGCAGGATCATCGACAGCCCGCGCTTCATCGACTTGTCGCTCGCGACGAGCTCGAACAGAACGAGCCCCGCGCCGATCGCCGCCTCCATGAGCATGAGGACCGTCGTGGCGATCGAGGCCTTCCGCGCGCGATGGCCACGCGGCAGCGCGCGCAGCGTCCACACCATGAGCACGACCACGGCGATGAGCGCGATGCCGCTCGTCACCCGATGAGAGGCCTCGACGAGGGTCTTTGCGCTGTCCGACCGCGAGACCAGCCCGCCGTTGCAGAGCGGCCAGTGGCGACCACACCCGGCGCCCGAGCCGCTCGCCCGCACGTAGGCGCCCCACACGATGACGAGCAGGTTGTAGGCGAGCACCGCCCACGCGTACCGGACGAGGCTCTTGGTTGCAGAGGGCATCGCTCGCGGGAGGACGTAGTCCCGGCCATCGAGGCAGGCAAGCCGCGTCTGGGTTGCAGACCTCACCCGAGACCCGTGCAGGGGGAGGTGCTGCTTTCCGGCCTCAGCCAGAGGTGGTACTATCTTCGACCAGTGGCGGAGCAATCCAGCGCGGATTACCGCGGCAGTCTGGGTCGATACGCGCTGTACGGCGAGATCGCCGCCGGCGGTATGGCCACGGTCCATCTAGCGCGACTGCTGGGGCCCGTCGGCTTCGCGCGTACCGTCGCGATCAAGCGTCTCCATCCGCACCTCGCGAAGGATCCCGAGTTCGTCGCAATGTTCCTCGAGGAGGCGCGGCTCGCGGCGCGCGTGCGGCACCCCAACGTCGTCTCGACGCTCGACGTCGTGTCCGACGACGGCGAGCTCTTCCTCGTCATGGAGTACGTCGCCGGCGAGTCGCTCTCGCGGCTCGTTCGAAAGGCACGCGAGCGGGGCGAGCGCGTCCCGCCGAAGTACGTCGTGAGCATCATGTCGGGCGCGCTCGAGGGCCTCCACTCGGCACACGAGGCCAACAGCGAGAAGGGCCAACCGCTCGGCCTCGTCCATCGTGACGTGTCGCCACAGAACGTGCACGTCGGCACTGACGGCGTCCCGCGCCTGCTCGACTTCGGTATCGCGAAGGCCACGAACCGCGTCCAGGAGACTCGCACCGACCAGATCAAGGGCAAGGTCGCGTACATGTCCCCGGAGCAGCTCGCGAAGGGCGCCATCGACCGTCGCGCGGACGTCTACTCCGCGTCGGTCTGCCTCTGGGAGACGCTCACGGGCCAGCGCCTGTTCAAGGCGGACGACGTCCCGTCGCTCGTCTACGCGATCATCAACGAGGAGGTCCTCGCGCCGAGCTCGGTCGTCCCCGATCTCCCGCCCGGCCTCGACGCGATCGTCATGAAGGGCCTCGAGCGCGACGCGGAGAAGCGCTGGTCGTCCGCGCGCCAGATGGCCGCCGCGCTCGAGCAGGCACTCGCACCGGCACCCGCGCGCGAGATCGGCGAGTGGGTGCACTCCATCGCAGGCGACGCGCTCGATTGGCGGCAAGAGCTCGTTCATCGCATCGAGAGCGAGACGTCGAGCTCGATTCCCCCGCCGATGCGCCGTGACTCACCGAGCGCGCCGATCGAGGTGACGAGCGGTGTCGTGCCGACCGACGGCGCGGACGAAGGGCGAGGTCGCGGGCTTGCGATCACGAACGAGGAGCGCGGGAGCGTTGCCGACGACGACCGCGAGACGCTCCTCGCCACGAGCCATCGAACGCCGGCGCCGTCCGTCGTCGACGAGCAAGAGCGCGAGCGCGAAGGCGATCACGGGCGCCCGCGCATCGGCCTCGTGGCGATGGTCATCGCCGGGATCGTCTTCGTCGGTGGAGGCGTACTCTTCGGGATGCGTTGGGTCCAGATGTCCACCGACGCGCCAGTCGCCACAGAGCCGAGCGTTCCTTCGGTCAGCGCGAGCCCCGCCGAGAGCGAATCCGCGATCGTGATCGGCGGGAGTCAGCGCAACGCTCCCCTCGCAACGGGAGGAGCAGCGACGGGTACCCCGACTGCCCCGACGATGTCCGCGACCGGAACGGCATCGGCCGTCGGGATCTCTCCTCGCTTCACGACCGTGCCCGCGACGTCTGGCGTGAGGCCGCGCGTGACGCCGACGGCGACCGCGCCCCACGACGATTGCGACAACCCGTTCACCGTCGACGCGCGCGGCATTCGTCATCCAAAGCCGCAGTGCTTCAACAAGAAGTAGCGGCGCTCACAGCAGCTTGCGCGCGGGCAGGATCACGTTCGCGACGAGAACGCCGATGACGAGCGCCGCGCCCACGAGGGCCATGGTGAAGGCCTCCTGCACGCCGGCCTCGGCCTTCTTCGCGTGCAGCTGGCCAAGGCTCACGAACCCGAAGCTGCCGGGCACGAGGAGGATCATCCCCGGCAACTGGAAGAGCTGCGCCGGTCGGTTGGTCACTCGCGCGAGCGCATTCGAAAGGATGCATACTGCAAGTGCCGCGCAGAACGCCGCCACGTGCGGAGCCTCGGGGATGTGCCGGACCGCGAACGCGGTGACCGCATAGCCCGTCGCACCGGA
>JAYSXP010000281.1:0-5013 GCA_043717125.1 Polyangiaceae bacterium | reverse complement strand
ATGGCGAGTGATCCGCCCTTCCGCTCGCGGCCGAGTATGCGCTCAGGCGCACACGAGGACGAGGGGGAGTCCACGCGCATCACCAACCTCGCGAGCCTCGAGAGCGAGCTCCGCGCGAGGCGCCAGCAGGTCCACGCGTACCTCGTCGTCCTCGCCGGATCGAACCTCGGCGAGATGCACAAGATCGAGGGCCCCGAGAGCGTCATCGGTCGCGCCATGAGCGCGCAGCTCCGCCTCAACGACGACGGTATCTCGCGCCGTCACTGCCGCGTCCTCTCCATCGGCGGCCGCGTGATCGTCGAGGACCTCGGCAGCGCCAACGGCACGCTGGTCAACGGCGAGATGATCCAACACCAGGAGCTGAAGGAGGGCGACAAGATCCGCCTCGGCGCCAACACGATGCTGAAGTTCACGTACCAGGACAAGCTGGATGAGACCTTCCAGCAGCAGATGTACGACGCGGCTCTCCGCGACGGTCTGACCAAGTGTTACAACAAGAAATTCTTCCAGGACCGCCTCGAGACCGAGTTCGCCTACGCGAAGCGGCACAAGACGATGCTGTCGGTCGTCATCTTCGACGTCGACCACTTCAAGAAGGTCAACGACAACTTCGGCCACCTCGCCGGTGATGCCGTGCTCGTGCACCTCGCGCGCATCACGCACTCGATGGTCCGCACCGAAGACGTCGCCGCCCGCTACGGCGGCGAGGAGTTCGCCATCATTTGCCGCGGGATCCCGCTCCTCAACGCCGGCGTCGTGGGCGAGCGGCTACGCGCCGCCGTCGAGATGGAGAACTTCGAGTACCAGGGCCGCCGGCTTCCGGTGACGATCAGCGCAGGCGTCGCGGCGCTTCCCGAGTCGCAGTCGACGACGCCATCCGAGCTCGTCGGCGAGGCGGACTCGGCGCTCTACGAAGCGAAGCGCAGCGGTCGAAACCGCGTCTGTATCAACGGTCTTTGATCGCGGCTTTGACCGCGGGACGACGGACCGTCTGCTTGCGCGTCGTCGTGACGCTGCCCGGCCATGTGACGGGTGGCGGTGGAAACGCGGGCTTTGCGAGCAGGTAGCCCTGGCCGAAGTGCGCGCCGGCCTCCTGCACCGCCTCGAGCTCCTCGACCGTCTCGATACCCTCGGCCACGACGAGCGCGTCGAGCTCGCGACAGAGGACGACGATCGCGGACACGAGCTTGAACATCCGCGTGTCCTTCACGAGCCCCATGATGAGGTCGCGATCGAGCTTCACGACCTTCGGATGCAGGTCGGCGATGTACTTGAGGTTCGAGTAGCCCGCGCCGAGGTCGTCGACGACGAGGTACACGCCGCGCCCGCGGACCTCGCGGAGAACGCTCTGGCAGAGACGGAAGTGCGAGAGCGGAACGCCCTCGGTGATCTCGAGGTAAACGTCCTCGGTGTGCTGGAAAATCGGGTCATCCGGCTGGACGACCCACTTCTCGTTCAGCTCCGCCGGATGGATGTTCAAGAACAGCGGATGGGTCGTGCACCCCTCGAGCGCCATCACGCGGATCAGTCGCCCCAGCTCGCCCGTGCATTGATGCTCGACGGCGGCGGCGAAGAGACTCATCGGGCTGTCGAAGTCCTCGCGGTTCGCACGCACGAGCGCCTCGTAGGCGAAGATCTTCCGCGTCGTCAGGTCGACGAGCGGTTGATAGACGACCTTCAAATCACGAGCGTCGAGCACGCGACGAATGATCGCGGTCGTGCGGCGTGCATCACGGGAATCTGCGGGGGCGGCCTTCGACAAGCTGCTGCAGTCTAGAGACCCGCGCGCGCAATGTCAGCCACCGAAGGCACGTGGCGCGATTCGGTCACGCCGTGTGACTCACACGGCACGACCTCCCGAAGGTCGGTCAGGAGCGCAGCGTCGCGGCGAGCTGACCACGACGGAATACCCACATCTCGCCCGGTCGACCGATCGTCCACGTCTCGTCGCGCGTCAGCGGCTCCGTCGCGACGATCGCGACGCGGTCGCGCGGCGTCGTCACCTCGGCGAAGTCTACCGTCAGGTCGTCATCGGCGAGCGTCGCCTTTTCGAACGGCGCTTTTCTCACGATATAACTGAGCTTCGTCGCGCACCTCGCGAACATCTGCTCGCCGTCGCCGAGGAGGAAGTTGAACGTGCCGCTCGCGCCGAGCTCCTTGCCGATGCGCGCGACCGCGCGGTAGAGCTTTGCTCGGTCTTGCGGATGACCGCCAGGGAACGCGCGAACGAGCCGGTTCAGGATGACGCAGAACGCGTACTCGCTGTCGGTCGTACCGATCGGGTGGAAGCGGGTGAGCTCGTGGCGCTTGATTCCGCGCACGGTGCCGTTGTGCGCGAAGGTGAAGTGCCGTCCCCAGAGCTCGCGGACGAACGGGTGCGTGTTCGCGAGCGAGATCGGCCCACGCGTGCGCTTGCGAACGTGGGCGATCGCGAGGAGCGTCTTGATCGGATGACTGCGGACGTACGCGGCGAGCTTCGAGTTGGCCGCCGCCGCAGGCTCCAGGAACGTCCGGACCGCGCGGCCTTCGTAGAGCGCGAGGCCCCATCCGTCCGCGTGCGGACCTCGAACGCCGCCGCGGAGCGCGAGACCCGAGAACGAGAACACGATGTCCGTCGGGACATTGCACTCCATCCCGAGGAGCTCACACATGGATAGATGTCTGCGAGAGCCACGTGCCAAAGTCGCGCATCACTTCCGGCGGGATGCCATGCCCGTCGTCGAACGACGTGAAGCTCACGCGCATGCCCGCGCTCTCGAGCTCGTGGCGGAGACGTTCGGCGATCGGGAATGGGAGGATCGGGTCACGGGTTCCGTGGCTCTGGAAGACCGGAAGGTCCTTTCGCGCGGCCATACGCGGCAGCCAGTCCTTCGCGGCGAGGAGCGTACCCGACAGGACCGCGAGGCCGGCGAAGGGGCGGTCGGTGTGGAGCGCGACGTCGAGCGCGAGCATCGAGCCCTGCGAGAAGCCGCCGAGCACGACCTGTGCGCTCGGCGTGCTCGTCTCGCGCTCGTACGCGTCGAGCATCGCGATGACGCTCGCGCGTGCCTCGGAAAGGCCCTTGGGTACGTCATCGACCAGCTTGTCCAACGTGCCAAGCATCGCCGCACGCTGGAAGCGACCGATGTCGATCGGCCACCAGGCACGGGCCTCGTCGTCGCTCGCAGCCCCCGTGAGGCCGTGCGGTGCCTCGGGAAAGAGAAACGTCGTCCCGGCCGGCGCGGCGAGCCCCTCGCCTACCCCGACGAGATCATCGCCGGGCGCGCCGTACCCGTGCATCAGCACGACGGTCAGGCGCGTGGCGCCGTCGGTTTTCGATGTGTTTCCGGAGGTCTTGACGACCCGGCGAACCCGCAGCGGTCCAAGCGTGAGAAGATCCATCAACCGATAGCCTACATGTACTCATGAGAGCGTTGGCGCAGTGGTGCATCCCGCGTCCATCCTATGGAAATCGCTCAACTTTGCTTGCTGCAGCCCGGACGCCGCTGTAGGATTTTGAAGGATGTCCCACGCTGTCAAACCCGGCGATGTTCTCGCGGGCAAGTACCGCGTCGAGCGCGTGCTCGGCAGCGGAGGCATGGGCTACGTCGTCGCTGCACGACACCTGCAGCTCGATCAGCTGGTCGCGATGAAGTTCCTTCGTCGCGACAGCGCAGGTCTCGACGAGGCGGAAGCGACCGCTCGCTTCCTCCGCGAAGCGAAGGCCGTCGTTCGTCTGCGCGACGAGCACATCGCGAAGGTCTTCGACGTCGGCACGCTCGAGACGGGTGAGCCGTACATCGTGATGGAGTACCTCGACGGCTGCGACCTCTCCGCGCTCGCCAAGCAGCGCGGACAGATCCCCGTGTCCGAGGCGGTCGAGTACGTGATGCAGGCGTGCGAGGCGCTCGCCGAGGCGCACAGCATCGGCATCGTTCATCGTGACGTGAAGCTCGCAAACCTCTTCGTGACGCGTGGCCATGCAGGCTCGCCGCTCGTGAAGGTCCTCGACTTCGGCATCTCGAAGGTCAACCCGTTCGGCGAGGCTGCGGCCGAGCACGAGATGACGCGCACGTCGTCGATGCTCGGCAGCCCGCGCTTCATGTCGCCCGAGCAGATGCGCGATCCGCGGAAGGTCGATCCGCGCAGCGATCTCTGGTCGCTCGGCGTCGTGCTCTATCGCCTCGTCGCGGGCAAGCCGCCGTTCGAGGCCGAGACGCTCGGTCGCCTGCTCTCGATGGTCATGCACGAGAACCCGGACCCACTCGGGGCGAGTCGAAACGATCTGCCGCCCGGCTTCGCCGAGGTCGTGCATCACTGCCTCGAGAAGGACCCGAACGTTCGCTTCTCCAACATCGCCGAGCTCGCCTACGCGCTCGCCCCGTACGCGGTCGACCCGGTTCGCGCTCGCGGCGTCGCCGATCGCGTCGCGCAGACGCTCAGCGTCACGCAGATGCCTGCCACGCTCGAGATCGCGGCCGTTTTGAGCACCGGTCCGCAGACGATCACGACGATGTCGGGCAGGGCCTCGAGCCCGCCGGGCGCGAGTGACACGGGCACTGCGGCGCCGTGGGCGGGAACACAGGGCGGTCTTCGCCTCGACCCGATGCGTGCCGGGCTCATCTGGGCGGCGGTTTCGCTCCTCGCGATGCTCGTCGCGGTCGTCGTGTTCGTGAAGGTGCGCAGGGATCACGCGGACGCGGCGGCGCTCGCGTTGCGGCCGACGACGGTCGCCGGCGCGGTGACTCCGGAGACGGATCCCGCCACGCTCGGTACGCCGACGCCCGTGAGCGCAAGGATGCAGGCGCCGCCGCCTCTCGTGGCGGCCACCGACCCGACGGCGAGCACGCCCAAGCCCCCTTCGACCGGCGCCGAAGCCCGCCGCCCGGCTCCGCAGCCCGCTCCCGCCCCCGTTTCCCGGAAGTCCGGACGCGCTTCGCAAGCATCCGCGCCAAGCCCGCCTCCCGCCGCGCCGACGCCGACGGGAGGAATTCCTTCGACGCGAGACTGACACGTCTATTCTCGGGGTGTGCA
>JAYSXP010000029.1:0-2453 GCA_043717125.1 Polyangiaceae bacterium | reverse complement strand
CTCCCGCCTGCCGGGCGAACCGGAAATTATCCGGCGTTAGCATATGCCTGTAAAGACCTAATCCAAGTTTCATACTCATTTCCTGCCATACTTTCTTTATTAAGGAAGAACCGGCTCCGCCCTATTATTTATCGGCCAAATGAGGCGAAGCTACTTATTATAGCGGCTGCTACGCTACATCACGCCATAAGTCTTGAAAGCTTCGACCGTGCTCATACCATTTTCGATAGCTTTTTTAACCTGGCTTTCCTTTTGCACTTTTTCAAGGGCACGGCGAATACATTCTTCTTCGGCGGCACGGGGGATAATTACAACCCCATCCAGGTCGCCATAAACAATATCGCCCGGCCGGATGGCTACCCCTTCGATTTCCAGCGGCACCCTGTAATCCACCACCTTGCCGCGCGGCCCCTGGTCCTGGGCATAGCGGCCCCAGGAAAAGGTTGGAAAGTTTAGATCCAGGATCCGGGCCGTATCGCGCGAATAACCGTTCAACACCGCCCCGGTGGCTCCCAGGTGGCCGGCCCGGGTTGACATCAATTCTCCCCACAGGGCATAGCGCGGCGAACCGCCGTTTGCCAGGTAAATTTCGTTAGGAAGCAGGTTGTCCAGGGCTTCCAGCATCAGGCCAAAAGGTCGGCGCGAAAGCGGAGTCTGGCCGGTACTGCCGTCTTCCTCGCCATACTGGAAATAATCTGCTTCCAGCACCGGCATGGCCCGCCCGGCCAGAATCATATCGTCCCGCAGAGGTTTAATGGCCGGCGGCAGGAACTGGTGCAGCAGTCCCATTGTATCCAATATGTCCCCGATTACCGCCGAGAATAATTCGCGGCGCATCAGGTTAAAAAGCTGGTTATCGTCGGACCAGAGCATCAGGTTTCTCCTGTACTTATAAGCCTCTAGGCACTATGGGCGTCTTGTTCTTTAAGCGAGGCCCGGTAAAGGTCATCCAGCCGGGCCAGCGGTTTCTCAGGCTCCTGGCCCTCACGCAGAAATTCATGGATTATCAGGCCGGCGTGGTCCTGCAGTTCCATATAACCCTTATAACGCGGGCGCAGGTAGCTTTTGTCGAGAGTTTCCAGGGTGTCCAGGAAGTAATTACTGGCGGCGGCGTTATTACTGGCATCGGTCCAGGCCTGACGGTAGCCGGGCTGCCCGCCGCAGGCAAAATAGGTCGTCCGCTGAGTGGCCCCGGCGGCCGTAAATTCAGCATAGGCCGCCGCTTCTTTCGGATGGGCTGTTCGGCTCGAAATAGCCAGGCCGGTTCCGCCCAGAATTCCCCCGGCACAACCGCCGGAGCCGTTGGCCGGAATATTGGTAAATTTAACCAGGTTCGGTCTGAAACCGGGCCGGGCGTAATTGGAATAACCAAACAGCAGCGGGCAGTAAACCAAGTCCCCGGCCGTACTCATTCTTTCTAGCAGTTTGATAGGGTTCCATCCCAGGGATCCGGGATGCGAAAGCTCGCGCAGAGCCGCCAGGGTCTCCAGCGCATAGCGGCCAACTGCCCGGCTAACGGCATAATCCGGGCCGGCGAAGGGGGCTTCCCCGGCATTAGCGCAAATGCTCAAAAAGCTCATCAAGGAATCGACCGGGATCAGGGGAACCGCTATTGCGCCCGCCCCGCGCTGCTTCAAACGCCGGCCTAACCTCAGGGTCTCATCCCAGGTCGCCGGAACCGGTTCGCCCAGGTTTTCCAGCAGGTCCGGCCGGTAGGTGCTGACGTGCGAGGCCGCGTCAACCGCCAGTGCCCACTGGTGGCCCCCGAAACAATAACTTTCGTGGCTGGCGCCCACACTGTTAGCCGCCTGGTCTGCCAGGAAAGCCGGCTCCAGAAGCTCATCCAGCGGCAGCAAACAGCGGTCGGAAGCCGCAAAACCCATAAAAGGATGGTCGATTATCAGCAGGTCAAACTTTTCGGCTAACTTTTCGATAGGCTGGTCGGCAAACTGCTGTAATGAGCGAGCCTCCCACCGGATAGTGATCTCAGGGGTAAGGGCCGTAAAAGCTTCGGCGGTAGCGATCAGGGGGGCAAATCCGCGGGTATGGTTCCAGGTAATACCTCGTAACTCAATCGTCATAACGAGTTAAATGCCTTTCTTCACTTGATAAAAGCCGCCAATCGCCGGCAGTGTTTTTAATAGTTCCGGCCTGCCGGGTTCGTCTGTTGACATAACTAACCCTGCGGGCCAGTTGGCTTGAAAGCGACAAGTACGGCTTCCTCGCAATCTAAAAGTTCAGTTATAAAAGGATAGCGTTCTTTACCCGCCACAAATTCCAGCCGACGCAGGCCAAATGGATCAATTTCACCCCGCAAGATATTAAGTTCCTCCCGGGTGGGCGGTTCCGTTACAGTGTGGGGTGTTGTCGGCAGCCGTAAAGGGAAGCCGGTAGCCGTCTGCACCTGTTCCAGCGACACGCCGGGGTGCAGCGAAACAAGTTCAAGCTCGCGG
>JAYSXP010000280.1:0-14483 GCA_043717125.1 Polyangiaceae bacterium | reverse complement strand
ACGAGCCCCTCGCTGCTCCTCGGCTTGCACGGCTACGCCGCGCTCGCCTCGCGCGACGACTGCATCAGCGCGGACTCGTGTCGCGCGCGCGCTTACGCCTTCGGCGGCCACATCGAGACGCCGCTCTCGAGAGGCCAATCGTTCATTCCGTGGCTCCGCTACGCGGTCAACTACGAGATCCTCTACCAGGGCGGCGCGGCGCTCGATCCTGCGGGCCACGTGTACCGCGGCGCGTTCGACTTCTTCGACCTGCGTATTGGCGGTGACTTCGTCGTGCACCGCGGGTCGGAGGGCAGAACAGCACGCATCGGTCCGTTCGCCGGCCTCGTCGGCGGAATCCTCATGAACCAGACCGGTGTGAGCAACGTAAACAGCGGCAGCGGAGTCCAGCCGCGCAATCTCGAGCGCAGCTCCGGAAGCGCGCACCTCTGGTTCGCGATGGGTGTACGCGCCACGCTCGACCCGTGAGCGCGCGAGCGTCCGGTCAGCCGAACGCCTCGGCGTAAGCGTCCGCGTCGAACCCGACGAGGACCGCTCGTGTCGAGCCACTTGCGCACGGGCTTCGCGCTCCTCGGCACCCACACCTCGAGCTCCGCCAGAGTCGGCGGCTTGTCGACGATCGCGCGCAGTGTACCATCGGCGCCGATGACCTCGCGCGCACGCGTCGTGCTCCTCGGTTGGGGTAACGCGACGCGCTCGCAGCTCGTCGCGTACGAGCGCCTCTACAAGATCCTCGGTCTGGAGCCGACGACGGTGATCCCCGACACGCTCGAGGGCCTCGGCCGTCCGGGCGCCTATGCGCGGGTCGTCGCGCCACTCGCCGCGGAGCTCGCGGCCGAACGCGGCGCACGACCGGTCGTCGTCCAACTCTTCAGCGACAACGGCTTCATGGGATGGGCCGCCCTGCTCGATGCGCTCGACGCGACCGAGGACGGAAAGCGCGCGATCGGCGCGATCCGCGGCGTGATTGTCGATTCGGCGCCCGGGTTGTGGGCGGTGCGTGGGCCGATGGACTTTGCGCGGCGCTTCGCGCTCGGCATGACGCCCGCGGTCTCGCGCATGGCGGGACTCGGCGCACGCGAGCGGCTCCCGATCGTCACCCCGCTGCTCGCGCTCGGCTTCCTCGGGTACCAGGTCCTGTTCCCGCGCGCCGTGCAGGCGATGCTCTCGGCCGCGGGACGCGTGGCGAAGAAGCAGCCGCGTTGCCCGCATCTATTCCTCTATGGCGAACGCGACGTGCTCGTCCCGCCCCGCGACGTGCGCGCCTGGATCGAGAGGCAGCGTGAGCTGGGCATCGACACCGAGAGCCACGCGTTCGCGGAGGCCCGTCACGTCGCGCTTTTCCCCAACGATCCGCGTCGCTATCGCGCGCTCCTCACGGAGTTCGTGAGGCGCGTCATTCCTTGATCAGGGAAGGCGCGCGGCCTCGGCCATGACCTCGTTCGCGTGGATGGCCGGATCGACGGACGGCCACACGTGCGCGACCTTGCCGTTGCGGTCGATGAGGAACGTCACGCGATCATAGCCCCAGAGCTTCTTGGAGACGCCGTAGGCCGCACCGATCTCGCCGGAGTCGTCCGAGGCGAGGGCGAAGGGCAGCTGGTGCTTCGCCTGGAACTCCTTGTGCCGCTCGGCCGAGTTGCTCGAGACGCCGACGACGGTGATGTTGGCTTTCTCGAGCTGCTTCCACGCGTCGCGGAAGGCGCAGGCTTCCTTCGTGCAGCCGGGGGTCTCGTCTTGCGGGTAGAAGTAGACGACGACCGCCTTGCCACGGAGCGCCGTCAGCCGGACCTCCTCGCCCGACGGACCGCGCGCGACGATCTCGGGGGCGCCCGCGCCCGACGGCAACAGACCGAAGCCGCCGTCAGGCCTCTTCACCTGGCCGCAGGCGACCACGAACGCGGCGACGAGCGCCACGAGCAGGACGAAGGCAGAGACGAAGGTGCGACGGTTTTTCACGTTTTTCATGGGATCTACGAACGAGCTCGCCCTTCGGTTTCGCACCCGTTCGTCATCCCCAGAGGGTACCGAGGTTTCGCCGGAGAGCCGTCGCGTCCACCCCGGTCGCGAACGAGACCAGATCGCGCGCCACCGGCTGGGCTAGCACTGCCGCGAGTGCGATGCGGCCGGGAGTCCGCAGCGCGTCGCCCAGGCCGCGCTCGGTCGTCGCGATGGCGTCGAGCGACGCACGGAGGTCGCCGGACGCCAGGAATGCCGCGCGCGCCTCGGTCCGGACGACGGCGTCGACGAACGCGTCGACGGGGACGAACGGCGCACGCGAGAGCGAGTCCTCGAGGTCCTCCAGCGCCTTCTTCTTCTTGCGATCGATCGCACGACGCGCGCGAAGCTCGTAGTCCGTCACGAGCGCGTCGACCCGCTCGCGCGGAAGCGTCGACACCGACGGTGACGACTGTCGCGCGAACGCGACGAGGATCGCGAGCGTCTCGTCGCCCGGCAGCGCACCGAACCAGGGAACGCCCAGCGCGATGCGCGTGAGCGGACGAGCCAGCGCAGCGATGGCGTGGGGCTCGGGCCATTCCGCGAGGGCCGCAGGGACGACGAGCCACGTCGCGTCCTCGCAGGCAACCACTGGCGCCACGATGTGATTCGAGACGGCCAGCTCGACGTCGACGAGCCCGAAGACGCGAACGAGCCGGTCGAAGAGCGGACGGAGCGGATGCACCGCCTTCGGCTTCACACGATCCTTCGTGCTCGAGCCCTGCTCGCTGAGGCCAATGCGAGCAAGCTTGCCGGCAAGGCTCACGCCGATGCTCGCGGCGTCCCATATGGGGTGCTTGCCGAAACCGTTGGGCATCACGTACGAGCGCAACATCGCGCCGGACATCGGCTCGGCATCACTCGCGTAGGTCGGACGCCGAGCGTCGAGCGAAGCGCGGCCGGCCGGTTCGAGATCTCCGGCAACCGCACGAAGCTCGCGGACGACGAGCGACTGCTGCGCGCGACCGGCCCCCGTGAGCGCCGCGTCGAGCTGGCGCAAGAAGGTCACGTCGAGGTAGCGCGCGTCCCCGGCGTCGAGAAGCGGGGTCAGGACCGCCACAGCCGTCTCGTGCTGGCCCTTTCCCGAAAGCGCGCGCGCGAACGCGAGGCGCGTTGTGGAACGCAGGGGGTCGAGGCGAAGGGCCTCTTCGAAGTGCTCGATCGCCTCGTCGAGTCGGTTGAGACCGAGCTCGAGCTCGGCGAGGGCTACGAGCCACTCGACGCCGAGCGCCATGCCCGCGTCTCTCGCGCGGGCCATGGCGCGGCCGACGATGCGCGCCGCCGCCTCCGCGCTACCGCCCGCGGCCTCTCGGATGCGAGCGAGCATCGCAGGATCCGGCGCGAGGGCCGCAGCCTCGACGAGCGCCCCCTCGGCTCCACCCTCGTCTCCGAGCTCTCGACGGATGCGAGAGAGGTCGAGCAGCGCGGCGAGCCGCTCGGCGGGGCGCGTCTCGGCGACGACGAGCCGAGAGAGAAGCTCGGCCCGCTCCTTTGATTCGAGCTGGCGGCCGGGCACCTCCAGCGCGAGCAGCGCGCGCAGCGCACGGAGCTCGTGCGGGTCGTCCTCGAGCACCGCGCGCAGCTCCGTCTCCGCTTCCGCGGGGCGACCGAGCACGCGGCCGAGGATGCTGGCGCGGCCGACGCGCGCGACGATTCTCTCTCCGCGCTCCGAAGTGCAAGTGACGACGTCGGCGAGCGCACGAAGCGCCTCGTCCCAGGTTCGCTGGCCGATGTGGAGCTCGGCGAGCAAGAAGAGCGTCGGCACGTGCTCCGGCGCGACCTCACGCGAGCGCTGGAGCGCCTCGATCGCGAGCCCCGGATCGCGAAGATGCGCCTTCGCAACCTCCGCGAGCTCTGCGGCCATCGGCACGACGGCCTCCGCCGAGCGTGCGGCGAAGAGACCTCGCCGGAGCGCGCGAGCGAGATCTGCCCACGCACCTCGTTGCGTCTGCAGCTGAGCGAGCCTCGCGGCCACGAGCACGGCATCGGGGTCGGCCTCGAGTGCCCGCTCGAGCAGCTCCGCGGCGGTGACGGCGTCGCCTTCGGCTACGGAGAGGTCGGCGGCATCGCGGAGGAGCGCGGCGCGCGCCGGGCTCGAGCGAACGACGTCGGCGAGGGTGCGTGCCGCGATCACCGCGGAGCGACGATCACCGATCTCGGCAGCGGCCTGAGCGAGGAGGATCGCCGCATGGACGCTCGAAGGATCGATGACGAGCGCCAGTTGCGCTGACTGTGCGGCCTCGCGCGGCGCACCCTTCCCCTGCTGGAGACGCGACAGCTCGGTCTGCAGAACGACGCGCTCGGTGTCGTCCGCGGCGCCTTCGAGCCTGAGGCGCGTGGCCTCGATCGCGAGATCGACCGCGCGCGGATCCGACCCGGCGCTCGCGCGGGCGCGGCGCACGAGATCGTCCAGGACGACGGCGTCGCGCGTCCCGAGTGCGAGCAGGCGATCCCAGGGCGCGAGGTCACTTCCCTCGGGCAGCGTCCACGCGACGAGCGATGCGAGCGACATCAGCGTCCGTGCCGCGAGGGTTGCGTTCGTGACGTCGGCCGCGAACGCCAGCGCATTCGCGAGCTGCGGAGCAGAGCGCGCCGCGCGCGCCAGCCGCTCGGCGACCCGAAGCGTCACGAAATCACGAGCCCCGGAGCCGAGCAGCGTCTCCACCGCGGCGCGGTCGGCAGGTCGCCCGCCGTCGAGCGAGCGCACGGCCGCGAGGAGCGGCGGGACGAGCTTCCCCTCTTCGGCGGGAAGCGACGTGCGAGCGCCGAGACGGAGCAGGCGCTCCTCGACGAGGCGATGTCCCTCGTCGACGACCCCGGCGGCGATCTGGCCGGTCAGCACGGCGCCGCGCGCGAGCACGTAGAGACGCACGGCCTCCTCGTCCCCGCCCGCCTTGCCTTCGGCGATCTCCGCGGCGCGAAGTAGGTACGACGCGCGAGCGTCGGCGTCGGGAGCGTCGGCCGCAAGGCGCTCGAGCCACCCTCGCAGTGCCTCGTCGTCGCCCGTCGCCTCGAGCGACGCGACGATCGCAGAGCCGATCGCGGGATCGTCCGTCGCGAGCTCGCGAGCCTCCTCGAGCGTGCCGAGCGCGCGTTGCGGATCGACGAGGCGCTGCGCGAGCACTGCCGCCTCCGCGATCGCGAGAGCGGTCTTCGCGTTCTTCCTGGGCTCGACGTGCCGTCGCTCCGCGAGCGAGGTCGCCACGAGCTCCCAGCGCCCCGCCGAAGCGTGGAGCCGCGTGCACAGCTCGCGCGCACGCATCGCAAACGAGGCGTGCTTGCTCTTGGCCACGACCTGGGCGAGCGCGAGCGAGCGTTCGGGATCGACCTCGCAGAGCGCCTCGGCCGCGCGCAGGCGGACCTCCGTCTTGGCCTCGTCGCTCTCGACGACCTCGGCCTCCGCGAGAAGCGCGCGAGCGAGCTTTCGTCCGTCCCGCGCGCGAGCGGCGGCCGAGGCGAGCCCAGCGATCGCGCTTCGCCGGCGTGGGTCGACGGCGAGGACGTCTTCGTAGGCCTGCGACGCGCGAGTGGGATCGCCCGCGACGTCGTCCCACAGCCACGCGATCTTCTCGAGGTAGTGGAGTCGACGGCCGAGGTCCGAGGTGCGTTCGGCCGCCTTCGCGTAGAGCTCGACTCTTGCGGCAACGCTCTCGGCGGAGCCCGCCGGGACGAGCCGCTCGGCGAGCGCGTCGAACACGCCGGGCGCTGCCGGGTCCGCGTTCCAAGCAGCCTCGCGATGGCGCGCCGCATCGACGTCGCGCCCCGCATCGGCGGCTGCGTCGGCGGCGATGAGCAGGGCGCGCGTCTTCGTTCGTGCGTCGTCGGCGAGCGCGGCCTCGCGCATCCACAGGACCGCGCGGGCCTCGTGGCGTCCGGCCGCGACGAGGAGGCGATCGAGCTCCTCGAGGATCGTGGCGTCGTCCGCGTCGAGAACGCGGGCGCGCTCGAGGGAGAGCACCGCTTCGGAGAGCTCGCCCGCGCGCTCCGCCGTGGCCGCGACCGCACGAAGCGCGAGCAGCTCCACGCGCGGACCGGAGACCATTGCGAGCGCCGCCTTGCGCACGCGAAGCGCGTCGCCGTGGCGGCCCGCTTTCTCGAGGAGCCTGACGAGCTCGCTCGCCACGCGCGTGTCGACGAGCTTGCCTGTCCGCGCACGCGCATGAGCATGCTCGAGAAGTTTCGTCGCACGCGCTTCGTCTCCCACGGCGAGCCATGCGCGTGCACCGTCGAGCTCGAGGCACGTGGCGCGGGCGGTGCTCTTCTCGAGCGCCGCCTCGGACTCGAGCAGCGAAGCGAGCCGCGCCTCGTCCCGGTGCACGACCGCATGATCGACGAAGGCCCTGCGAACCGGCCCGATCCCGGGCTCCAACTCGAGCGCGCGCTCGAAGGCGGCCACGGCGGTGCCAGGGTCTTCGAGGCGGCGGTCGAACATGATCCCGCGCTCGACGTGCAGCCATGCGGAAGGCCCAGGCTCACCGGCGAGCCCCGCGAGACGCCCCAGCAATGCCGCCAGCTCCGACCAGCACTCCGTGGTCTCGAGCGTCGCCTCGAGACCGGCAAGAGCGCCGGCATGGTCGGGGACGAGCGCAAGCGCCGCGACGTACGCCCGCGTCGACTCGGCGGAAGCACCGCTTCGCGCCTCGAGCAACCTCGCCTTCTCGGTGAGGAAGTCGGCACGAACGAGGGTGTCGGAGACGTGCGCGACGAGATGCTCGACATGCACGAGCTGCGCGTCGACGGCGGCGGGCTCTCGTCCTGACGAGAGTGTGCGAAGGAGCGCGTGAACCGCGGGAGCGTGCTCGACGAGGGAGGCCGCGCGTGTCGCCGAAGCGAGTGCCGCACCGGAGCGACCCTCCGCGAGCAAGACCCGCGCGAGCGCCAGCTCGGCGCGCATCGCCGCCACCGGGTCCGAGCCGTCGGCGAGCGAGGCGGCCCGCGCACGGAGAAGCGCGGCGGTCGCGCCTTCGCCTTCTACGTCCTCGAACGCTGCGCGTTGCGGCACGTCGAGGAGGTCACGAGCCGACGGAAGCGTGATCGCCGCACGGTCGAGCGGTGGCGCGACGACACCGTGGGTGCCAGTGAGCATCGAGGCCGTGCGCGCGTTGACCGCCGCACCGAGGATAGATGCGCGATTTTCGGCGATCGAGGCGCTGTCGTCGTCCTCGACGAGCGCGCTGCTGTCGAGCACGATCGCTCCTGGATCACTGGCGAGGGTGGGTCGAGGCCCGTGCATGGTCGCGAGCGTACACCAGTGGGCCGGCCCCAAAAGACGTAGCGAGGCACGCCCCGTGGGGTGCGCTATGATCCGGGCACGATGAGCTCAGGGCCTCTGCAGCTTCGTAGGGTCGCCGTGACGTGGCTCGGGCTCGGGCTCGCCGCCGCGTGCGGAGGCGCGACGTCGCAGGAGGTCCTCGAGAATCAGCCGGCGACCGGATCCAGCGGGACAAGCGGGACCAGCGGGACCAGCGGGACCAGCGGGACAAGCGGGACAAGCGGCGCTCCCGATGCTTCCGTCGACAGCGGAGTGTGCACGCCCGAGGTCGAGCCGAACGACGGCAAGGACGACGCGAACACCCTTGCCCCCACGCGCTGCGGTGCGATCCAGCCGAACAGCGAGTCCGATTTCCTGACGTTCATGCTCGCCACGACCTCGACGTCGATGCGCCTGACCTTCGACGGCAAGGTCCAGCTCAAGATCGAAGTCGCCGGACAGACGGTCCTTCTGGGCGGCGGCAACTCGGGAAAGGTCCCATTCGTGAAGGGCCAGCGCTATTACGTCGAGATCAAGGCGACCGAGCGCGCAACGAGCGTCCCCTGGCGTGTCGACCTGATCGAGAAGTGACCGAGGAACGGTCGCTCACGCCGCGCGCGCGCGCTTGAGGAGACACGCGCTGATGTGGCGCTCCCAGTCAGCTCGCTCCTGCCCGTTCAGCGCGAAGAAGCGCAGGCCGACGCCCCAGCGGCCCACCGGATCCTTGACGAGACGAACGACGACGGCGTGCATCTCGAGCGCGAGGTCCTTGTCCACCTCGACGACGAGCTTCACGAGCTGCCGCTCCGGCGGAGGATTGTCCATCCGTGCGAAGATCCCACGAAAGCTCGCGTCGAGCATCTCGATGGCCTCGTCGCCGCCGCGGCGGACGACCCGCGCGGGCAGAGAGATCCGAGCTCGAGTGTCGCGCCGGCGTTCTTCTTCTTGCATGGCACCGGGATCGAACGGCGACACCTCGCCAATCTTTAAGGCCTCCCGATGCAGGGCGGTCGTTGACGTGCCGCAGAGGCGTCGCGGTGGTGTACTCTCGTCGAGCAATGTCTCAGACGATGCCTCGAATGGACGTCGCCACGGCGATGCTCGTCGCCCTGGACGATCGCACCGCCGGCGCCTGCGTGACGCTTCTCGACGACGCCGGCTTCCGCGTGGTCCGCGTGAAGCACGTGGCTCCGGCGCTCGAGCGAATGCCCGTGGTGATGCCGCACCTCGTCATCGTCCCGTCGAACCTGCGCAAGGACGAGGACGAGGGGCTCGCCGACCGTTGCGTCGCGATCGGCGCGGAGGTCCTCCGGCTGGGTCCGGACGTCGACGAACGGGCCCTTGCAGCGCTCGTCGCGAGCGCCGCCCATAGCTCGCTCGAAAAACCCCGCTGAACCTGGGTTTGTAGCGAAGCGCCCCAGCGCGGCGGAACCTGAGGGCGGAATGCCCTGGATTCCACTGCATGCATTACGCATGCAATTTAGAGCGACGCTGCGTGGCGTTACGAGGGGAACGCGCACCACGCCGCCGCAGCGACGCGGCCCCGTGCCCCACTTGACGAGTCACTTTGCCTCGTCACTGCGACACTTGTGGCAAAAATGCGCCTGAGGTCAACGCCCGAATTGACCTACTTTCGTCCGCCTGAGACCGTTGATTTCATGAAGCTCACGATCCACGGCAGCATCGAGCTCGATCAACCGGCAGGCGACGCGCGCTACGTCACCTGGCTGGATGTCCTCATCCAGAACGACGCGCGCGCGACCTGCGGGGTCGCTCGCGTCGGCATCGTCCATGTAGGCGAGATCGCCGACGCGCTCGGCGATCTCTACCCGGCGCTTGCCGGCACGAGGCTCGCTACGCTCGCGGACACCTACTTCTCCGAGGGCTGGTACCGCGACGAATTCGCCGAGGGCGCGGGGATCGATCTGCTCTACGTCGAGAGCATCGAGATCGACGCCGCGCATCAGCACAGGAACTTGGACCTCGCGGCGATCGGGCGACTCTGCGACACCCTCGGTAGCGGGTGCCAGCTCGCGGTGATGCCCTACCCGGATGCCATCGTCGCGGGTCACTGGGGGCGTCTCGGTTTCACGCTCACGACGCCCGGACGCACGAGCGGTCTCATGCACATGAAGCTCGGCCAGCGGCATGCGAAGGTCGTGGATGCGACCGGCGCCGGCGACTTCGAAGTGCTGCCCACGGTCGTTCTCCACGACCGTCACACGCACAACTGAGCGTTACAGCCTCGCGGGAGAGGCGTCGAGCGCGGGGGCGCTCCCCGTCTCGTACCGTTCGAGCTTGCGATAGAGCGTTCGGCGATCGAAGCCGAGCACCTGGGCGGCGCGTGACTTGTTGCCTCCGACGAGTGACAGCACGCGCAGGATATAGCGTCGCTCCAGCTCGTCGATCGTGACGATCTCCTCCGGCTGATTGGCCGAGACGACGAACTTCTCCGGGCGGAACGTGCGCACTTTCTCCGGGAGATCGTCGAGCTCGATGCGATCCGCGCGCGCCAGCGCCACTGCGCCGTCGATGCAGTTTTCGAGCTCGCGGACGTTACCCGGCCACGAGTAGCCCATCAGCTTCTCGGCGGCGGCGGCCGTGAGGTCGAGGTCTCCCTTTCCGTGGCGGGTGGCGTACTGCTGGAGGAAGTGACGCGCGAGGTGGAGCACGTCACCGCCTCGCTCACGCAGCGGGGGCACGTCGATCTTGACGACGTTGATGCGGTAGAACAGATCTTCGCGGAAGCGCCGCTCGTAGACCTCGTCCTCGAGCACGCGGTTGGTCGCGGTGAGCACGCGCGCATCGAAGGGCGTTTCCTTGTTCGACCCGACCGGGCGCACCTTCCGCTCTTGGAGCGAACGAAGGAGCTTCGGCTGCACCTCGAGGGGGAGCTCGCCGATCTCGTCGAGGAAGAGGGTGCCTCCGTTCGCCTGGAGGAAGAGGCCCATGCGCTGCTGCTTCGCGTCCGTGAAGGCGCCTCGCTCGTGGCCGAAGAGCTCGCTTTCGAGAAGATTCGCGGGGATCGACGCGCAGTTGATCGCGACGAACGGACCATCCTTGCGGCGGCTGCGATCGTGGATGGCGCGAGCGATCAGCTCCTTGCCGGTGCCGGTCTCGCCGTGGATGAGAACGCCCGCGTCACTGTCCGCGACGCGGCTGACGAGCCCGAAGACGCGGCGCATCGCCGAGCTCATGCCGACGACGTTCTCGAGTGCGGCGTCCTCGACGGGGGCGAACGACCGCAGGCGCTTCACCTCGTCCTCGAGACCGCGGTGCTCGATGGCGCGAGCGACGGTGACGACGAGGAGCTTCGGATCGACGGGCTTCGTGATGAAGTCGTACGAGCCCACGCGGATGGCGCCGATGGCGCTCTCGAGGCTGCCTTGCCCGGTGATCACGACCACGGGGACATTGGGTCGCGTGCCGAGGACGCGCTCGCACAGCTCGAGTCCTCCCATCTCGGGCATCGTGAGGTCGGTGAGAACGAGGTCGAAGTCCTGAAGCCCGACGAGCTCGAGCGCACGGTGCGCCGAGGTGCTCGTCGTGACCGCGTAGCCTTCGCGCTTCAGCACCATCTCGAGCAGGTCGCAGGTCTCCTGCTCGTCATCGACCACCAGAATTTGCCGCTCGTTCATGGCGGAACCCGGTGCTGCAGATCGCGTGCCCGACGGAACGCCCCAGTGGAATGCGCCCCCGGATGGGCTCGCGTCGCAAATTGTCACGGGTTGAGGCGCTGCGGCACAGCTGGCGCGAGCGCCACAGTCTCCACACCTCAACGTGCCGAGAGTGCGGAGACCATCCCGGCCAGCACGGCTGGCGCAGTCGGCCCGAGGCACCGCATCGCGTAGATGAAGGCCGCGTTCACGATACCCACGGTGAGGAAGGTCTTTCGGTGTGCGGCGACCTGTGCCGCCACGATCGTGGTGCGGTCGGAGGTGGCGAGCGCTTCGGAGCGCCCGCACTCGAACGTCTCGACGTCCACCTCAGCCTGGCGGCGCAAGACGTCGTCGCACGCGAAGACGAGGAGGCGGTAGTCGCGGAGCGCAGACGGAACACGTCCGGGCAACGCCCTCGCGAGCGCCTCCTGGATCGCGAGCGCGGAGTTGGCCGTTCGCGTCGTCCCGCACTCCACGGTCCAGTGATCCTTGAGCAGCCGGACGAAGTGAGGCTCGAGCGCCTCGTCTCCGCGCACGCACGCAAGGTAGTGCTGCTGCGTGACGAGCTTGAGGTGGAGGGCGAGGACGAGCAGCGACAGCGGCGCTGCGCGAGTCAGTGTCTCCTCGAGGTCGGCAGGCTCGTCGACGAACCTTGGCCGGACTGGAAACGCGAGCGCGAGCTCGGATTCGAATGACACGAACAGCTCGTGGTGATCGAAGCAGTCGAGCCGGAGGATCGGCGCGAGCACCTCACGCGTCTCGAGGTCGAGCCTCGCGCGTTCGCGAGCGACGGTGCCGAGCAGCCGCTCGAACACGTCGAAGAGATGGAGGTAGCTGCACGCACGGATCTGGTTGAGGTAGCGGCGCTCCTCCACGTCGAGCAGGCGCAGCGGGGCGATCCCAGCGAGCGCTTCCGGCATGAAGGAGCGACTCATGTCGAGCGAGGCAGGCCGGGGAGGCGACACGTCGACCTCCGTGCAGGGCGCGGGCCATCGGCGACAGCGCGAGAAGCCAGCCGTGCGGCCGCGGTTCGCGTGGACTCGGTATGATATGCGCGCACACGAGACCCAACTCCCTGTGCAGATCCGGCGGGCGGAGCTAGCCTTCCGGTGAGGTGGGCTCGAACTCACAGCAACCGCGGCCGTCGACCCTCGAAGGGCTGACCATCGCGGGCAAGTACCTTCTTCTCCGGCGCCTCGGGGAAGGCGGCATGTGCACGGTCTACGAGGCCGAGCACGTCGGCTTGCGTCAGGGGCTCGCGATCAAGGTCCTGAAGCCCGAGCTGGCGGATGACGCGGGCTGCGTCGCACGCTTCGAGAGCGAGGCGCGGGCTGCAGCCCAGCTGCGAAGCCCGAACGTCGCGCGCGTCTTCGACGTGGACTGGCTCCCCACCGGACAGCCTTACATCACGATGGAGCTGCTGGTCGGAAACGATCTGGGGCACGAGCTCACGAGAGCCGGCCGTCTCCCCGTCGACCTCGCCGTCGATTACGTCCGTCAGGCGTGCGCGGGCATGGCCGAAGCGCACGCGCTCGGGATCGTCCATCGCGATCTGAAGCCGGAGAACCTCTTCCTCACCGATCTCGGTGAGCTCACGGAGCGGAAGCTCCTCAAGATTCTCGATTTCGGCATCGCGAAGGACATCTCGGACAGCGCACGGCGGCTCACCGCGCCCGACGCCGTGTTCGGAACGGTCGACTACATGTCCCCCGAGCAGATCCGCTCGGCTTCGAAGGTCGACCACCGCAGTGATCTCTGGTCGCTCGGTGTCATCCTCTACGAGCTGCTCACGGGGCGCACGCCGTTCCACGGTGATGCGCGCTCGGTGATTGCGCAGATCGTGAGCGACCCCGTGCGCCCACCGACGACGCTCGTGCCCGACCTTCCTCCGTCGCTCGTCGCCACCGTGATGAAGGCGCTCCAGAAGGATCCGGCGCTTCGCTTCCAGACCGCCGACGAGCTGCGCGCCGAGCTCGCGGGCTACAGCGAGTTCGAGCCCATCACCTCGGTCATCGCGAAGCTGCCCCCGCAGTCGGTGCCGCGTCGCGCAGCGCGCTCGGGCGTCGCCGCCTCCGTACCCCCCGAGATGGTGCGCGACCAGCGCACGCACGCGTCGTGGGAGACGAAGCCCGAGCGCCGCGGTCGTGGCAAGGCGTGGGTGCTCGTGGCCGTCACAACCACGCTCCTCGGTGCGGGCGCAGGGATCCTCTACAGTCGAGGTCTGATGACTTCGCTGACTCCGTGGCGCAAGCCCGCCGTCGTGCGCGTGACCGCCTCACCTGCCCTACCCGTCGTGACGGCCGCGCCCGGGGACCCGAGCGCGAACCCTTCGGCCGCAGCATCCGTCGTCGCGCTGTCCACACCGCCCGATCCGTCGGCGAGCCCGACCAGCGTAGGTGCGGACCCGAACGCCGCGCCCTCCGCCTTCAGCTCGGCCAAGGCGAAGCTACCGCGCCCGCATCCGACCGGCGCGCGTCCGACTGCCGCTCCGCCTCCGCCTCCACCGCCGACTGCCGAGCCTCGCCTTCCGAAGCACATATGAACGTGGCTCGGTCCGTCACGACGTCCATCCTGGTTGCACTGCTGCTCGCCTCTGGAGCAGGTGGCGGCGATGCGCACGCGCAGGGACGGAAGCCGGCACCCAAGAACGAGGCGCCGAAGACCGAAGCCGGGCACCTGAAGAGCGCCGCCGACGTGCTCATGGATCAGGACCGCTACGCGGACGCCGTCGTCCTCTACCAGCGCGCGTACGAGCTCTCGAACGATCCGGCGCTGCTCTACAACCAGGGCCGCGCGTTCGAGGCGCTCGGTGACTATCCGATCGCGCTCGAGAAGCTCGAGGGGTTCGAGCGCGACGCGAGCCCCACCGTGCGTGCGCGCGTCCCTGGGTTGAAGGATCTCATCACCGATCTGCGCGGTCGTATCGCGACCATCGTCGTGCGGACGAACGCGCCGGCGGCACGTCTGCTCGTCCGTCAGAAGGACGAGGGCATCATCAGTACCGAGAAGCGTCTCTCGACGCGCGCGGGCCCCGCGAGCATCGAGGTCGATGCCGATGGTTACGAGACGTTCCGCCGCGACGTCGAGCTGTCGGCAGGCGCCGTGGTCGTCGTCGAGGCGAACCTGACCCCCAAGAAACGCGACGCGCTCGTCGTCGTGCGCACCACACCGAGCGTCGACGTCCTCTTCGACGGGAAGGCCCTCGGCCGCGCCCCACTCCAGGTGCGAGCGACTCCGGGATCCCACGAGCTCGTGGCGCGCGGCGAGGGCTACTACGAGCAACGCGTGCCGATGACCCTCGCGCTCGGCGACCGGCGCGACGTCGAGCTCGAGATGAAGTCGACGCCGGGCATCGCGAGCAAATGGTGGTTCTGGACGGGCATCGCCGTCGTGATCGCCGGCGGTGTCGCGACGGCGATCGTACTGACGACCGAGAAGCCGCACAGCACCGGAAGCTTCAGCCCAGGAAGCGTCCCGGGCCCCTGAGCGACCTTCGGGAGCTCGTGCCGTGTGACTCACACGGCCTGAGCGACCTTCGGGAGCTCGTGCCGTGTGACTCACACGGCCTGAGCGAC
>JAYSXP010000279.1:0-5036 GCA_043717125.1 Polyangiaceae bacterium | reverse complement strand
ACGACGTGAAGCTCGCGCAGATCGAGGTCAAGCGCGGCATCTTCCCGTTCGGCGGCGCGACGTTGCGCTGGGTGCAGGTCTCGGGTTGGGGCAACGCGATGCGCTGGCTCCTCACCGGGGACGAGCTCGGCGCGGAGGAAGCGCTGCGCATCGGCCTCGTGCAGGAGGTCGCACCTCGCGGGCAGCACCTCGAGAAGGCGATCGCGATCGCGGAGACGATTGCCGCGCAGGCGCCGCTCGGTGTCCAGGCGACGCTCCTGTCGGCACGAAACCGGCTCGAGAAGGGCTTCGCGCTCGCGGCGCAGGAGCTCGTCCCGCAGGCGCGCGCCCTGATGCAGACCGAGGACGCGCGCGAGGGCCTCATGTCGTTCGTCGAGCGCCGCACCGCGAAGTTCGAAGGCCGCTAGAGCCGCTCCGCGGGTCACTTCGGCGAGAGAAGCGTGACGCGGCGACCCTCGTACGGGCCGCTGTGCGAAGCGTCGACCGTCACCTTCATGCCGGACTCGTGCATCGCGACGGCAACCGCGCGGTCGGCCGCGAACGACGCGCTGAGGGCGAGGCCGCCGGCGGGGCAGTCGCCGAGCAGGACCTGACCACGATGGAGGGTCTCACCGAAGAACTCCGCCTTGCCCTCACGTGTGAGAGCGAGACAGCGACCGTCGTGCAGCGCGATCGCGACCAGCGCGGCGAGGCTCGCGGCGTCGATGCGCTTACGAATTGCGAGTGCCGCTCCGAGCGCGTGCGGTGCACTCGGGAATGCGATGACGAGCAGCTCGATCGACGACGGGACGACGGTGCCATCGTGCGCGCGCGCCTCCTCGTGTACGACCTCGTCCAGCCGCGTGAGCTCGGTGCATGCCGCGGCGTCGCCGAGCTGCCCGAATAGCGCTTCACGCCCGACAAGCTCCACGAACAAGAAGGAGAGCTGGCTCACGCGGACATGCTCGCCGTGCGCGAGCAGCTGCCCCGCGAAGAGGTCGCGGAACGACGGGTGGGTCATCGCGGTCGAGGCGGAGACGCCGTCGACGCGCGCTCCCGGGACCTCGATGCGTATCGTCTCCTCGCCGCTGCTGTCATTGCGCAGGACCAAGGTGACCTTGCCGGCGTGCACGATGCTCGGGCGGCCCTCGATGCGCTCGCCGTCCGAGGAGGCGGTGATCGTCGTCTCGAACCCTACCGCACTCGACACGACCTCCGTCGTCACCTTGGCGATGGCGCCGGCGACTCGATACGATCCGCGCGGCAAATTCATGGTGATCGTGCGCTCCTCGCCGGCGTCGAGCACCTGCTGAGCGAGGACGTGGGGCCGGAGTGCGGGCGCGCCCGCGCAGTAGGTCGCGCGCTCGAGGGGGCGGACGCTCGCGTGCGGCGTGAAGACGAGCTCGACGGACTCGCGGAGGTCGCGCTCGAACGAGTTCGCGCACGCCTTGCAAGTCCCGACGCGCGTCACCTGCGCAAGCTCGCGTAGCGACTCGTGCGCGAGCATGCACCTCGGACACACGACGTCCCAGGTGGCCTCGAGCAGCCCTTCGTGCGCGGCGTGCATCATCACGTCGAGGAGCCGCGCGCGATCGACGCCCCATGCGTCGGCGAGCTCGTAGGGTCGCATCGTCCCGATGGCGCTGTCCGGAGCCGAGAGCAGGTGCATCGCGAGCTTCTCGACGATGGCGGCTTCGAAGCCTTCGCCGTGGAGACGCGCGCAGACGTCGCTCACCGTCCTTCGCTGCTCGGGGGTCGCCGCGTACCCGGCCTCGAACGGGTCCGCATGCCCACCGGCGACGAGGACCGCATCGAGGTGCTTGTAGAAGCGATCGAACTGTCGACCGAGCTTGTTCCCTTCGACGAACGCGGCGACCTGCCCGATCATGCCGCGTGGCGTGAGCCACAACTCGTGGTGGAGCTCGGTGCCGCCGCCCTCCAGCGGAACGAGCCGCACCCGGTTCCACAGGGCCGACAAAGGTCCGCTTCGATACCAGCGGAAGACCGAGTGCTCCTGATCCTTCACCCACTCGAACGGGTACTCGCGCCACCGCAGCGCCATTCCCATCACGCGCATCTCGCCGGACCGGATCGCTCCGCCCGTGGGGTTCGGCTCGTCGGTGAAGGCGACGGCGGCCTGGCCGATGGCTTTGTTGAACCGTTCGGTGTTGGCGACGAACGGCCACAAACTCTCCGGCGAGGATGACAGCCGCCAGCTGAACGAGAGGTGCTTCTTCGCGTCGTCGCGGCGCGGCCGCTCGGGCGGCGGCATTGTCGACGGCTGCTGCGGTCCGAGAGAGCGCGTTCGTCCGATGCTCGTCGGTCCGGCGTCCACCGGGCGACCCTCGGCGATCGCGCGAAGCGTCTCGAAGAGAGCGCGTGCCGTCACGAAGCGACCTTCGGGAGCCTTCGCGAGGCAGCGCGTGACGACGGCGTCGAGGTCCGGGTGCACCTTCGGGTTCTTCACCGACGGTGCCGGCGGCTCGGTCGTCGTGATGGCCTCGAGGAGCGTCTCCCTGGACGCGCCGGAGAACGGCCGCTCGCCCGTGAGCATCTCGTGGAGCATCACGCCGATCGCGAAGATGTCGGTCTGCGGCGTGACCGCGAGCCCCCTGGCTTGCTCCGGCGCCATGTACGAGGGCGAACCGGCGAGCATGCCCGCGTAGCGATCAGCTCCCGCGTTCACGTTGAACGCGATGCCGAAGTCGAGGACACGCGCGCGGCCCGTCGAGTCGATGATGACGTTGCGAGGCTTGAGATCGCGGTGGATGACCCCGTGTTCGTGGGCGGCGGCGGCGGCGCGCGCGATGTCTGCGCCGATCGCGACCGCGGCGCTCGGAGCCAGAGCTCCGTCGGCGATGACGCCCGCGAGGTCCGTCCCGTCGACGAGCTCCATCGCGTAGTAGGGGTGCTCGTCGAGCGTCATGCCTACGTCGAGCACGCGCACGATCCCCGGGTCGCCTATGCGGGCGGCGACGAGGGCCTCTGCCCAGAGCTCGTCCTTCGCGGCGGCGACGCCGTGGTGGGTGGCCTGCACCTTGACGGCGACGCGACGATCGAAGCGGTGCTCGATGGCCTCCCAGACGACCCCCATGCCTCCGTGGCCAATCACACGCACCATGTCGTAGCCCGCGATGACGGGCTTCGACGGATCGACGATCTCGGCCGCGGGCAACGTCGTCCCCGCCGAGGCCGCGCCGGTGACGGTCGGCATCTCCTGCGCGACCTGAATGCGTACGGACGCTGCTCTCCGCTCGTCGTCCTGCACGAGAGGATGGTACCCCGACTGTGGTACGTTCGGCGGCGATGCTGTCGCTGTCCCCCGACGGCCGATTCTTGCTGCTTCCGGCGCTGACCACCGCGCATTCACACGCTTTCCAGCGCGGAATGCGGGGGGCTGCGCAGAGGCCTCGGGCGGGAGATCGCGACGACTTCTGGTCGTGGCGGGGCGCCATGTACCGGGCCGCGGCTGCGCTCGACCCGGCGTCGATCGAACGCGTGAGCCGCGTGGCGTTCCGCGAGCTGCGCCGAGCCGGCGTACGCACGGTCGGCGAGTTCCACTACGTCCACCACCAACCCGATGGCAGGCCCTACGACGATCGCACGGCCATGAGCGACGCGGTGATCCGTGCCGCCAAGCACGAGGGCCTACGTGTCGCTCTTCTCCGCGTCGCCTATCACCGAGCCGGGCCCGGACGCCCCGCAGAGGCCGGTCAGCTCCGCTTCTGCGACGCCTCGGTCGACGACGTCCTCCGCGATGTCGACGCCTTGCGTGTAAAATACAAGGATGATCCCGACGTGCGCATCGGTGTAGCGCCGCACTCCGTGCGCGCGGTCCCCAAGGAGTGGATCGCGGAGCTCGGCGCATACGCTGCACGACACGCGCTCCCGCTGCACATGCACGTGGCCGAGCAACCGCGCGAGGTCGCCGAGTGCGTCGCGGAGACGGGCCGGCGCCCGATCGAGCTCCTTGCCGAGCTCGAGGTGCTGACGGAGTCCTTCGTCGCGGTCCATGCCACGCACCTCTCCGCGGCCGAGGCCGAGATGGTTGGCCACGCGCGTGCCTTCGCGTGCGTGTGTGCGACGACCGAGGCCGACCTCGGCGATGGGCTCCCCGACCTCGGTGCGCTACGCGCGGCGGGGGCGCGTCTCTGCACCGGCGTCGATAGCCACGTCATCACCGATCCCCTCGCGGACTTGCGCGCGCTCGAGACGCTCGAACGGCTGCGCGCCGGTCAGCGTGTGACGTTCGCCCCCCGAGGAAGAACGCCCGCCGAAGAGCTCTGGCACGCGGGTTCGCTCGAGGGCGCGCAGGCGTGCGGCTTCGCGGACGCCGGTGGTCTCGTCTCGATCCCGCGCGACCACCCGTCGCTCGAGCTCGTGGAGGAGGAGCTGCTCCTCGACGCCATCGTGTTCAGCGGCAGCAGCGCGATGTTCGCCGGGCCGTAGTCATCGAGCGTGACCCTGACCGGTTTCCGCCCGCATGGTTGAGCTTCTGTCAGAGAAAGCCGAGGATCGCGCGGAAGCGCTCCACCGAGCGGCCTGCGGTGACCGCCGCGTTTCCGCCGATTGTCGAGGCGACGAGTTCAACTGACTGCCGCCCGTCAGGGATCTCCGTTCTGCCCCTTGCTCTGGAGGCGAGAGAGCGAGCATATTCTGCGATCGATGTCCGACAGCCTGTTCAAGCTCGTGACGCAGTTCGAGCCAAAGGGGGACCAGCCCGCGGCCATCGAGCAGCTGATGCGCGGCCTCGAGCAGGGCGAGAAGCACCAGGTGCTCCTCGGCATCACGGGCTCCGGCAAGACCTTCACCGTCGGCAACGTGATCGCACGTCACGGCAAGCCGACGCTCATCATGGCTCCCAACAAGACGCTCGCCGCGCAGCTTTACGGCGAGATGAAGGAGCTCTTCCCCGAGAACGCGGTCGAGTACTTCGTCAGCTACTACGACTATTACCAGCCCGAGGCCTACGTCCCGTCGAGCGACACGTACATCGACAAGGACGCGATCATCAACGACCAGATCGATCGCATGCGTCACTCGGCGACGCGCGCGCT
>JAYSXP010000278.1:0-5038 GCA_043717125.1 Polyangiaceae bacterium | reverse complement strand
ACGGGCACCTCGCCGACGAGGAGCTTGCGACGTTCGCCGAGCTCGCGGCGCGGGTCCGAGGGCGTGAGGTCACGAAGGACGAGATCGGCACGCTTCTCGAAGGCTTCGTATTCTCGGCGCACACCGTGGGCGTTCCGGACCGTGTCCGCGAGGTGGCGAAGACGCTTCCCGCCGAGCTGCGCGCGCCCGCGTTCACGGTCGCCGTCGCTCTCGCGATGGTCGACAACGACGCGAGCGCGCACGAGGACGAGCTCGTCGGAGTTCTCGCCGAAGCCCTGCAGCTCGAGGCGCGCGTGACCGAGCTCACCGCCGCCGCGCGCGTCGCCGCCGGGACCTGACCCGTGATGCGACGACTCGTGCTCCTCGTCCTTGCGTAGCTTTCGCGGACTTGGCTGCGTTCTGCACGAAGTACCCGACGCTCACGGCGTACGCCGAGCGCCTCACGTCTCGCGATGCGTTCAAGAAGGCCTACGCGTGATCTTCGGCAGCGACGCTCAGAGCGCCTTCTCGATCGCCTGAACGAGCGACGTCGCCTCGGGCGTGACGTCCGAGTCGTAGCGAGAGAGCACGGTGCCGTCCTTGCCGATCAGGAACTTGTTGAAGTTCCACGTCACCTCACCGGCGGGGGGGGTCTGCGAGAGCATCGCGTAGAGCGGGTGCTTGTTCGGCCCCTTCACGGTGACCTTCGCGAAGAGCGGAAACGTCACGCCGAACTTCGTCGAGCAGAACGCCTTGATCTCCTTGTTCGAGCCCGGCTCCTGTCCGCCGAAGTCATTCGACGGGAAGGCGACGACGCTGAAGCCGCGCTTCTCGTAGGTCGCGTGGAGCTTCTGGAGGCCCGCGTACTGCGGGGTGTACCCGCACTCGGACGCGGTGTTCACGAGCAAGAGGACCTTGCCGCGAAAGTCCCCGAGCGAGCGCTCGTTGCCGTCGATCGTTTCGAGCGTGAAGCCGTACACGTTGAATCCTCCCTGCGCGGGCGCCGCGGATGCCGCCGATGCGGTCGCCATCGGGGCCGAGGTCGCGCGCGCGATCTGTCCCTCCTCCTTGGTAGCCTTCGGCGTGCAGTGCGACGCGCCGAACGAGAGAGCGAGGAGGGCGAATGACGAACGAGTCATGGGGTTCCTTCAGTGTGCTGCGCCGAGGTTGCGCGTCACGTTCACGAGGACGAAGAGCAGATCGAAGATCGCCGCGAGGCGCCACGCGCGCATGAGGATGTCGGCCGCGCCGCGGGCCTCCGCGTCCGCGGCCGCCTTTCGCCGGCGGAGGAACGCGAGTCCGAAGGTGGCGAGCGTGAGCGCTGGGCCGCCGTAGAGCGCGAAGGTGATCGCCGGCGTCGGCTCGGCGCCGCCCATGCGAATGCGCGCGCCGGCCATCGACAGCGCCATGAGCAGGACGACGCGGCCGACCGCCACGACGCCGCCGAGCACCCACCTGCCAGCCACGCTCCGCACGCCCGCGTTGAGAATGACGAGGAGGTGAACGGTGCCTAAGAAGAGCCCAAGCAAGCCGGCACGCTAGCACTTTCGATGGCGTGTGCAGAACCGCTGCGGCCCGCACGAATGACACAGTGCCTCACGCGTGGCGTAAATGCTGGGCGCCCGGGCCAGGAAGCCACAGAAAGACCGTCGGATCGAGACCGCCTCTTGGGGCCCATTCTTGCGTCCTTTCGCGTCCTTGGTCCGCCTCACGCGACCTCGGGTCGTCCTCCTCACGGTGCCGTTTCTCGCCGCCGGTGGAGTGCTCGCCGTGGCTTGCGGCTTTCCCGACGTCACGTTCCGCGCGGATGACGCGTCGACCGGCGAGGCGGCGACGGATGGCGACGCTGGCGGCGCGAGCAACGGCGAGGCCGGCGGCGATGCGAGGTTGGATGCGGATGCGGGCGACGCGACCGCGATCAACGCCGTCGAGGCATGTCCCTCCCTCTGCGCCGATGCGGGCGTCGGCACCTGCGACACCGACGGGACTTGCCTGATCGCGTGCGTGGCGGCGGGCACGTGCACGGATCCGGTCGTCTGCCCTGCGGGCATTCCCTGCAACCTGACCTGCACCGGAGCCGGCTCGTGCACGGGGACGATCGACTGCAACGGCGCCAGCGCGTGCAAGGTCAACTGCATCGGTGCCGGCGCATGTACGCAGCGAATCACGTGCAAGGGCAGCAACTGCGCCGTCACGTGCAACGGGGCAGGGACGTGCACCGGGCCGATCGCCTGCAACTCTCCGTCGTGTGACGTCCGATGCAAGAAGCCGGACTCGTGCGCTCAGGCGATCACGTGCACGGGGAGCACGTGCTTGGTCGATTGCGCAGGAGCCCGCGCATGCGCCGGTGACGTGACGAGCAAGGCCGCGGATACGAACGTGAGCTGCACCGGGATGACGTCGTGCGCAGGTCGCGTGAGCTGTACCGGGACCTCGTGCAACGCGAACTGCTCGGGGGTCCCGAGCTGCATCAAGGGCGTCTGCTGCGACGCCGGCACGTGCACCGGGATGGCGCCGCCCTGCCTCTGATCAGACGCTGTCCGGCTGACCGCGCGCCGGTTGCACCGAGGGCCGGCGCTCCTTCTTCGCCTTGAGCACGACCGCATCGACGTCGAGGTGGTCGTCGCCCGCGCTCGCGAGGTAGTCGGCGTAGGTTCCGGGGCGGTCGCGGAAGCCGTCCTCCGTGACCTCGACGATGCGCGTGGCGAGCGACGATACGAACGCGCGATCGTGAGAGACGAAGAGCAGAGTGCCTTCGTAGGCCTTGAGTCCGATCGTCAGCGCCTCGATCGATTCGATGTCGAGGTGGTTGGTCGGCTCGTCGAGCACGAGGACGTTGGCGCGCTCCGCCATGATGCGGGCGAACACCACGCGCGCTGCCTCGCCGCCGGAGAGCGTGCCGATGCGCTTGGTGACGTCACCGCCGGAGAAGAGCACGCGACCGAGGCGGCCACGGACCGCGAACTCCGGCTCGGTGGGACATGCGGCCTGCATGAGCGCGAGCGGCGTGGCCTTCGGGTCGGTGAGGAGGTCGGCGTGGTCCTGAGCGAAGTAGCCGGAGCGAGCCTCGTAGCCCCACTTCGCTTCGCCTTCGTCGGCCCCGAGCCGCTTCACGGCGATCTTCAGCAGCGTCGACTTGCCGAGCCCGTTGGCGCCGAGGATCGCGACCTTCTCGCCGCGACGGATGACGAGCGATACGCCCTTGAGCACGCGCTTGTCGCCATACGCCTTGGTGACGCCGCTGAGCTCGAGCACGTCTTTGCCGCTCGGGCGCTCGATCGGGAACTGGAAGATCGGAGCCGCGCGGCTGCTCTCGGCGAGCTCCTCGACCTCGATCTTCTCGATCTGTTTGAGGCGGCTCTGCGCCTGCTTGGCCTTCGACGCCTTCGCTCCGAAGCGATCGATGAAGGCGCGTTTGTCCGCGATGATCTTCTGCGCGCGGGAAATCGAAGCCTCTTTACGCTCGCGCGTGGCGCGCTTCTCCACGGCGAAGGCGGCGTAGCTGCCGGTGTAAATCTCGACTGTGCCGTAGTCGACGTCGAGGATGTGCGTGGCGATCGCCTCGAGGAAGCGCTGGTCGTGGGAGATGACGAGCGCGCAGCCCTCGTAGTCGACGAGGAACTTCTCGAGCCAGCGGATGGAGAGGATGTCGAGGTGGTTCGTGGGCTCGTCGAGCAGGAGCGCATCGGGCCCCGAGACGAGGACCTGCGCGAGCAGGACGCGCAGCTTGAAGCCGCCGGAGAGCGTCGCGAGGGGCCGCTTCTGGATCGCGAGCGGGATGCCGAGGCCTTCGAGGACGGCCGAGGCGCGCGCCTCGAGCGTGTAGCCGTCGTGGGCGCGGAGGACGTCCTCGATGTCCGCGAGGCCGCTCGCGTCGGCGCCGTGGTCGACGATGCGACTCTGCTCGCAGAGCGCCTCCCAGACGACGGTGTCACCCTTCATCGCGAGGTCGAGGATCGGCGCGCTGTCGTCGAGGAAGCGATCCTGGCGGAGGACCCCGATGCGCGCCTCGCGAGGGAGCGAGACGCTCCCGCCCGTCGGCGCCTCGTCACCGGCGAGGATCTTGAGGAGGGTAGACTTGCCCGAGCCGTTCGCGCCGACGAGCCCGTAGCGCGACCCCGCGTTGAGCTGCAGGGACACGTTCTCGAACAGCGTGCGTCCGCCGTACGACTTTTCCAGGCGAGAGAGGCCAATCACGGCGCACTCCTTAGCCCAGGTCGAGGGCCCCCGCTGCGAAATGTCAGCCGAAGCGGATGGCCGAGACGGTCGTGCCCATGACGACGTCACGGAACACAGCCTTGCCGAGATCGCTTCCCGCCGCGCCGGCGGTGACCATCAGCGGCAGCAGGTGCTCTTCGCGCGGGTGACTCTCGCGTGCCGACGGCGCCTCGGCCCACGCCGCGAGCTCGGCGTCGCGCGCCTGGGCATCCATCTCCACGACCGCCCCGAGCCACCCATCGAACGCCTTCGAGGCGGGGCCGCCGCTACCGCCCTTGAAGCCGCTCATGTTGTGGTAGCTGAGCCCGCTGCCGACGATGAGCACGCCTTCGTCTCGCAGAGGACCGAGCGCGCGCCCGATCGCCAGGTGGGCCTTCGGGTCGAGGTCCGCGCGGAGAGAGAGCTGGACCGTGGGCACCTTCGCCTCCGGGTACGCGAGCTTCAGCGGGATGAAGACGCCGTGATCGAAGCCGCGCTTCGTGTCGATCGCGGACTCGATTCCCGCGGCGGAGAGCAGCGCGCCTATGCGCGTCGCGAGCTCTGGTGAGCCCGGCGCGGCCCATTCGAGCTGGTAGGTGTGGGGCGGAAAGCCGTGGTAGTCGAAGAGAAGCGGCGGATTCGTCGACGCGAGCACGGTCGGTGTCGTCGTCTCCCAATGAGCGGAGATGACGAGCAGCGCACGAGGGGACTCGGGCAGCGAGCCGTCGATGCCGCGGATCCAGCTCGCGAGCTTGTCCCACGTGTCCTTGGGGCCCATCGTCCAGTCCATGAAGAAGCACGGGCCTGCGCCGTGAGGGACAAAGAGCGTCGGCATCCTCGTGGTCATGCGCTGATTGTCGTG
>JAYSXP010000277.1:0-5039 GCA_043717125.1 Polyangiaceae bacterium | reverse complement strand
CGTTCGAGCTTGCCGCGGGCTCCGCCCCGCATCTACGAGGTGATCCATGAGAACGGAACGCCTCAAGGTCAACGGAAGCCGAACCACGAAGATGTCTGCTCCGGCGGCGCCGGCGCGGGCGAAGAAGCCGGTTGCGACGAGGTCGGTACGCGGCGGCGTGAGCATCGACATCGGCATCGACGCGGCCAAGCGCGCCGAGATCGCCGACGGGCTCTCGCATGTCCTTGCGGACACGTACACGCTCTATCTCCAGACACACAACTTCCACTGGAACGTGACCGGACCGATGTTCCAGACGCTGCATCTCCTGTTCGAGACCCACTACAACGAGCTCGCTCTCGCCGTGGACCTCGTCGCAGAGCGAATTCGCGCGCTCGGCTTTCCCGCTCCGGCGACCTACGCGCAGTTCGCTTCGCTCTCCACCGTGAAGGAGGTCGAGGGCGTGCCGAAGGCACACGCGATGATCAAGACGCTCGTGACAGGTCACGAGACCGTCGCGCGCACCGCGCGGTCCGTGTTCGTGACCGCGGAAGGGGCGAGCGATCAGCCCACGTGCGATCTGCTCACGCAGCGCATGCAGATCCACGAGAAGACGGCGTGGATGCTCCGCAGCTTGCTCGAATCCTGACCGCTCGTGCCCCGCTGCCGACGGCGCTCGCGGCGCGCATGATCTCGAAGGGTAGCCAAGCTCGGACGCGCCTTTCTTGCGCCGTCGTGACGGTTCTCTGCATGGTGGCGCGAGGGTCCGTAGCGGAAGCCGCGCCTGCTGCGCCTGCTGCGCCTGCTGCGCCCGAGACCTCGCCTTCCGACGACGTCGGTGGAGTGTTGCGCCCCGCTTCTCCGCCCGGAGAGAACGCACGTGTCTTCCTCGACACGCTCCTCTTCATTCCGCGAGCGTTGGTCCAGATCGTCGTGGGCGCATCGTCCGCGACCGTGTCGTTCTTCGAGGATCAGCAGGTGGTGCCGCGCACGCGCGCGCTTCTCGGGACCGAGGACGGAGCTCTCAGGGTGGCTCCGACTCTCGCTCTCGCCTCGGGGCTGCGGCCGGACGTCGGTGCACGCATCACATCCCGCGTGGGCAGCTTCGGCAGCATGCTCCGAATGAGCATCATCGATTTCGATTACTACGTGACGGAAGCGCGCCTCCTCCAGATGCTCGGCGAGAAGGGCCATACTCAGCTCGTCTTCGAAGGCTTTCAACAGAGGCGGTCGGGGCAGTCGTTCGCGGGCGTCGGTCAGGATCCGAAGAACGATCCGCGCAATGTCTTCTTGCCGGGTCGAGAGGGCGCGGCCGGGATCTTCCTCGAGAGTCGCCAGCGCATCATCGCCGGGCTGGCTTCACGCTTCGAGGAGGACTACGAGCTGCTGCTCTCGACGAGCTACCAGAGGCGGCGGCTCGAGAGCTCGCCCGATACGCCGCAAGGTGAGTCCATCGGCGAGACGTTCAGCCCCGGCGGCGCCCCCGGTGCCTACGACCGGAGCGAGCGGACGTACAGCGAGGTCGCCCTGCGGCGCGACACACGCAGCGTGCGCGGACCGCCCGCCGCGGGCCTCCTGCTCGAAGGCTACGCAGGCACATCCCAGGACGTTCGCGGCAAGTACGCGGAAGCTCTTCATGCCGGCGGGCGCGCAGCCTGGTTCGTGTCGGTGGTGCGCAAGACCTCGATCCTCAGTCCGCGGGTCACGCTCGACGTCGTCGAGCCTCTCGGTGACAAGCTCTTGCCGTTTCGCGAAAACGCCTACGCGGGCGGCTTTCGAGGACTTGGCGCCGGCACCGATCGCGTGGCTGCGCTGGCCTCCCTCGACTACCGGTGGCAGCTGCGGTCGTATGTAGCGGCTCGGATCTTCGCCGACGCGACCACCGTCGCTCGCGAACTCACGGCGCTCGGCCTCACGAATCTTGCATGGGCTGTCGGCGCAGGAATCGATCTGCACAGCAGCGCGACGGAGATCGGACGACTAGGCTTGTCTTACTCGTCCGGCGGAGCCCAGCTCATCCTCGTGTTTGGCCTCGCGGATCCGGGCTTCGGCGATCGGCAACATCGATGACCCGCTTTCGTGCTCGTCCCGTCCTCGCGATTGCGTCTCTCGCCGCTGTCTCCGCAGGATGTGGTTACCACGTGCCGGCGCTCTTCGCGGACCGGCCGGTGGTCACGGCCGTGCGTGACGACAAGCCCATCGAACTCCCTTCGCGACGGGAGTTCGACGAGCGTCAGCACATCTCGGACATCTACTTCCGTCGCCCGCTCTTCGACGTCGTTCGTCCGGTGGACTTTCCGACCGCAGGCGACGTGAACGCGCTGGACGAGGTGCCGTCGTCCACCTGGTACGACCCGGAGCAGCCCGTGCTCGCCGCGCCCGATGCGGCCCCGGTGCTTCCGCTCATTGCGCTCGACGACAAACCGGTGATCGCGAACGAGGCGTTGGTCGTGCGAGACGCTCGCGGTCGGCGCTTCGAGCTCCTGGCCGACCCGCCCGAGCAGGCGGGCCTCTTCACCGCCGCCGAGGTCGTCGGTGGAGCGTTGCTCCGAGGCTTCGGCCTCCGCGCGCCGCGCGCCTGGATTCTCGCGCTCCCCGACGCCGCCGTCACGAGCGCCAGCGAGAAGGCCGGAGTGCGACTCGACGCGTGGCTCGCGAAGAAGGCAGCGACCACCGAAGGCGGCCGTCGCGTGAGCGCGACGGCGTGGACCGATGGGATCGACGTGGGCGTCACCAGCGACTACTCGTTGCGACGCGACGATCCCAACGACCGCGTGGATCATCACGATCGACGGACGCTGAGAGCCACGAAGATCTTCGCCCACTGGGTGGGTTGGTCGGCGTTCGGCATCCACTCGACGAGAGATACGTACGTCGGCAAGACCGGCGAAGGGCACCTCCTCCACTACGTGATCGGCGTGAATCGAGCCCTCGGGACGCTGGACCTGCAGCCGACAGAGACCCGCGACGAGGAGGGCGGAGGGGTGGTGTGGCACCTGGTCACGCTAGGGCTCTCCGCCCCTACCGTGAGAGCGGCCCGGCGCGCGCCGATCTCGTCACTCGGGTACCTGCCCGCAGATCTCGTTCCGGGCGAGTTCGACGTCTCCCCGCCCTACTCGCCCTTCGTGCGGCTCACGCCGGCCGACGCGTACTGGGCAGCGAAACGACTGATGGACGCGACCGACGTCGCGCTTCGAGCCGGGCTCGCGGCAGCCTACCTGCAACCCACGGCCGCGCGTCACCTCACCGAGGTCCTCGTAGGCCGCCGCCGGTTGCTCGTCGAGTATGCGATGACGCTCGTTTCTCCGGTCGACCCCGCGGCCACCGTCGGGCGGTCGGTATGGCTTCGCGATCGAGCGATCGCCGCAGGCGTCGCCGACGCCGGCGACACGATTTACGACGTTGCTTTCCTCGATTACGACGGCGCCGAGCTCGCGCCTCGGGTCCGGGTCCGTGCCAAGGGTGAGCTCACCGCAGTCGCGCTGCCCAAGGCGCTCCTCTTCGGTCGTGTCGTGCTGCATGTGCGGGTGGTTCGGAGCGGCATCGAGGCACCGCGGCCATGTGACGTGCACCTCATGGCGGACCGCTCGTCAGTGAGGGTCTACGGCGTGCGCCACTGACGGGCCTGGCGGTCTTTCCGCAGACGAACGGCTATGCTGGGAGCCCTGGTGCCGAACCCGTGACGCCCCACCGATCGCGACCGAAGAAGAAGCCCTTCCCACGCAGCCACGAAGAGAGGGTGCCGCTCCTCGAGCAGCGGCGCGACGCGAAGATGTCGCGTGATGCCCACGCCTACGTGCGCGGGAGCACGGCACGCTTCTACGAATGGCTCGCGACGCGCGAGGGTCAGTCGCTGCCCTCTGGCCCGCTCGTGTGGATCTGTGGCGATGCGCACGTCGGCAACATGGGGCCCATCGCGCGGAGCGACGGCGAGGTCGCGGTCGAGATCCGCGATCTCGATCAGACCGTGGTCGGCAACCCCGTCCACGATCTGGTGCGGCTGTCGCTCTCGCTCGCGATGGCGGCCCGCAGCTCCGACCTACCAGGCGTGGTGACGGCGCTCCTCGTCGAGGAGCTCATGACCGGCTATCTCGAGGCCCTGGGGGGCCGGCCTCTCGCGTCCACGAGCGAGGAGAGCGCGGCGGTTCGCTTCGTGGTGCGAGAGGCGAACAAGCGCGGCTTTCGTCATCTCCATCGCGATCGGCTCGGCGCTTCTCGCGCCAGGAGGCTCCGGCTGGGCAAGCGTTTCTGGCCGCTCTCCGAGGACGAGCGCACGGATGTCGAGGCGTTCCTCGACCGCGAGCGGATCCGCGGGCTCGTCACGCTCCCCGAGCACCGCGACGACGACGCCGACCTTCACGTGGTCGACGCGGCGTTCTGGGTAAAGGGCTGCAGCTCGCTCGGGCTATGGCGATGCGCGGCGCTCATCGACATCGTCGGCGCCAAGGGCGGCTCCGGGTATTGCCTGCTCGACATCAAGCAGGCGATCGCTCCGCTCGCGCCGCGCGCGGCCGGATCGAAGCTGCCCACTCACTTCGGTGAGCGCGTCGTCGAGGGCGCGCGCGCTCTGTCGCCGGTGCTCGGGCATCGCATGGTGTCGGGGACCATTGCGGGCCGAGCGGTCTTCGTGCGCGAGCTCTTGCCCCAAGATCTCAAGCTCGAGCTGGAGATGCTCGACGAGACCGAGGCCCGGGCGACCGCGCGCGCGTTGGCCCGCCTGCTCGGCACCGCGCATGCGCGCCAGATGGATATCGCGCATCGCCGCGCGTGGGTGAAGAGCTTGCGCGCGGCAAGTTCGAAGAGCATCCACGCGCCGACATGGCTGTGGCAGTCGGTGATCGATCTCGTCGGCGTGCACGAGCGCGCCTACCTCGAGCACTGCCGGCACCACGCGCTCGCGCAGGCCCGGAGCTAGTTCCGTCGGTCTGAAGTCCGGCCATCGGTCGCGATCGTGGTCGCGATCGCGATCGTGGTCGTGGTCGTGGTCGTGCGCGTGCGCGTGCGCGTGCGCGTGCGCGATTGAAGGCAACCGCCAGGGCGAGGCGGCCGATGTCCGGCCA
>JAYSXP010000276.1:0-5041 GCA_043717125.1 Polyangiaceae bacterium | reverse complement strand
CGGTGAACGCTCCCCTCTCGTGACCGAAGAGCGCGGACTCGAGCAGATTGACCGGGACCGTGGTGCAGTCGAAGACGACGAACGCCTTGTTCGCCCTCGGACCGGCGTCATGGAGGGACTCGGCGACCACCTCCTTGCCGGTGCCGGTCTCCCCCTCGATGAGTAGAGGCACGCTGGAGGCAGCGAGCCGCTCGAGGAGCAGGTAGAGACGACGCATCCCCTCGCTCGCGCCGATGAGCTTGCCGAAGCGCGCCGCGGACGAGATCGTAGCCGCCGCGACCGCGGGCCCGTGATTCACCCGAACACGAGCCGGGCCGAACTGTATGAACTCGTCGCCGCGAAGGGTGACGTCGTGCGCGCGCAAGCCGTTCACCCAGGTCCCGTTGGTGCTCGACAGGTCGACCAACCGCACGCCGTCTTCGCGCAGCTCGAGGCTGGCGTGGCGGCGAGACACTCCCGGGTCGTCGAGACAGAGCTCGCACGTAGGGCTCTTGCCGACGTAGACACGCGGAGCCTGCTGCGGAGAGAGCAGGAACGGTGCAACCTTCGAGGGCGCTAGAGCCGTGAACACGAACGTCGCGGCGACGCGCGGCGGCAAGCCGTTGACCCGACGCGTGGATTCGTTTGGCGAGCCGTTGCCCATAGGGAGGAGTGTGCCCGGACCCCGCTCCGGCCGCAAGATGAAGCCCCGATCGATCCGCCGAGGAGTGCTAGCGTTCGGTCGATGCCCCCGGTTGCAAGCGATGATCGGACCGCGACCCTCGCCGCGTTGCCCACGACCCGGAGCGCCGTCGCGGCGAGCTTCACGCTCCACGTCGTGGAGGGCCCCGACACCGGCAAGACCTTCCTCGTCGACGGACAGAAGCCGGTCCGGCTCTACCTGGGCACCAGCCAGGCGTCGGACTTTCGTCTCACCGATCCTCACGTCTCACGGCGGCACTGCGGGCTCGAGCTGCGTGACGACCTCCTCGAGCTGGTCGACAGCGGCTCGACCAACGGCACCGTCGTCAACGGCGTGAGCATCCGCGATGCGGTGCTGCGCGGCGCCGAGCTCCTGCGCATCGGGGCCACCACGATCCGCCTCGCGAGGGGCCCGGGCCTCGGCGCCGTGGAGGTCGCGGGCGCGACGCGCTTCGGACGCGTCATCGGGATGAGCCCCGAGATGCGGCGGCTGTATCCGTACCTCGAGCGGCTCGCGAAGAGCGAGATCCCTATCATCATCGAGGGGGAGACCGGCACCGGCAAGGAGCTCCTGGCCGAGTCCATTCACGAGGTGAGCGGTCGCTCGGCGGGACCCCTGGTCGTCTTCGACTGCACCGCCGTTCCCCCGAGCCTGATGGAGTCGGCGCTGTTCGGCCACGAACGCGGCGCGTTCACGGGGGCCATCGGCGCGCGCCCCGGCGTGTTCGAGCAGGCCGACGGCGGGACCCTCTTCATCGACGAGATCGGAGATCTCGACAGCAACCTCCAGCCCAAGTTGCTGCGCGCTCTCGAGCGCAGCGAGGTGCAGCGCGTGGGATCGAACAAGTGGATCCGCGCCAACGTACGGATCCTCGTCGCCACCCGCCGGGACCTCGAGCAGGAGATCCAGCAAGGTCGCTTCCGCGACGATCTCTACTACCGACTCGCGGTCGCCCGGATCGAGCTCCCGCCCCTGCGCCGTCGGTCGGGAGACATCCACTTCATCGCCAATCACATCTGGAAGGAGCTCGGGGGAGACCCTGCGCAGTTCCCGGGTGATCTGCTGGATCGCACCCGTGACTACGGCTGGCCCGGCAACATCCGCGAGCTCCGGAACGCCGTCGCCCATCGCTACGCGCTCGGCGACATGTCCGAGCCCAAGACCCTGCAACGGAGCGCCTCCACGGCCGTCGAGCCTGCAGGCACCGAGGTTGCTTCGGCAGGGCCGACGTCGAAGACCGACGTGGTGGAGCAGGTCATTCGCAGCGAGCTGACGTTCTTCGAGGCCCGCGCGCGCGTCCTTGCGGACTTCCAGGAGCGCTTCGTGGAGGCCGTCCTGGAGCGCCACGGCGGCAACGTCGCGCTGGCCGCGGCGGCCTCCGGGATCGCCCGGCGCTACCTTTACGTGCTGAAGAAGGGCCGTCCCTGAGAACGTTTGCACGCCTGGATCTCAGGTGAGCTCCAGAGCGAACACCTGGGATGGGCTCGCCTCGTTCGCCGGCGCGGATCCCCGCGAGAGTCGTGTCGTCCGACATGGACTGCATGTTGCTTCGGAGGCAACCATGAAGCTCGCCTGGTTCCGCGCTCTCCTCTTCATGGCGGGCCTCTTCGCGGCGGGTCCGGCGTGGGCGCAGGATCCGGTCCCAACGGACGGGCTGCCTGGCGGTGACGAAGCGATCGACGCGGCGATCGAGGCGAAGAAGCGGTACGCGTCGGGGCAGAAGAGCGTCGCGCAGCGGCAGTTCGTCGAGGCGGCGCTGCACTTCGAGGCCGCGCACGCCTACGCGCCGAGCGGCGTCTCGCTGATCAGCGCGGCGATCGGGTGGGAGTCGGCGAACCTTCCGCAGCGCGCTGCCGATGCCTATGCCCGAGCGCTCGATGAGCCTGGACTTCGCAAGGCGCAGACCGCCCACGCCAAGGGGAGGCTCGAGGCGCTCGAGCGATCGCTGGCCACGCTGGTGGTGAGCGGAGACGAGGGGATTCGCGTCCAGCTCGATGACAACGTCGACGTCCCGGTCCCCGCGAGGTTGCACGGCACCCCGGGGATCCATCGGCTCGCGGTCTGGTCGAAGGGGAAGATCATCGGCCGCCGCGATCTGTTCCTGCGGCTGGCCCGCCCGGAGGCCACGACGGTTCCCTGGCGCGACGACGCTCCGCCGCCGCCGGCCCCGCCGCCCCCTCCCCCTCCCCCGCCGGCGCCGCGGGTCGACGTCTGGAAGTTCGTGGGCGGCGCGGCGATCGGAGCGGGAGTCGCCGGCGCCGCAGGGGGATTGCTCCTCCAGCTCTCAGCCGACGGCATTCGCGCCGCCAGCGCGCAGGGCAGCACACCGGAGGCGACGGCGGCGCTTCGATCGAGCGCGGAGACGACCCAGGCGTTCGCGGTCGCGTCCTGGGTAGCTGCCGGCGTCTTCGTCGCGGGTGGGCTCGCGCTCGTCCTCTGGCCCCGCGGCTCGGAGAGGCCCCCCGTCACGCTGACACCCACGGTAGCCGGTGCGCTTGTCCGCACGACGTTCTGAAAGAGAGATCGAAAGATGCACACCATGACTCTCCACGATCCTCGCGGCTCGCGTGAGTACGACACGGCGCCGCCGACGGTCGCTTGCTTCGGTCGCTACGAGGTGCTGGTCCCTCTGGGCGAAGGCGGAAACGCGAGCGTCTACATCGGGCAGACGCGCGGACCGTCGGAGGTCCGGAGGCTGGTCGCGATCAAGCACCTGACCTCGAACATTCCGCACCAGGAGCTGTGGGAGGCGGCGGCGCAGGAGGCGCGTCTGGGCGCGCGCATCCGCCACGCGAACGTGGTCGGCGTCCTCGAGGTCGACGACGGTGGCATCGGTCCGTACATCATCATGGACTACGTCGAGGGCGGCACGCTCGTCGATCTCCTCGGTCGGTGCTTCGAACGCACCGGCGGTCGCGACGGCTTGCCGATCGGGATCGTGCTGCGGATCGTGCTCGACGCGCTCTTCGGATTGAACGCCGCGCACGAGCTTCGGGACGAGCAGGGGCGCTCGCTGTCGCTCGTCCATCGTGACGTCTCGCCCCACAACATCCTGGTAGGCGCCGATGGCATCTCGAAGATCTCCGATTTCGGGATCGCGCGCCTCCGCCACGCGATCCGCACCGCCCCCGGACTGGTCCGGGGGAAGGCCGGCTACATGGCACCCGAGCAGCTCCTCGGCCAGCCCCTCGACCGCCGAACGGACGTCTTCGCGATGGGCATCGTCCTCTGGGAATCGCTGACCGGCAACCGCCTCTTTCGCGGCAAGCGCCTCGAGGAGGTAATCTCGGCGGTCCTCGAGCTGCCGATCGTGAGCCCGTCGCGCATCCGGGCGCAGATTCCGGAGGCGGTGTCCGAGGTCTGCCTGCGCGCGCTCGAGCGCGACCCGCGCAAGCGATGGCCGACCGCTCGCGCCTTCGCCGACGCGCTGAACAGCGCTTGCCGCGCCGGCGCTACCGCAGCCATCGCCTCCCAGGGTGAGGTCGCCGACCACGTGGAGCAGGTGCTCGCCGACGTGCTCGAGCAGCAGCGCGCCGCGATCCGGCTCGCTGAGTCGGGGAGCTTCGGCACCGAGGACGAGGAGGTAATCGAGCCTCTCACGGTCCCCTTGCGTCGTCTGCCCTCGGTCGACGCCCTGACGGCGGACCGACCGCTCGCGTCGAGCGCCACCCAGCTGCCCGAGCTCGAGGTGTCCTCCTCGGAGGCCGATCGCCAGAGCATCACGGTGCGAAACCGTCGCCAGGAGTCGCGGTTCGGCCGCACCGCGCTCATCGCCTGCGCGCTGAGCGTGGTTCTGCTCGTCGGCGCGCTCTTGCTCGCCCTATGCCTCGCATTGCCAGGGGTCCTCTGATGGTCACCAACCCCTTCGGCGCGGTCGCCACGCTCCGCGACGACGAGCCCGCGTCCCGCGTCTTCAGCTCGGGCATGCGCCTGGGTCGCTACGAGCTCCTCACGCGCGTGGGCAAGGGAGGAATGGCGTCCGTCTGGTCGGCGAGGCAGCACGGCGAACGCGGCTTCACCAAGGCCGTCGCCGTCAAGACGATTCTCCCCCACCTCGCGTGCGAGGAGGAGTTCGAGACCTTGTTCCTTCGCGAGGCGCGGATCGCATCGACGATCCGTCATCCCAACGTCTGCGAGGTCTACGACCTGGGCGAAGACGCCGGCACCCTCTACATGGCCATGGAGTGGATCAACGGTGACTCCCTGGCGGGCCTGCTCCACGCGCGGCCCTCCGGCGGACCGCTTCGCTGGCCGCTCGCTGCCCGGATCGTCGCCGATGCTTGCGCGGGGCTCCACGCGGCGCACACGGCGCGCGACGGCGAGGGTCGCCCGATGAACATCCTCCACCGCGACATCTCA
>JAYSXP010000275.1:0-14546 GCA_043717125.1 Polyangiaceae bacterium | reverse complement strand
GCGGCCCGCGGCGGTTCCGTGTACCGATGTCGGTGAACGCGAACGAGCCGGACTGGAGGAGCAGGCGACCCCAGACGTCCGGGTAGCGCACCGCCGTCGAGAACGCGGCGACCGCGCCGAAGCTCGCGCCCATGAGGCAGCGCGCCTGCGGGCGATCGATGATGGGAAGGCGACCGGTGAGGTCCTTGAGCAGCTCCTCGGTCAGGAACTTCGCGTGACGCTCGTCGTTCGCGTACTCGCGGAGGCGATCCGGCGAGTCGGTGAACGCGACGATCATGTCGGGGATCTCGAGCCTGTGGATCAGGTTGTCGAGGACGATGCGCATGCTCGCGAAGTTCACGTAGTCGCTGCCGTCGTGGACGACGACCAGCGGATACTGACGAGTCTTGCGGAAGCGCGCGGGGAGGTAGATCGAGCCGTAGCGGCGGGCGTCGAAGGTCTTCGAGAAGAACGAGAACGGCTCGAGCATGCCCGGGCGCGCGTCCCCGTCCGGGGTGATCCAGTCGGGCACCTCGTACCCCTCGCCCTGGAGGACCGAGTTCGCGCCGAACGGGTCGCGGGCGCGGTTCGGGTTGCGCGGGTCCTCGATCCACTGGTTGCCGCCGTGTCGATGAAGCTCGAACTTGTATTCTACACGCGAACCGAACGGGATATCGAGCGTGAGGTACCAGAGGTCCGTGTCGGGGACGCGCGCGAGCGAGCTGTCCGACTCGAGGCCGAAGATCCAGTGACGGAGGGTCACGCCGTCGGCTTCGCCGCGCCACACGAAGGTCGCGTGCGGGCCCTCGACGACCGGGAAGGTGCGACCTTCCTTGGCGAAGAACGCGTCGACCTTCGCGAGGTCGGGACCGGACTTGATGAGCTCCTGGATGGCGAGCAGGCGGCTGTTCATACGAGCTTGCTCGGCCGCGGGCGCTTGCTCAGGGGGATCGCCGTGCTCGAGGGGCTGAGCTCGACACCGGGCGGAGGATGGCCGCTCTTGCGCGTCTCCGGCTCGAACGAGTGCGTGCCGTCGTCACGGATCGCGAACGCGCCGTACGGGGCGGTCGGGCCGGAGCGGAGCCACGTCACGCGCGAGCGCGCGGGCATCGCGATGCACGTCGCCGGGGCGAAGCGACGGACCATGACCTTGAGCCGCGCGCGATCACCGAGCTTGAGCCGGAACTCCGGCTGCGGGAGCACGATGACCTCACCGACGAAGCCGAGCCCTGCGTCGAGCACCTCGGCCGCGCCGGGGCCTTGCGGCGGCGAGTCGTGAAAGAGCACGACGCGCTCGCTGATGGCCATCGCACCGCCACACCACGCGAAGATCGTCTTGCCCTGCGCGAGCTCTTCGATGCCGAAGAGGCGAAGGCGGTTGAGGAGCGACGCGACGTGGCCGCCGGCGATGGCGATCGCCTCGCAGTTCTTCAAGAGCGCCGCGATCTCCTTGCGATGCTTTGCGATGGGCGCGCGCTCGAGCGGGCGGTACCGCGCATCGAAATCGCGGCGGTCCTTCGTGCAGCGCTCGAGGTGGAGGGCGTCGATGTTGCGGATGGCGTCGATCGACGTGCGCGCCTCGTCCTCGAGGATCTCGTCGGGCGCGGCGCGCTGGTCGATGACGTGCTGCGCGTCGAGCGCGTGCTCCAGGCGTACGCGATAGAAGTCCTGGCGGTGACGGAGGATCGTCTGTCGCTCGCGGTGGGCCTTGACGAGCTCCTTGTCCTTGCGGAAGACCTCCTCGCCGCGCGCGTGCAGCGTGAGGTTCACGGCGTTGCCGCCGAGATGCTCGTTGAGGTCCGCGTCGTCGTCCTCGCGCTCCTGCCAGCCCGCCGTGATCGTGGCGATCTTGCCCTTCACGCCGAGCTCTTTGATCGCGTCGCCGAGCGTGGGGTTGTAGCGCTGGGCGCCGAGCAGGACGACGGCGGGGACATCGCCCGAGATCATGAAGCGCGCACCTTCAACGTGCGCCCGACGTGATCGAGCATGCCGCACAGCGTGTCGTAGTCCGGGTGCTTCATCCGTAGCCACGCGTTCGCCATGTAGCCGGCGGAGACGGGCTGTGTGGGCGTGCCGGGCGGCGGGAGGTGGCTGTCGATGATGGCGGCGCCGAACTGGGAGAAGATCTCGTCGGCGTTGTCGTAGCCACGGATGTGGCCGTCGCATTCGGGCCGGAGCGCGATGATGCCCGCGGAGTAGCGGCGCGAGAGCGAGCGGCTCGGCTTGCCGTGGACGACGGCCATCGCCCACTCGCGATAGAGGTCGATCTCGTTGCCATTCGCGTAGAGGTCCCACGCGCGGACGCCCGGCGGACGACAGCCGATCTCGCTGAATTTCAGGCCTTTCGGCCCGAAGAACCACTCCATGTGCGTCGCCGAGGTGCCGATGCCGAGGGTCTCGATGACCTTCTGGCCCATCGCCTTCACCTCGTCGTAGGCGCCCACCGCGTCGATGCGGTTCGTCGCGATGAACTGCGGCGAGATCCAGCGCGTGCGCATGGCGTCGAGCACGTTCGGGTAGTAGTGCGAAACGAAGTCGTGGACGACTTTGCCGTGGATGCTGATCGTGTCGTAGAAGCCCTCGTGGCCCTCGATGAACTCCTCGACGGCGACGGAGCGGCGCGGCCCGGGACCGACCACCCCGCAGGTGACGAGCGCATCGTTGAGCTGACCGGCGTCGTCACAGCGGTAGGTGCCCGACGCGCCCGCGGCGTCACGGGGCTTCACGACGAGCGGGAAGCCGACGCGCTGGGCGAAGTCCTTGATCTCGGCGGGGTCCGAGCTGCCGATCGACTGCGCGCACGGGACGCCCGCCTTGCGGAGGGCCTCCTTCATGGCGGGTTTGTCGCGGCAGAGGAACGTCGCCTCCACGCTCATGCCGGGGATCCCGCACGTCTCTCGGACGCGCGCCGCGGCCATGACGTGCGCCTCGACGACCGCCTCGAGGCGCTGGGGCTTCGACCTCCCCTGGAGCCACTTCACGGTCTTCGTGAGCTGGGCTTCGTCGGTGACGTTACCGATCTGCTCGTAGTGAGACAGCCAGTGGCGGAGCTCGTCGTCGAGCGTGGACTTGTCCCGCTCGCCGATACCGATGACCCGCGCTCCGACCGAGGCGAGAGCGCGAACGAACTCGCGCTGGTTCGCCGGGAAACAAGGCTCGACGAAGATTACGTCCACGTTGGGGCGCGCAAGCTAGCAGCCTCCGGCCCACGGTTCCATCGAACTGCTGTATACGGTCACACGTGAACGTTCTCTTCGTCGCCTCCGAGGTGGCGCCGTTTGCCAAGACCGGGGGACTCGGCGACGTCGCAGCAGCTCTGCCAAGGGCTCTTGCTGCCCAAAAGCGCGGCCATGACGTGCGGCTCGTCATGCCGATGTACGGGCGGATCAAGGGGGCCGAGGGGGCCGAGCTGGTCATCCGGGAGGTGAGCCTCGAGCTCGGTGGTCACCGGGTCATCGTCTCGGTCTACGCCGTGAAGCTGCCGGGCACCGAGGTGCCCGTGTACCTCGTCCATTGCCCCGGCCTCTACGGACGGCAGGGCATCTACACCCAGGATCACGACGAGCACCTCCGGTTCGCGACGCTCTGCTGGGCCGCCCTGAACATCTGCCAGCGGCTCGGCTTTCGCCCGGACGTGGTTCACGCCAACGACTGGCAGACGGCGCTCCTCCCGATCTTACTGCGAACGGCCTTCGCCTGGGATCGCCTGTTCGCGCAGACCCGGACGGTCCTCACCATCCACAACATCGGCCACCAGGGCTCGTTCGACGCGAACGTGCTGGCCGACATCGGGCTCGCGGCCTCGGCGCAGCACTTCCACCAGGATCAGCTGAGGGAGGGCCGCATCAACTTCCTGCTGAGCGGTCTCCTCTACGCGAATGCCATCACGACGGTGAGCCCGACGTATGCGCGCGAGATCCAGCGGCCCGAGCACGGCGTCGGGCTCGACGCGTTCCTCCGCGAGCGGTCGAGCGTGCTCTTCGGGATCCTCAACGGGATCGACGAGGACGAGTGGAGCCCCCAGCTCGACGACAAGATCCCGCACCGCTACTCGGCCGACGATCTCGGCGGCAAGGAGCTGAACAAGAAGGCGCTGCTCGCAAGCGCCGGGCTCCCCTACGTGCCCGAGGTGCCCGTGATTGGCATCGTCTCGCGCCTCGCGTGGCAGAAGGGTTTCGACCTCTGCTTCGATGTGCTTCCCGCGATGCTGAGGCATCGCGCGGTGCAGTTGGTCGTCCTCGGGACGGGCGAGCCGAAGTACGAGCAACTGTTCGCGACACTCGCGCGACGCTTCCCACGGCAGGTCGCGTACATCAGCAAATTCTCCGAGCCGGTCGCGCACCTCATCGAGGCGGGCTCGGACATGTTCCTGATGCCGTCGCGGTACGAGCCGTGTGGCCTGAACCAGATGTACTCGCTGCGCTACGGCACCGTGCCGATCGTGCATCGCACGGGCGGCCTCGCGGACACGGTGTGGCACTTCGATCGCGCCTCCGGTCGCGGCAACGGCTTCGTGTTCGAGCACTTCGACGAGGGCGGGCTCCGGTTCGCGCTCGGCGCCGCGCTCAAGGTCTGGGGCAGCGGCACTGGCGCGGACCGCGCGATGTGGCGAAGGGTCCAGGCGAACGGGATGCAGTCGCACTTCAGCTGGGACGAGCGCGTCGCCGCGTACGAGATGGTCTACCGGATGGTCGCGCCGGGTCGCTGAGCTTCTGCAGTCTAGCGTCACTGCACGCAGAACGCGGTCGCGCTCTTCGGCCACGAAACCGCGTGAAGCATGAGCAGGTCGCCGAACGAGCAGGAGGCGTCCATGATCGATCCGCCCTGCGTTCGCTGCTGGCAGGAGAAGTGGCCGGCCTTCGACGTGCGCGTCGTCGTCGTCCATCCCTGGTCGGCGGTGGAGGTCTCCACAGCCGTGTTCATCGCCGCGAACAGCGACTTTGCCGCCGCGAACCCGCGCCGATCGAACTTGTTGCCGTTCGTCGACGAGCCGCCGAACGAGGCCGAAAACACACCGCCGGGATTCCGATCGAAGACGCGCGCAGCGCCGGCCGATGCGCCGAGGGGCGCCTGGATGATGTCGCCGCCGTAGCCGTCGTAGGCGATGAGCGCACCAGGAACGCTGACCTGGTAGTCCTTCACGAACGACGCGCCGAGCGTCTCGCGCATGTCCTGCGCGAGGCCCTGCTTCACGAAGAGCTCGCTTTGATCGCAGGTCGAGCTGGTCGACAGATCGCTCTCGGCGACGTCCGCAGGCGTCGAGGGTGTCGAGGGTGTCGAGGGTGTCGCGTCCGCGGGGGCAGGTGCGCTGCACGCGGCGACGGAGACGAGGGCAAGCAGAGCGGAGAAGAGGTTGAGCTTCGACATGCCGTAGGTGTACGCGATGCAATTGAATGCACCATCGCTCTTATACGAACATTATTGTATGGATTGAAGATACAATCTGTTCGCTCAGTCCGTATAGCGAACGAAGGCGAGCGCCTCTGGCGAGAGCTTGGCAGGCCCCTCGGCGCAGAGGTGGTGATGCCCGTCGAGCGCGCCCGTCGTGCTCGTCGCCGAGGCCATGTCGAGGCCCCGGCCGTGCCCAACGAGGCTGGATCCGAAGAGCTCGAAGCCAACACGCTCGGCGATCCTCGCGTCCGCGGGCGAGTAGGCGTGGACGATGATGTCGTTGTACTGGAAGCGAACCTGCCCGTCCTGAAGCAGGATCTTCGAATCGCCACGAAAGCCCGCGGCGGCGAGGCGCGTCGAGAGCTCGAGGTACGTGGCGGGCGTGAGGGTCGTCCTGAAGTCGGCCCCGAGCTCGAAGAAGACCTTCCAGGCGAGCACCTGGCGTGCCTTATCGTAGGGCGTGCCGCCCTCGCGGTCCCAAGCGACGTCGTCGGGCACACGTCGCAGGCTGCAAGGCAGATCTTGCTGCACGCGCCGGCGCGAAGGACGAGACTGTTGTAGCCGTCGCTGGCGTAGAGATCGGGACGCTTCGCCGTGAGCTGCTCGAGGTAGTCGAGCTCCTCGACGACGGGGATGGCGGCGAGCGTCGCCACGTCCGTGCCGGCATCGAGCGCGGGCGGCGTGTCGCCCGCGTCCGCACCTCCCGCGCGGCTAACGGTGGCGTCGAACCGAGGCAAGTCCGTCGAGGTGTTGCGCCCTTACGTCGTCTTACTCGACGACCATCAGGCGCGACGCAAGGACGGCTACGGCGGGCAGGTCGTGCACTTGCAGCACGGCTCGTCGCAGTCTTCGGGGAACTCGTCGCAGTCGGCGTTGACCATTCCTCCGCACGACGGAGCGAGCGGCTTGCAATGCGTGCCCGCGCACGCCGCCTTGCCTGCGCACACCGCCTCGCCGCAGCAGCCCAGATCGTTGCAGGTGGACGCGGTGCACGGACAACACTCGACGAACGGCGGAAAGCCGACGCCCTTCGTGACCGAGTGGTCTCCGTTCGGGCACTTCGCGGAGTCTCCCGCGCCGGTCGGACACACGCAGCCCGGGTCGAGCCCCGCGGGGGCGCAGGCGTTCTGGCAGCACGACGCGGTGATGCACGCAAACAGGTCCGAGCATCCGACGAGGCCGTTGCAGTTGCTGTCTACCGCGCCACAGCAGTCCTCCGCGACGGGCACGACCTGTCCGGTGCAGGCGCCCGACCACTTGCCGCCCACGCACGTCTGTACGCCGTCCTTGCATGCCCCGTGGTTCTCGGTGCCCGCAGGGCCGTCGTAGCAAGGGCGGGTCTGTCCGTCGGCGCAGCCCGTATCGCAGACAGGATCCTTCGCGCACGTCGGGTCGTCGCAGCCGACCTTCCCGTTGCAATTGGCGTCCACGGTGCCCGTGCAGGTCTGGGGCGTCGGCGTCACGTCGCCGCCGCAGTTGCCCCAGCTCGAGAACTCGCCCGTCCCGGTGCAGGTCTGCGTGCCGTCCTTGCACGCGCCAATCCCGCGCGTTCCAGCGGGACCCGAGTAGCAAGCCTGCGTGGCGCCGCGCGCGGTGCACGGGCATCCCGCGAGGTTCGTGCTCGTAGGGCTGCAGTCCGGCGGGGCGCTGGCGGCGCCGTCGCCGATCGAGCCGAGCGAGCCTACCGCCCCGGCTTCGGCGCCTGCGTCGTCCGTGGCAAACGTCGCGCGGGACGAGCCGCAACCGGCGTAGAGCGCACACGCGAGAGCGAGCGATAGGGCGGCAGCGATTCTTCTCAACGCTCGATCCTCCTGGTCCCCGAGGGCGGAGCCGGGATGGAGGTACCACGGATGCGTCTTTCCGCTCCTTACACCCTCCCTGCCCCGCTCGCCGATCCGCCTCCGCCGCGGTCGCGGTCGCGGTCAGCCGCGAAGCAACATCTCGACGTGCGCGATCCCATCCTCGTCGTACGGCGCGCTCGCGATCTCGAACCCGAGCTCGCCGTAGAAACGCTCGAGGTACCGCTGCGCACCGATGCGGATCGGGCCCGCGCCGAAGAGCACGCGCGTGCGCGCAATCGCCACGCGCATCAGCTCGCGACCCGCGCCCGTCCGCCGAGCGGAAGGATGGGTGATGACGCGACCAATCGACGCCTCCGCGAAGCTCACACCCGCGGGGAACATGCGCGCATACGCCACGAGCTCACCGACGTCGTTCCGACCGAGCAGGTGCGTCGCGCGCGGGTCCTTCCCGTCGCAATCGAGATACGCGCACGTCTGCTCGACGACGAATACGAGCTGCCGGAGTGCCAGCAGCTCGTACAGCTCGGTGACGGAGAGCTCCGCGAAGGGAACGGCCTGCCAGCGCATCGCTCGGGAAGTCTATCCCGCGCGACGGCTAGCGTGGCCCCCGACGCTCTTCCGTGATGATGAGGCGCTCTACGGCGCGGGCTTCACGATCGTGTTGCCTTTGAGGTTGATCGCCGTCTGCGCGAGAAGCCGGCCGTTGATCGACGCCCCGGTCCCGAGCTTGATCAGGGTCTTCGACAGGAAGATGCCCTCGGCATGCGCCGAGCCCTCGAGGTCGACGGAGCCCGCGACCTGCCAGAAGACGTTCTTCGCACGAGCGCCGCCGGTGAACGTGATCGCCTTCATATCGCTCATCATGACGTCGCCGGTGATCTGGAAGATCCACACGTCATTGGCCGCGCCCGAGAGGACGACGCCGTCGGGAATCGTGACGGTGGAGTTCCAGCGGTAAAGCCCAGGAGTGAGGGTTTTGCCACCGATGTTGCCGGCGCCGAGATCGAGGTACGGACCCACCGGCGGCGCCGGTCGACCCGCAGCGTCCGTGTACGCCGTCTCCATGTCGCTCACCGCGGTGGTCAGGTTGCTCGGAGTCGGAGGGTCGTTGTCGGCGGCGAAGAGCTTGCCGGTGACCTGTGCGGACGTCCAGTACGTGCCCGCCTTGGTCATGCTGAACCCGGTGATGTAGCTCGCGGCGGCCGGGCTGATGGCGACGTTGCCGGTGATCATCGAGGTCGGGACGTTCGTGATCTCGGACTTCGCGAGGACCACGTAGTTGCCGGCGGCGCCGAGGAGCACCGGCGCAGGGCCGGCCGGCAGCGTCGCGTCCGTCTTGAAGGTCCACGTGTACGGTGCGGCGAGTGCGTTGCCGGCGACGTCCTTCGCGGCGGTCGTGATCGTCACGGTGTACGTCGTATCGAGGAGAAGAGGCGCGGTGGGTGTGAACCTCGCGACGTCGTCGACGGACGCAACGCTACCGGCGACGGCGACGCCCGCCAACGAGAGCGTGAAGGTCGTTCCGTTCGTGATCGACAGGGAGTCCATTGGCTTGCTGAACGTCACGGTGATCTGGGCGTTCGGACCGACGCCGACGCCCGCAGCGGCGGGGCTGCCCGGGTCGCTCGCGAGGACCGTGGGAGCCGTCAAGTCGGGCGTGACGGCGCCGTCGGCATCCGCTCGGCCCCCGCCATCCGGTCCGCTGTCGCCGGTGCCGGTGCTGGAGTCGGTTCCCGGAAGGGCGTCGGTGCGGCCCGTGTCGGCACGCGCCCCGGCGTCGCCGACGCTGTCCGACTGGGCATCGTCACCACAGGCGGCGCCGAGCACCGCAAAAGGAACGAGAACCGCGAGGCACGTCGTGAAGCGAATAAAGCTGAGCGATCGAAGCATGAGGAGACCTCCGTGACGGGGTTGGCAGCGCATGCCTCAGCTGCAGATCGCGAGCCCAGGCACAAAAGGCCGCACATCCAGCGGTCGAGCGGGATCCGGGCGCGCGGAACGCCACACTCGGTCCTTAATGGCTCGAACACGCGTCGGTGTCGCTCGCACTTTTACGGACCACGGGGTTTGACTCGAAAGGCGGGCTCGGCAACCGGAGACGTAGGGGCGCGCCGAGCGTGAGCGGACGCGCTCAGGCGTAGTGGACCTTCACCGACTCGATCACCTTCTTCAGCGCCGCCTTCACCACGTCGGTGCGCTCATGCCGCACGATCACGAAGCCATCGCCCTCGTAGCTATCGGCCTTCGTCGCGCCGAGCTGCGGGAGCTTCGCCTCGACGATCAGGTTTCCGACGGCCTCGTTCGCCTCGTGGACGCCGCTCACGCCCGTGACGCGCCCCTGGCCCATGCCACGAAGGAACGCGCAGCCCACTGCGTACTTCCGCTCCCACGGCGCATCGAGCTCGCCGTCGACGACCGCGCGCGCCCACGCGCGATACGGATCGATGCCGTGCGCGAGGCCCGTCATCCGCGAGATGTTTGCGCCCGGCGGACGCTGCGCGATCTCGCCGATGGCGAGCGTGCCGTCCGGCCGCTCGAACCACTCCATGTGCGTCATGCCGTCGTCGAGGCCGAGCGCCTCGATTGCCGCGAAGCCCATCTTGCGAGCCTTCTCGTAGACGGGCTCGTCGAGCTCGCGCGGGAGCATGCAGACCCACTGGACCCACGGGTTCTCGAGCACCTCCAGGCAGCTCGGAAGGTAGTGCGAGATCGAGTGCACCTTCGGCTTGCCGGCGATCGTCACGGTCTCCATCGAGAACTCACGGCCGCGAAGGAACTCCTCCGCGAGCACCGGCGAGCTCAGAGAGACGCGCATGCCGCGAACCGCGCTGAGCAGCGCCTCCTCCGACGTGACGCGGAACGTGGCCTTCGCGCCCATTCCGGCCGGCGGCTTCAGCACCATCGGGAAGCCCACCTCCGCGGCGAACACACGGGCATCGGCCTCGCTCGTGACGAGCTTGTGCTTCGCGACCGGGAGGCCCGCGGCACGGAGCGCGTCCTTCATCGTCGCCTTGTCGCGGAACAGCTCGGCGGTCTTCGCCGTCGTGCCCTTCACGCCGAATTTCTCGCGCGCCTCGGCCATCTGCACCATCAGCGGCTCGAGGATGCCGATGATTCGATGCGGCTGGCCGTACCTCCGCTTGAGGACCTCGACACCCTCGAGCACGTCGGCGCCGCTGAGCGGATCCGTCACGCGGACGACGTCGTCGAAGAGCCGACCGTCGGGCCCGCCCGCGTCGGGCGGAGTGTGGACGACACCGAGGAGACGAACGGAGTCGAGCATTGCCGCCGCGCGCGCGAAGCGCATCGTGGTCTCGATCGGGAACGGCGCGACGAAGATGATGTTGCGGGGCATCGGGAGCCGAGCAACCTGCTCCAAACGTCACCCCCGCGTCAACGCCCGCGCTCGAGCCTCGGGCGTAAGCCCCTTCCAGCGCTCGAAAGCGTGGCTGCACAAGAGGAGCTTCGCCTCGGTATCGAGGGCCGTCCGCTGGACCCGCTCGGCGTACCAGGTGAAGCCGATCTCCACGGCATCCGGCCCACGAGGACCGGACAGCAGTTTTGGCATTTCCGCTAGGCCACGTGGGGCGCCATGTGTTTCACACGGGACGAGCGGCCCGTGGCAAAGGGCTCTCGAAGGTCGCTCAGCCCGCCGTGGGCGTGGTAGACACTGCCGCGAAATGCGGGTCGTCTTCCTTGCGCCCATCTATCCCCCCGAGATGATCGAGTACACGCGCGGCCTTGCCGAGGTCGGCGCGAAGGTCTACGGCGTCGGCGACACGCCGCGCGAGGCGCTACCGGCTCGCGTGAAGCCGTACCTCCACGACTACCTCCAGGTACCGCGCATCATGAACGAGGAGGACGTGATGGATCGCGTCACCGCGTGGGTGCGCGGCAAGAGCATCGATCGCGTGCTCGCCAACTGGGAGCCGCTCGTCATCCTCGCCGCACGCCTGCGTGAACGCTGGGGCATGCCCGGTATGTCGGTCGACGCCGTCACCGGTTTCCGCGACAAGCAGCTCATGAAGGAGCGCGTCGCCGCCGCCGGCCTGCGCGTGCCGAAGTCGCGCCGCGCTCGTACCGAAAAGGAGACGCGCGCGGCCGCCGAGGAGCTCGGCTACCCGCTCATCGTCAAGCCGATCGCTGGCGCCGGGAGCGCCGACACGTACAAGTGCGAGAACGCCAAAGAGCTCGACGAGACACTCGTGAAGATGCGCGGCGTTGGCGAGGCCAGCTGCGAGGAGTACATCGAGGGCGAGGAGTTCACGTTCGACACGGTGAGCATCGCCGGCGAGCCCGCGTACGAGAACGTCGCGCAGTACCTGCCGAAGCCGCTCGAGATGCGCTCGCTCGAATGGGTCAGCCCCGTCATCATCACCGTGCGCGACATGACACAGCCGAAGATCCAGGGCGGCATCACGCTCGGTCGCAAGGTGCTCACCGCGCTCGGGATGGGCGACGGTTTCACGCACATGGAGTGGTTCCTCACCCCGAAGGGTGAGGCCATCTTCGGCGAGATCGGCTGCCGCCCCGGCGGCGCGCACATCGTCGATCAGATGAACTACACGAGCGACATCGATCTGTTTCGCGAGTGGGCGCGCGTTGCGGTCCACGGCCGGTTCGGTGCGGATGCGCGGCGCAAGTACAACGCCGGCATCGTCTTCAAGCGCGCGTTCGGCGAGGGTCGCATCACGCGTATCGAAGGCCTGAACGAATGGCTCCGCATGTGTGGTGACTGGGTGGTCGAGGAGAAGCTCCTCCGCCCCGGAACGCCGCGCCGCAACTGGAAGCACACGCTCCTCTCCGACGGCCACGTCCTCGTGCGCCACCCCGATTGGGACACCGCGCATCGGATGTCGTTCGCGGCCGCGACGGACATCCGCCTGTTCGCGGGCTGAGCATTCGAGCCACAGCGGACCTTCGTTGGGGCGATATGCGCGTTGCGAGGCCCCTCCGCGGGCCCCTACGTTGCTCGGATGGGTCACGAAGCCTGGCACGAGCCGTACGAGAGTCTTAGCCCCAGCACGCGCGACATGCACCGCGCCATCGTCTCGCTGATGGAGGAGCTCGAAGCCGTCGACTGGTACCAGCAACGCGCCGACGTCACGCACGACGCCGAGCTCAAAGCGGTCATCGAGCACAACCGCGACGAGGAAATCGAGCACGCGATGATGACGCTCGAGTGGATCCGCCGCCGCAGCCCGAAGTTCGACGTCAACGCGCGTACGTACCTCTTCACCGAGGGGCCGATCGTGGAGGTGGAGAAGAAGCTCGAAGAGGGAGCGAAGAAAGGAGACACGACCGCCGCGACCGGCGACGGGCCGCTCGCGATCGGAAGCCTGAACCCAGGAGCGGGAAGAAGATGAGCGCCGATCTCCTCAAACGACACCTCGCGCCCATCCTCCCCGAGGCGTGGAGGCTCATCGACGCCGAGGCCAAGCGCGTCCTCGAGCTCCATCTCGGCGGGCGCAAGGTGGCCGACTTCTGCGGCCCGTTCGGCTGGACGTACGCAGCCGTCAACACCGGTCGCCTCGCGCTCCTCACGGAAGCGGGCCACGAGCCCCACCTCGGTCTGCGGCGCGTGCAGCCTCTGCTCGAGGCACGCGTCCCCATCAAGCTGGTGATCATGGAGCTCGATAACGTCGCCCGCGGCGGTGACGACCCGGCGCTCGGTCCGGTGGTCGACGCCGCCAAGAAGACCGCGCACCTCGAGGACGACGCGATCTTCAACGGCCTCGAGGCCGCGGGCATCGTCGGGATCCTCCCCTCGAGCCCGCACCCGCCGGTCCCGCTTCCCACGGACATCGTCGAGTTGCCGCGCGCGATCCTGGATGCGAAGGAGGTGCTCCGCAAGGCGGGCATCAACGGACCGTATGCGCTCGTGGTCGGACCCGAGCTCTACGAGCGGGTGTTCGCCGCGACCGACGACGGTCACCCGGTCGCGCGCCGCATCGAGCAGCAGATCGTGGACCGACCCATCGTCCGTTCCGAGGCGATCCGCGATGCCGTGGTGATGTCCGTGCGCGGTGGCGACTACGAGCTCACTGTCGGCGAGGATCTGTCGATTGGGTACGCCTATCACTCGAAGAGCGAGGTCGAGCTGTACCTCACGGAGTCGTTCACGTTCCGGGTGCTCGAGGCCGGCGCCGCGGTGCGCATCGGGCGCTGATCGGGCGCTGATCGAGCGCGCCTACGGCGGTAGCGTGGCGAGCACGTCGTCAAACCCGTCCTGCAGCCACCACTTCACGCGTGAAGCGTACAAGCCACGAGGACGCGTCGACCTCACGGTTCAGCGCGGGACGGTGAAGCGCAGCGTGCTGCCGGCTCCGGGCGTGCTCTCTGCCCAGATCCTCCCGCCGTGAGCCTCGACGATGCACTTGGAGATGTAGAGGCCCAGGCCCAGGCCGCGGCGGTCGTTAATTCCAACCTGCCAGAAGCGCTCGAAGATCGCCTCGAGTTTGTCGCCGGGAATGCCGATCCCCGTGTCGACGACCGAGAAGCACGCTTCGCTTCCGTCAGCCTCCACCGCGACGGTGACCCTGCCCCCCTTTGGAGTGAACTTCACCGCATTGGTGATCAGGTTCCCGAGGACCTGCAGGATCCGCTCGGTGTCAGCCCTCATCGGCAACGGTTCTTGCGTCTTCGCTTCGAGCACGACTCCTTTCGCTGACGCGGGGGGCGCCCAGGTCTCGACGGCCTCGACCGTCAGGGCTGCGCCGTCCGCCTGATCCGGCACGATGGCGAGCTTGCCCGCGTCGATGCTCGCGATGTCGACCAGGTCTCCGATGAGGCGCGCCATCCGACCGGCCGAGCGCTGCACGCGCTGAGCGGCCCCGAGCATGCGTTTACCTTGCTCGTCCTGGGTCGCATGGTCGGCGATGAACACCGAGCTCAAGACGACCCCGTTGAGGAGATCGCGCAGATCGTGGCTGACCATTCCGAGAAAGTCGTCACGATTCGCAAGAGCGTCGTCGGAGCGAGCGCGCTCGGTCAGGAGGTACTGGTCGGTCTTCTCTCGATCGAGCGGCAGGAGCCTCGCGAGGAGGCGCGCGGTCGCGGCACGCTCGCGCCGGAGCGTCTCGTCGGCCTTGGCACGCTCCCGCATGAGCATCTGATCCTCGATGCTCCGTGCCTCCACCGTCGCTTCGCGGCTCGGCTCGAGGGAGGCCGGAGCATGCTTCTCGTCCTCCTTGATCCGGGCCGCGGTCAGGACGTCGTCCGCCTCGTCGCGAGCGCGCTCGATGACGATGTCAGCCCTCTCCTCGATGGCGACCTTCTCCGCGTTGAGCGCGAGGTCGGCCTTCGCTCGCTCCACGGCGAGGCTCTCGTCCGTTTGCTTGCGCTCGGGGCGCATTTCTTTGGTCGACATCCCAA
>JAYSXP010000274.1:0-5053 GCA_043717125.1 Polyangiaceae bacterium | reverse complement strand
GAGGTTGTGGGGTGCGCGAGGCGCGGCTGCGCCAAGGCGCGACGTGTCGCGCGGTCTGTCGAGGGGGATGAGGCGGCCGCGGGCGGGGCGCGCGGGCGGCGGAGCGCGGCAAGCATCTTGGCGGCGGGACGCAGACGCGAAGGTCAATGTCGAAAGTTCGCTTCAGGAGAGTGCGCCCGTCGAGCCTGGAGCTCGATGCGTAAAGCTCCCCCTCGAGGATGCGGTCTGGAACGCTGGGCGATGGACAGGACGTTGGGCGCAACCTCTATCGCTACGCGACCCGCCGTTCGCGACCCCCGGCGGTGACGGCCCCGGCGTGAAGACCGGCAAGACCGGCAACCAGCTGATGAACAGCGCGCCCGAGATGGCCGGCTATCACATCGCGCTCTTGCCGTGCGCGGCGATGGGCTACTCGCAGGACCCGAACAACGGCGGCTTCCTGTGCGGCGGTCCGACCGCGCCGCAGAAGACCGCGTTCTCCAGCGACGTCGACAGCGGCGGCAAGCTGTACGTCACCGACTTCGCGTACGAGGCCGTGCCAGACGTGGCCCGGCTTCATCACGTTCTACGACGCGACGATGAAGCCCCTCACGAGCACGTCGCAGGGCATCGGCACGGCGTGCCGCGGCGGCGCAGAGGACACCGTGGGCCCCGCTACCGATCCCGGCCTCGCCGACTGGATGAAGACCATCGGACATGCCGACATCGAGCTCAAGGCGAGCTGGTCGCGGATCGAGTCCGTCCACGCGCAGCCCGGCTACGACGCCGACGGCAAGCCGAAGACCATCACCCCGAAGGTGTGGATGACGTCGGAGATCGCCGGCACACAACGCCCCGCGACCGTCAGCTTCGAGCAGAAGTGCGGCCGCATCCTCTTGAGCACGAACCACACGGAGGGCGACGACGCATCGAGCCTCCTCGCGCAGGAGAAGGCCCTTCTCTACGTACTCCTCGTCGGCGTGTGCGTCGGCGACCTGCCCCCGCCACCGCCGCCTCGCTGAGCCGCAGCCCTATCTGCCGCACCTCGAGAAGTGAACTCAACCGAGAGAACGTACCAGGTACGGTCCAGCCAGGTCGCGCCGCCGCGCGCTCGCCGCTAGACTTCACGGCAATGGCACGTAGCGAGGACTTCGGAGAGCACGCCGTCACGCGAGCGAAGCACGCGAACCCGCTCGCTTCCCTCGCGTCTGCACCTGCGGTCGAGCTCGTTCGACTGCATGTGCTCGTCCAGCGCGTCGCGGGCAAAGACGCCGCGGAGACGCTCGTCTTCGACGGCGACGTCTGCCGTATCGGCTCGCATGCCTCGAACGATCTCGTCATCGACGACAAGACGATCTCGCGCTTCCACTGCCGCATCGTGCGCGAGGGAAACGCGTGGCGCATCACTGATGCCGGCTCCAAGAACGGAACGCGCGTCGACGGCGTGAAGGTGATCGCGGCCGAGCTCGAGAAGGAGTCGGTCCTCGTCCTCGGCGACTCGTCGATCCGCGTGGCGCCGGTGAGCCGAGGCCACGTCAGCCGCATCGCAGTGCCGGCGCAGTTCGGCGGAATCATCGGGCAGAGCGCGGTGATGCAGCGGCTCTTCGCCGTGCTCGAGCGCGTGGCGGCCAGCGAGATCGACGTGCTGATCCACGGCGAGAACGGCACGGGCAAGGAGCTCGTCGCGACGGAGCTCGTGCAGCGAAGCCGCCGCGCCGAGGGACCCGTGGTCGTCGTCGACTGCGGCTCGATCTCGCCGAACCTCGTGGAGAGCGAGCTCTTCGGTCACGTCCGCGGAGCGTTCACGGGCGCCGACCGCGAGCGCGAGGGCGCGTTCGAGGCCGCCAATGGCGGCACGCTCTTTCTCGACGAGATCGGCGAGCTCCCGCTCGAGCTGCAGCCGAAGCTGCTCCGAGCGCTCGAAGCTCGCGAGGTTCGTCGCGTCGGGCAGACGAAGATGAAGCATGTCGACGTGCGCGTCATCGCGGCGACGAATCGTGACCTCGAGCGCGAGGTCAATCGCGGTCGCTTCCGCGAGGACCTCTACTACCGACTCGCGAAGGTGAGCGTGCGCGTCCCGCCGCTCCGCGACCGCACGGACGACATCCCGCTCCTCGTCCGCACGTTCCTCGCCTCGATGGGCGCGCACGATGCGTCGAAGCTGTTCTCCCCGTCGGTGATCGAGGAGATGCAGCTGCACGATTGGCCCGGCAACGTCCGTGAGCTGAGAAATTACATCGAGCGCAGCATCGTCCTCGACGACGTCCCGCCGCCGCCGCGACGCAGCGGCACCATGCGCGCACAGAACGCAACCTTGCGGAGCGACACCGACCCGCGCAATGCCGAGGGGCGTCTCGAGTCGCGCTCCGACCCGCCCCGCGAGGCGATGAACAGCGACATCCCCTTCCGCATCGCGAAGGAGTCGGCGATCGCCACTTTCGAGAAGGCCTACCTCGGCCCACTCATCGAACGCTGCAACGGCAACGTGAGCCAGGCCGCGCGCGCCGCCAAGATGGATCGCATGTACTTGCACCAGCTCGCCCAGAAGCACGGATTCAAGGTCGGTCGAAAGGCCGTGTGACTCACACGGCACGACCTCCCGAAGGTCGGTCAGGCCGTGTGACTCAGGACGCGTGGTTGGCCCGATGCGTGCTGCGAGAGCGCGCCGGAGGCACCACGCATGGCGAAACTTCATCTCGTTCACCTCACCGACGCCCAGCGCCGCTCCGCGATCGACTCTCGCGGCGCTCCGACGAGCGGTACCTACAAGCGCGTGGGCGTTCGTCGCGTGCTTACACGCCCGGACCCGCTGCTCACACGTCGCGCGCGCGAGATCGACCCACGCGCGCCCGGCGTCGTCGAGCTCGCCGAGGAGATGGTCGCGACCATGCACTCCTCACCCGCATGCGTCGGCATCGCGGCTCCGCAAGTCGGCGAGTCGGTCCGCATGTTCTGCATGGACGTCACGGGACATCGCAAAACAAGGTCCTGCGCCGGCCTCGTGGTGATGGTCAACCCGCGCATCGTCTCGCGAAGCGAGAACGTGATCATGCGTGAGGGCTGCATGAGCGTGCCCGACTTCACGGGAGACGTCGCGCGCGCCGCGAGCGTCGTCGTCGAGGGCTTCGAGCCTGGAACCAGCAAGGCCGTGCGCATCACGGCCGACGCCATGGAAGCCCGCTGCCTCCAGCACGAGATCGATCATCTCGACGGCTTCGTCTTCGTCGAGCGCGTAGGTGACGTGTCGGCGCTCTTCGGACGAAAGACGCACGCATGATCTCCGGTGCGGTAAGCACCCCGCACTCCGTGCTGCAGGTGACATCCCGCAAGGGCCCGGCCCCGCGGGTCGCCCGCGTGATCGGCAGCGAATCGCGCATGGATCGGGACGTGCTCTCCAAGGGAACATGGACCGGTCATCTCCCTTCGCGTTTGCCTCGATCGCCGTCCTCGCTTCGCTAGCGTCCGTCGCATCCTGCTCGCCGAGCTTCCACGCGAAGTCGTGCAACGCCGACGACGAGTGCGGCCAGAGTCTCGTCTGCGGGCAGCGCTCCGGGCAGCCGGCGTGCGTCACAGGTAGCGAGGACCCGATCCGCATCGGAATGAGCGCGCCCCTCACGGGGCCGAGCCAGGAGCTCGGCACGGAGATGAAGAAGGGGATCTCGCTCGCCTTCGAGGGCCAGAACGCCGCCGGCGGCATCCGAGGTCGGACCATCGAGCTCGAGTTCCGCGACGACCAGTACCAGCCACAGAGCGCCGAGTCCGCCGCGCGCGATCTGCTCGACGTCCTCACCCCGTCCTCGGTGCCCGCGCGGTGCCCGACGACGACAGCGTCGGTGATCGCAGGCGATGCGCCCGTGGGAACGGGGGCGCTGACACGCGGCCCGAACGCCGTGCTCGCACTGGTCGGCAGCGTCGGCACACCTACGATGGTCCGCTCCGCGCCGATCGCAGTCGAGACCGGCAGCCTCTTCTTCGGCGCCTTTACCGGCGCCGCGAAGGTCTTGCGCGACGAGATGTCCGGAGCTTGCCACAAGTACATCTTCAACGTCCGCGCGAGCTACGCGCAGGAGGCACGCGCGACGGTCGAGTACTTCAAGAAGCTCCGCGTCGCGGATGCGCGACACTTCGTGAGCTTCGATCAAAACGACTCCTTTGGGCAGGCCGGCTACGACGGTCTCGTCGCTGCGCTCACCGCGGAAGGCGGCGCGCCGGCCACCCCGATCGCGCGCTTCCGTTACACGCGTGACGACCAGACGAGTATTCCCGCGCAGGTCGCGGGCACGACGGCGTACCTGGCGAAGCTCCTCGCCGAACCGGGAAATCACGTCGTGGGGGTCTTCATGACCGACACGTACGGGCCGGCCACGCAGTTCATTCGCGGCGTTCGCGACTGGCAATACGCCGACGACGCCGAGCAGACGGCGACCCAGAAGGGCAGGCGCCTCACGCTTCTCTTCAGCAACGTCTCGTTCGTCGGGCCGAACTCCCTGGCGCAGCGCCTCAGGGACGCGGGCTCGGTCCAGACCCTCGAAGGTCCGAAGCCGTACACCGCGCAGGTCTTCGTCTCGCAGGTCGTGCCCAACTACGAGAGCGACGACAGCGAGGGCGTGCGCGACTACCTGAAGGCGCTCCAGGCCGCGCACCTGAAGCCGAGCTTCACCTCGCTCGAGGGGTACCTGGCCGGTCGGGTGTTCGTGGCCGGGCTCGCCGCTCACCGCGGTGCCTTCACGCCCGATGCGCTCGTCACGACGTTCGAGAACTTGCCGCACATGAACCTCGGGCTCGGCGCGACCTCGGGCTTCACACCCGCACGTCACGACTTCTCGAAGTCGGTCTTTGGCACCGCGATCGACGCGGAGGGAGGATTTGCCAACAGCTACTTCTGGAGCGAAGGCGCGCCCATCCAGCTCTTCGAATGAGGAACCACGCGATGAACGAGCCCGCACACGAACGGCCCGAGTCCTTCGGTCGCTACCTGCTCTACCCGGCGATTGCTCGCGGCGGGATGGCGACGGTCCATACCGCGCGGCTGGTCGGCGCCGAGGGTTTCACGCGGCTCGTGGCCGCGAAGCGG
>JAYSXP010000273.1:0-5066 GCA_043717125.1 Polyangiaceae bacterium | reverse complement strand
CGATCAAGTTCACGCAGCGCGGAGAGGTCATCGTGCGCGTCTCGCGCGAGGGCCCGCTCGCTTCGTTCAGCGTCACCGATACGGGGCCCGGCATCTCACCCCAGGAGCGCGCCGTCATCTTCGACGAGTACAAGCAGGCCCGCAGCGAGCGCATGAAGCGCCGCGGCACGGGCCTCGGTCTGGCGATCGCGCGCCGGCTGGTCACGCTTCATCACGGCAAGATCCAGGTCGAGAGCGAGCTTGGACGCGGCTCGACCTTCAAGGTCCTCCTGCCGGTGGGCAACATCGACGCGGCGCCGTCAATCAAAGCACCTCCGCGCAACGTCGAGGTGCCACCTTGAACCCCCGGGCCGCACGCCTCGTGGCGCGTCTCGTCGCGCTGCAGCTCGCCGTGCACGCGGTGACGTTCCTGCTCACGGCCGCCTTTGCGCCACGCGTGCTCCTGCTCGAGCCCGCGGCCTCGTCGGGATCGCTGCTCGTGGTGCTCGTCATCGGCCTGCTCTGCGCGGCGTTCTCGACCGCGGCGACCTTCGTGGTCACGCGACGCCTCCGTCCCGCGCTCCAGGGGCTCGCGGTCGGCGCAACGTCGGTCGACAGCGCCGACGTTCTCGCGCTCTACGGCGTGCCGGCTCGCCTCGCGATCTCCAGCGCGGCGTTCGCGCTCGTGCTCTCGCTCGCCACGGTCGTCCCCCAGCTCCGGCCGCAGGCCCTCGACACGTACACCGATCTCACTCTGGTGCTGCTGATGCTCACGATGGTGAGCACGGCGGCGCTGCCGGCGTACGTCACCATGCGTGCCTCGATGGCGCGCGTCCTCGAGCTCGCGCCGCCGCACATCGCGCACGAGGCGTTGCGTAGCCTCGGTCGCGGCGCGCTCGGTCGCGTGCGCAAGCGGTTCGTGGCTGCGGTCGCGGCGCCGGTCGCGTTCGTCGCGCTCGGCGCGTCGCTCCTCGTCGATGCCCATTCACGCACCTACGACCGCGACGCGCGTGTCGCCGACGCAACCGACGTCGCCCGTGCCGCCTTCGAGCCGATCGAGGGCGACGTGCGCGGACGGGCCGAGGCGATCGAGGCCGCCGCCGCGCTCGGGTTCCGCGTGCACATCGACCCGGCGTACGACGGTGAGCGCGTCGTTCGCCATGGCGACGAAGGGGAAACCCAGGTGACCGTGCCGACCTTTCCGGGAGCGGCGCTCGTTCGCTTCGGGACGTCACGGCTCTCTCCGGTGACCGGTATCTACGTGCTGCTCGCCCTGGTTGCCGTCGCGCTCGCCGGGCTTTTAGGCACGCGGATCGGCGTGGCCTTCGAAGCGGACATCGCGCTCGCGACGCGCGAAATGAGACGCGCCGGCGTCGCGGAGGTGATGCGCGGCACGATCATCCAGCACGAGGCGCGCTTCGCGAACATCAGCGCGCTGCTCGACGCCGTCGATTCGCTCGGCGGCGTGTTCCGCGAGTTCGCCGGCGCCCAGCAGCGTTCGATCTCCGCACGCGAGGCCACCGAGCGCATGCGCGGCCTTCTCCTCGCCTCGATGAGCCACGACCTCAAGGCGCCGCTGAATGCCGTTCTTGGCTTTGCCGAGCTCGTCGGTCGCAATCCGCTGAGCGAGCCGCAGAAGGAGAGTCTCGCGATCATCGAACAGCGTGGCCGCGAGCTCCTCATGCTGATCGACACGATTCTCGACAGCGCGCGCGTCGAGGCTGGCGAGCTCGAGGTGTCACCGGAGCCTACGCACGTCGGGGACGTCGTCATGTCCTCCGTGCTCGAGGCGCGCGATCTCGCGGTCGGCACGGACGTGAAGATCCAGGGCGAGGTCCAGCCGGGAATGCCGACGTTGCTCGTGGACGGCACGCGCATCGTGCAGGCGCTCACCGCCGTGGTGATGACGGCTGCGCGCTTCACCGACAAGGGCGTGGTTCCGGTGCGAGCCACCCTCCCGGACACGGGCGAGCGTCTTCGTATCGAGGTCGAGACGAGCGGCGAAGGTCTCCCCGTCGGAGAGCGCGAGAAGATCTTCGACGCCTTCAAGAGCGCGGAGAGCGCCCGTCGTCACGGCAGTCTCGGTCTCGGTCTCCAGCTCGCGCGATCGATTCTCGAGATCCACGGCGGCACGATCGAGGTCGACAACACCGACCGCGGCGGCATGGTGTTCCGCGTCTGGCTGCCAGTACAAAACGATCGCGCATCGATCCGCGCGCGCGCGAGCAAGCCGGCGCTTCCTCCTACGTGACACGCCTGCGCGAGCAGCAAACGACATGCGTCGACCGAGACCTTCAGGGGCTCTGATCGTCCTTGGCGACGATACCAAGCAGGGGGTCGTGAACGGCGCCTTCGACGTGTCGCGAGGGTGGTCATCATGCCGCACCAGCGTCCGGCAGCTCGCGGCCCGGCCGGATGCTAAGATGCTGGCTCGGTCATGAGCCAGGAAAGACCACGCCAAAGCGGCAGACGGCACCTCGTGGTCCGGTGCTTCGCTGCGCTCGTCGCCTTCGTGACGCTCGTGGCCGTGCTGCGCGCCGGCTCCAGCTACGTCTACTGCCCGAGCATGCAGCGCGTCATGGACGCCCCGTGTTGCGCCGGCGACCAGCCCACCGAGCACGACGTCGGCTGCGCGACGGAGCTGCGCTCGCGCGACTGTTGCGAGCATCACGTTCTCGGGAGTCTCCCGTCCGTCGGCTCGCTCGGTGCGTCGCCGCATCTCCTGGCCTCGCCGGTCCTGGCCGTGCTCCCGGCGCCGACCGTCGACGGTCATCGAAGCGCGCCCGTCGCGGCTCTTCGCCTCCATCATGAGGGGCGGGCAGGGCCTGCGGTGGAGGAGCGCCGCCGCGCCGAGCGGATGGTCTCGCTGAACTGAGGTGACCTCGGGGCGCACTCGCTGCGCTCCGTGAAGAAGCGGACCGGCGCACGTGCGCGTCGTGTCCTCGTCATCCCTCGTTTCATCGAAAGAGAAATCATGTCGACGTTCACTCTCCTCCGGGGCGTGGCGCTCGGAGTCTTCGGGGCGGCGCTGTTCGCGTCGACCAGGGCGGCTGCCGACGAGCTGCTGCCCGGCCCGATCGATCGCGTCACGGTCCTTCGCGCAGCGCTGGCCGGCCATCCCGGCGTTCACGCCGCGCAGCAACGCGCGAACGCGACGTCACTCGCGGCCGTGTCGGCGGGACGCCTACCTCCACCGGAGGTCATGCTCCAGATCTGGCAGGTGCCGGTCGCCAAGCCCTACGCCCTCGGCGACGCCGGAATGGTCATGGTCGGGCTCGGGCAGACGTTCCCGTCGCCCGGTGCACGCGGCGCGCGCGCCCGAGCCGGCGAGCAGATGGCCGCGGCCGAACGAGCGATGGCGACCGATCGGATCCGGCTCATCCAGCGCGAAGCCGACCACGCGTTCGCAGACTATGTCGAGGCAAGCGCGCGGCACGCGATTCACGTCGAGCATCGGGCGATCGCCGAGCGAGCCCTCGGGCTCGCGCGCGCCAGGCACGCAGGAGGTGCCTCTCTCACCGATGTGACACAGGCCGAGGTCGAGCTCGCGCGCGTCGACGCCGACGTCATCGGTGACCGCACGCGCGTGCTCGGCGCCCGCGCGCGACTCAACGCGCTGATGGTGCGCGACCCGCTCTCCCCACTCGGTCCGCCGATCGCGGGAGAGCCGGAGATCGCCGCGTGGGATCTTCCGACCTCGATCGCGAAGGCGCAGGAGTCGCGCCCCCAGCTGCGGGCCGCCGATGCCGAGCGCGACGCACGCACGGAGGAGGCGCGCGCGGCTGCCCACGAGGCGGCGCTGCCCTCGTTCAGCGTGGCGGCTCTCTACTTCGCGCCCGTCGGGCCGTTGCCCGTGCACGGCTACGGCGCTAACGCCTCGATGACCCTTCCCTGGATCTGGGGCGAGGCGAGCGCGCGTCGCGACGCCACCAAGGAGCAGGCTGAAGCCGCTCGCTCCGAGGCACGCGGCGCGAGCATTCCCGTGAAGGCCGAGGTCGCCATGGCAGACATGAACATGCGGGCGGCGGCGCTTCGGCTCCAGGCGCTGCGCGATCGCGCGCTCCCCGCGAGCAAGCGCTCGTTCGATGCGGTCTGGGCAGGCTATGAATCAGGGCGAACGGACGTCCTCACGCTGCTGATGTCGCGCCGCGCGGTCGTCGACGTCGAGGGTGAGATCGTCGTCTCACGGGCGACGCTCGATCACGCGCTCGCCGAGCTCGAGGCATCGGTCGGGGCGGAGGTCCCGCGTCGGACGCTCGGTCCGCTCGACCCGGCAGTTCTCGCAGAAGGAGGCAGCCATGACCGCTGAAGAGAAGGAGACCCCGAACGCCGAGCACGAGCCCATGCCCGAAGGCGAGGAGGCGCCCCCGCGCGGCGTGAGAATGATGGCCGGCGTGCGCTGGGTCATCGTCGTGGCCGCCGCCGTTCTGGCGGCGTTCATGTGGCTCTCGTTCGCGCGAACGCAGCTCTCCACCGCTCAGCCCGGCGAAGCTCGGCATGCGCCGAAATACCACTGTCCGATGCATCCGCAGATCGTCTCGGACGAGCCCGGCGAGTGCCCGATCTGTCACATGACGCTCGAGCCGTTCACGGCCCCTCGCGCGGCGCCCACGCCGGTCGCACCGATGCCCGTCGCGCGTCCCGTCGACCCCCTCGACCTGCTGGCTGCGGTCGATGCGGGCGCACTCCTCCCCGGCAGCGTCCCGCCGGGGACCACGCCGGTGACGCTCGCGCTCGATCGCATCCAGTCGATCGGCGTACGCACGGCCGTCGCGGAGGACGGCGCGCTCGCGTCGAGCCTGCGTGTCACGGCTCTCGTGATGGCGCCCGAACAGGGGGTCAGTGAGGTGCACGTCCGCGTGCCGGGCTTCGTAGAGACGATGCACGTCGACCAGACCGGCGTGGCGGTGCGCGCCGGACAACCCATGCTCGCGGTCTACAGCCCGGAGATCCTGCAGGCAGAGAACGAGCTCCTCGCGACCAGCCTCTGGACCGGCCCGGACGGTGGTGCAGCTGCCGGCTCACCTTCCTCCTCCGCCCGTCGGAAGCTCGAGCTGCTCGGCATGTCGAGCACGGAGGTGGAGCGC
>JAYSXP010000272.1:0-5071 GCA_043717125.1 Polyangiaceae bacterium | reverse complement strand
CCTCGCTGATCCTGGGCCTCGGCGTGCTCTTGCCCCTCTGGGCATCGACACTCGTGGTCGGAGCGATGGTCACGGGTACGGGCGGCATCGTCGCCGCCCTCGGAATCCGCGCGCTCAAGGGCATCGAGCGAGCCCCGCGCCAGACCATGGAAACACTCGAGGAGAACAAGCGATGGTTAAAGGAGCAGATGGTTCGATGACGACGGCGAAGAGCAACGTCGGCGACGATGGTACGGCCGCGATTCGTGGCGACATCGAGCGCACGCGTGGGGACATGTCCCGCACAGTGAACGAGATCGAGGAGCGCCTCAGCCCCAGTCGGATCAAGGAGCAGCTGAGCAACCTCACCGCCGGCGTGGTGGGTGATCTCGAGGGCAAGGTCGCCGAGCTGAAGGGCTCGGTCGTGGACGGCTATCACGAGGCGAAGGAGCAGCTGAAGGACGACATCGGGCGCGAGCTCATCGGCGCGCGAAATATGGTCTCGGAAGAAATTACACATGCGCGGACCGCGGTCCGCGAAGCCACGGTCGGAAGGGTAGAGCACATGGTCCACGACGCACGCGAGTCAGTCACGGAGACGGGGACGTCGGTCATGTCCACCCTCAAGGCCAATCCGATCCCCGCGGCGCTCGTCGCCGTAGGGCTGGGCTGGCTTCTGTTCGCCCCGCGAAACGGCGGCGGCTCGGCAGCGCGTCCGCTGGGCCGTCCTCGCCAGGCCGCGAACTACCTGCTCGGGGGCGCCCAGGGCGCCGCTCATGTCGCGGGCGAGACCGTCAGCCACCTCGCTCACGATGCGGGTCACCGCGCCGCCGACGTCGCGAGCGGTGCTCGGGATGCGGCGGTCCACTTCGCGGGTGATGCTCGCGATCGCGGTAGTCGCGTGCTGAGCGGTGCTGGCCGTCAGGTCATGCGCGCCGAGCGCGGCGTCGAGAGCACGATGCGGGAGAATCCGCTCGCGCTCGGCGCGGTGGCCATCGCGATCGGCGCGGCCATCGGTCTTTCGCTGCCCCACACGCGCACCGAGGACGCGTGGATGGGCGCCGCGAAGGAACGCCTGGTCCACCAGGCTGAAGAGGTCGCCGGCGAGGCGATCCACAAGGCCGAGGCCGCCGTCGGTGAGCTCACGGGGGGTGACGAGAGCGCGGACAAGTCGCCCAAGGCGCCGAACTCGAGCCGGGCGCTCGCGAACGGTAACGGCGGCGGCGCTGGCAAGTCATCGGTTGCCTGACGGCGAATCGAGGAGCGAAGGGAACCATCGCATGGCCAACAGCCTCGCGGCTCACATGGTGATCGAACAAGAGATTTTCTAGCCGGCCGTCATGGCGGTGAAGGAGGACCTCGTCCTCGAAAGCTACGAGGAGCACGCGGTGATTCGCTTCGCGCTGAAGCGGTTGATGAAGACGGAGCCGTCCGAGCGAACGTTCGAAGCGAAGGTGACGACCCTCAGGGAGATCGTCGAGCACCACATGGAAAAGGAAGAGGACGAGCTCTTTTCCGAGGGCAGAGATGGCGCTCGGCGAGGGGTCGGTCGCGCTATGCGCCGAGATGAAGGCGCTCTTCGAGCAGACCGTGAAAACCGGCTATGGGGACGTGGTCGGCCGAGGCGGATCGGCCGTCACCTCCGCGAGCGCACCGCCGGCGTAGGCCGCTCAGAATTCAGCGAGCAGCCTCACGGGCTGGCCACTATCGTAGGAGACGATGAGTGGCCAGCTCGCGATCGAGGGAGGCGACGGTCCGCAGCGATGCTCGTTCTGCTCCAACGAGGCCGCGGGTCCTTGCGCGTCGTGCGGGCGTCCGGTGTGCGGCGACTGCTGCACCCTCACCGGGGGTGGCGTGCGCACGTGGGCAATCTGTCTCGACTGCGACCGGAAGAAGGGGAGCTCACTGACGAGCGCGTGGGGCAGCTTTGGTCTCTTCCTCGGAGGGATCCTGGTCGTGCTCGCTGCGGTCGTCGCTGCTCTGGCATGGTGCTCGACCCAGGCGCCTTAGCGGAGAGCCACGTAGAGCGTCCGACCTGCCATGTAGGCGGTGGTGGCGCTGCTCGACGGTCAGCGCGGAAGGGATGCTGCTACGATTTCAAGTCGTGGTCGGTCGCGCTCTCCTCCTCGTTGCCATGACGGTCGCCACGACGGGCTGCGGGAGCACGACGTACGTAACCCCGTGGTGGAGGGTTCACGGGACGTATACTCCGTGCCTCATGGCCGAGTCGGGCGGCGGGGGCGGATGCACGACGAGCTATCGCAGCGAGCAACTCACCGGTCGAGGGTGGGCAGGCGTGTCGCGCGAGTCCTCGCGAGCGGATGCCTTCTGCGGGAAGACACGCATCGCGCTCGATGATGCCATCGTCTCGCGCGAGGGACGGATCTCGGACCTCCGCTGTTCGGGCGATCGCGCGCCGGCTCCCGACGATCGCAGCCTGCTCTGCGTCGAGATCGCGTCTTCGTCGTACGACGTGACCGTTCGATCGATCGACTGCGACGGTACCGAGCTGTGGAGCAAAGCGCTCTCCGCCCCGCAGCCTCGTCCTCCCGGCGCGAAGCCCTTCGCGTTCTACACGGAGCTCTCCTTCGTGGGGTTCGCGGCGAGCGGACCCTTGTTCCAGTCGAAGCTGATCCCCGACGGGCGCCCGGCCACCTGCGTTGCCTACGCCCTCGATCGCCTTGAAAATGGCTGGATTCGGTTGGGCGAGATGTCCGTCTCGAACGATGCGCTCTACAGGTGTCGGTCGCCGGCGGCCTGGAGCAACCTGCTCCGCGAGCCGATCGTCGATACCCGTCGAGAGCGCTGACAGCGCTCGAACCAGCTAGAACAGCGTCCCTTCAGAGCCGCGCTCCTCGACGATGCGCCACTCGCCGGCGCGCCGCTCGAGGAGGAGCACGACGTCGCTGCGAGTGCTCGTCCCGTCCTTCGTGCGACGGATGGTCACCCTGGACTCCATGCTCTCGGCCTCGCGGCCCGGCAGAGGAGCGGTCGTGATCGGGGCGACGGCCTCTGCTTTGGAGTCGTAGCCCGCGCGGGCGACGAAGAGCTGCTTCGCCGTGGTGAGCTCGGATCGGGAGAGGGGCTTTCCGTCCACGATGACGACGGCGTCGTAGAGCTCCTCGAAGCCCACGTTGGTCGTGTGTGCCGTCACCCAGCGCTGCGCCAGCTTCTGCGAGCGCGTCGGCGCGAACTCCACCTTGTTGATCTCCGACTGCGCGATCTCTCCCTCGATCGAGGAGTTGCGGATGTACTCGAAGGGCTGGATGGCGTCCTTGCGCTCGACGTCACCGAGGACGCTCTTGAGCTTCTCCGTCGCCGCCTCGAGGTCGCGGCTGGCTCGTGCCGACGCGATGTCGCGATCGCGCCAGCCGTGCCGACGGCTCGCGGCCTTGCGGAGCGCGTCGCGTTCGTCGAGCAAGAGGGCGGCGACGCCACGACGGATCCGCTCGTCGTCGTGGTCGAGCAGCGGGAGCAGCGCAGCGGCGCTCTCGGCTTCGCTCGCCTGCTCTTCGATGTTCACGAGCGCCTGGTACTGGTGGGTCATCACGCGCGACACGTTGACGGGCGCGGAAATTCGATGCGTCGGCAACAGACTGAAGCCGAGGAGAGCGACGACGAGCGCGTCGAGCTGCCTGCGCAGCAGCCACACGAACGAGTGGCGCCTGAGGAGCTTCACACCGACGAGGACGAGACCGAACGCGACCACTGCGGTGCCGAACATGCCGAGGATCCGGACGTTCGACAGACCGCTGGTCGTGATGTGGATCGCAAGTCGGCGGAACGTGCCGCCTGCGAGCACGAGGCCCTGCGCGAGCCAGCCGAACGCGAGGAGCCGTGCCATCTTTCCGCGCGTGTCGTGGGCCAGCGAGCCGCGAAACATCACGCCGACGATCACGGTGAGCAGTGCGAGCGCGAGGGTGAGCCACGCCGCACCTTCGTGCGCGTACTGACGCTCGCTCACGCCCGGCGGTGGCGCGCCGGCCCAGAGGTACGTCGCGTCGAGCGCGTTGTAGACGAAGAAGACGATGTTCAGCGGGACCAGCGCGTTCCGCGCCACGATGAGCGCGCCGCGTGTCGTCGTTCCGGTCGTGTCCGCCTCCTCGAGCGCCGACGACCTCCGGATGGCCGGCCGCACGAGGAGGACCGCGCCAAAGAGCATGAACAGCCAGGTCACGACGCGCGCGGGCGTCGGCACGCCGAGCAGGCGCGTGAGGCCGCCGAGCCACCGCGCGACGAGCGGGTTCGCGAGCGCGAAGATCGTCACGAAGGTGGAGACGAGCACCACGGGGATGAGGACGTGCGAGACGCTCCGCGGCCCGTCTTTCGTCGAGATGAAGTGCTTTCGGACCCCCGAGACGACCGCCTCGAGCCGCTGCGGGATGGTCACGAACGTCGAGCCGAACGAGGCCGCGATGTCCGTCAAGAAGGTGGAGCGGTTGCGCATCGTGATCGCGAGCGCGAAGACGCCGAGAAGCCCGAGCAACACCGTGCCGAGCTCCGGCGCGAACGCGCAGCGCGCGGCGATCGCGACGAACATCGCGACGGTCGCGCCCAAGCGGAGCGTGAGACGCCGCGCGCGCGCGGCCACGAGGACGATGGCCGGAACGGCGAGGAAGAACGCGGCGGCACCGAAGCCGCCTACGGTCAGGTCCCTGCCGCTCCAGAGCGCAAGATCGCCGACCACGACGAGAGCGAGGGCGGCGAAGAGCTCGCGCGGCCGCGCGGGCATCGTCCTTGGTCTATGCGGCTCGTCGGGCGGCTCCCAAGCCGGGACCGGGCGGTACGGAGAGGCCGCGTGCGGCACGTAGGGTGGTCCCTGGACGCGCTGCGTCGCGGGATCGGGTGCGTGCGGGGCCGCCGCTGCCGGGAGGGCGGGGAGAGGGGAAGAGCTTTGCATCACTCGAGTATCGAGACACGCGGCCGAGCCTTAAGCTTCCCCGCGAGAGGTGAACGGTCTCGATCCCGGTTGAGCGGTCGATTCTCCGCGATGTGCGACAGCCGAGATGACGCACGCTCGCCAGCCGCGTGCGACGATCGGATCGAAGCGCACGGTCACCCTTTCTCATCTCGACGACATAGCGCCGCCCGG
>JAYSXP010000271.1:0-14644 GCA_043717125.1 Polyangiaceae bacterium | reverse complement strand
AGGCCGCATGTCACCCCGAGCTGGTGCCCGGTCAGCACGCAATGTCCTCCTCGAAAATCGAGCGCTTGCTCGAGGCCCTCGAGGAGGCCGCCTCCGACGGCCACAAGGCGCTCGTGTTCTCGCAGTGGACCGGGCTGCTCGACCTCGTCGAACCCCACTTGCAGAATGCAGGCATCAAGTTCACGCGGCTCGACGGCTCGACACGCGATCGCGGCGCAGTAGTCGGCGAGTTCCAGAGCGCGGACGGTCCGCCGGTCATGCTCGTGTCCCTGAAGGCCGGCGGCACGGGGCTCAACCTCACCGCCGCCGATCACGTCTTTTTGCTCGACCCATGGTGGAACCCCGCCGTCGAGGATCAGGCCGCCGATCGCGCGCACCGCATCGGTCAGGATCGCCCCGTCATGGTCTATCGCATGGTCGCGAAGGACACTGTCGAGGAGCGCATCTTCGCGCTCCAGGCGAAGAAGCGCGCACTTGCCGACGTCGCGCTCGGCGACGCCGACCACGCCGGCGGAATCACGAAAGACGAGCTCCTCGCCCTGCTCGACTGAGCGACCTTCGGGAGCTGAGCGACCTTCCTCAGGCGGTGTGGTTGCGCGCGCGGTCGAGGATCTCCTGAGCGACGTCGCCGGCGATCTCGGCGTTGGTATCGATGAGGAGAACGGCCTTGCCGCGTCCGAGCCACACGTACGACTGCGAGCGACGGACGACGGAGAAGCCCTCCTGCTCGAGGAGCGCAGCGAGCTCACGGCCCATCATCCCCGGCTCTCCCTTGGTGGTCACGTCGGCTCCGCGACAGCGTCTCGCAACAAGCTGTTGACGGCCCCCTCGAAGGTGTCGTGGCCCGTCTTCTGGATCAGCAGCTGGATCTGCTTCTTGATCGTGTCGGGACGCACATCGCGCCGCTCGCTGAACTCATGACGCGGGACCCCCCCGGCGCCGAGCGCGAGTAGCTCGACGTCCGTCTTGCTGAGGGAGTGCTCCTTCGCCCAGCGCTCGAGGATCAGCGTCGTGCGACGCGCAGCGGCGTTCCGGCGTGCCAGGGCCTCCGTCGCGATCTGATCGAGGTGCGTGGCGTCACAAGGCTTCAGGAGATAGCGAGCGCCGGCCTCCAGCGCGCGCCGGATCACGACATGCTGCGTGCTGCCGGTGAGCACCAGGACGATCGCCGCTGGGCTCCGCCTCTTCGCGAGCTCGATGAGGTCGAGCCCCGAGCCGTCCGGCAGGCTTACGTCCATGATGATCGCGTCGTACCTGCGCGAGCGAAACGAGAGCTTTGCCTCCGCGCACCTGGCGGCGACCTCGACCTCCCCGTGGGCGGAGAGGGCACGGACGATCAGGCGGCTCACGGCCGCGTCGTCTTCGACGACGAGGAAAGTAAGGCGCTTACGCATTCGCTCGGGAAGATGTCACGGCCGTAAGGGCGTCGTCTTTACCCCTAGGGGTAATCAGCGAGCGTTTTTGCCCGGCGTGCGACGCGCCGTGACGCAGCCGAACCGCTGCTTCAGCGCCCCAGAACGACCTCGACCGTGCGCACGTCTCGCTCTCCGAGCGTCACCTGCACCGGCCTCGGGGGAGGGATGCCCCAGGCGGTCGCCGTGATCTGGTAGGTGCCCGGGTTGATGGGGCGCGCGATGCCGATCACCTCCGGCGGGAGCGGCCGCCCGTTCAGCAAGAGCGAAAGATTGCGAAGCGTGCCCGGCGCAGGGCGCACCTCGATCCGCAACGTGGGAATCCGGGGCTGGAGGTCGGCGAGCTCACGCTTGCCGGTCTCGAGCGCCTCGCGAAACGGCTCGGGCGCTCCGGCCGCCAGCCCGCCGTGCGTGAGCGTCTCGTAGCTCTCCTGCGCCTCGACGAGCTTTCCGGCGGCGACCATGCACTGGGCGATGTGCAAGAGGTGGGTCGGCGCGTCGACGAGGCGCTGCGCGAACTGGAATCGTGCGAGCGCAACCGGCCAGTTCTTCTGGGCCTGCATCTCGATGCCCTCCTGGTAGGCAGCGCGGGCCGACGCCTTGCGCTCGGAGTCGCTCATCGTGCTCACCTCGCTCGCCTTCGCGGCGACCGGAGGCGGCGAGGACGGTGCAGGCGCGGGCTGAACCTTGGGAGCGGCCATCGACGGCCGGAGCACGTAGTACGACCCGTCCGGCCCGAAGATCGGGACGCCGCTGGTTCCGAGCGGAACCAGGCGCGCGCGGTACTTCGGCTCGACGTCGTTCCACGCACCGCTGATCGCGTCGACGATGAGCGGGACGCAGAGGAGAACCGGCACGATGCACGTCGCGAGGTCCGCCGTGAGCCACCAGCCATTGACGTGCTTGCGCACGAGCGCGTGGTGCTCGTCATACCCGGCCATCGCGACGTGCATCTCGGTGATCCCCGAGCGCGGGATCGGAAGCACCAAGGGAGCCGTGCCCGTCCCCTCCTTCGCCGTCACGCCGGCGCCGGGCGGATCGGACTCGATACGCACCGGTACCTTGCCGTCGCGGAAGACCGCTGCACAGCCCGAGGAGCCGAGCGCAGCGCTCAGCGTCCCGATGCCGAGAACGAACCGTGTGACCCAACGCATCGACGTCCCGCGGACCCTAGAGGACCGAGCGCGATTCTGCAGCAGAATCGTTCCGTGGCATCCTACGCTCCGGTCGTGGAGCTGACGCCGGAAACGCTTGCTACCGAAACTCCCGCCAAGAAGAAGGGGCGCGGGCCGAGCCTCTACGTCCAGGTGCTGGTCGCGATCGCCGCGGGCGTCCTGCTCGGCTGGCTGAAGCCCGAGTGGGGCATCCAGATGAAGCCGCTCGGCGACGGCTTCGTGAAGTTGATCAAGATGCTCATCGGCCCGATCGTCTTCACGACGGTAGCGGTCGGCATCGCCGGGATGAAGGATTTGAAGAAGGTGGGCCGCGTCGGCGGCAAGGCCATCCTCTGGTTCGAGATCATGACCACCGCGGCGTTGATCATCGGGCTCACGATGGCGCACCTCGTGAAGCCCGGCGCAGGCATCCACGCCTCGGCCGCGAACATGGATGCGTCCGCGCTCGACAAGACGCTCGTCGGTCACGCGCCCGCGCACGGCGTGGTCGAGCACCTGCTCGCGATCATCCCCAACAGCTTCGTCGGCGCGTTCGTCGACGGCGACGTGCTGCAGATCCTCCTGCTCGCGGTGCTCATGGGGAGCGCGCTCGCGGGCGTCGGAGAGCGTGCAGGGACGGTCGTGAAGCTCCTCGAGCAGTTCTCGACGGGCGTCTTCGCGATCGTCGGCATCGTGATGCGGGCGGCGCCGCTCGGAGCCTTCGGCGCGATGGCCTTCACGATCGCCAAGTACGGCGTCGGAACGCTCGGGAGCCTCGCGAAGCTCATGGGCGCCTTCTACGCCACGGCGCTCCTCTTCGTCTTCATCGTGCTCGGCGCCGTGATGAAGACGATGGGCCTCTCGATCGTGCGGCTCTTGAAGTACCTCCGCGAAGAGCTCGTCATCGTGCTCGGTACATCCTCGTCCGAGTCGGCGTTACCACGGCTGATGGCCAAGCTCGAAGGCCTCGGCTGCAGCCCTTCGGTCGTGCGGCTCGTCGTGCCGACGGGCTACTCCTTCAACCTCGACGGCACCGCGATCTATCTGACGATGGCCGCGCTCTTCGTCGCGCAAGCGCTCGACGTCGAGCTCTCGCCAGGCGACGAGGCACGGCTGCTCCTCGTGCTGCTCCTCACGTCGAAGGGCGCGGCGGGCGTCACGGGCAGCGGGTTCGTCACGCTTGCCGCGACACTGTCGTCGACCGGCAGCGTGCCCGTCGTCGGGATCACGCTGCTGCTCGGGATCGACCGCTTCATGTCCGAGGCGCGTGCGCTCACGAACTTCGTCGGCAACGCGGTGGCCACCTTGGTCGTCGCGCGCTGGGAGAACGAGCTCGATCTCGATCTCGCGAAGCGGGTTCTCGCCGGCGAAAAGACGCCGCCTTCAGGCCTGCCTTAGCCGAGACTCAGAGCGAGACCGAGCCGCCGCAGGGGACGTTCACGGACTGCTCGCCCTTCATGCCGACCTTGATGCGGTGCGAGCCGCACGCGACGATCACGACACCATCGTTCGCGCGACGAAAGCTGCCGTCGACGACCACGGCGCGCAAGTTCGGGTCGACGCGCACCGTGCCGGTCGTGGCGACGACGACCGGAGCGGCCGCCGCGGGAGCCGCCGCGGGAGGCGGAGGGAGCGGCGCGCCCGGGGCCGCGAGCGGCGCCGACGCGACCTTGCCTCCGCCGGGCGGGGGAAGTGTACTGCCCGACGACTTGCTGACCGGCGCGGGAGCGGGCCCAGCCGCCGCGAGAGGCGAGCCAGCCGGAGCCGACGGCGCCGTCGTGCGGCCGGTGGCGATACGCGGAGCGGGCCCTGGAACCGGCGCGGTAGGGAGCGCCGAGACGTCGATCGCGAAGCCCGTGCCGACCGTGCCCGGCGATGCGTTGGGCGCCTCGGGAGCAGGAGCCGCAGGAGCGACGACCGCGCTTGAGGAGAGCTCGGCAGACTCGGAAGCCGCGACAGGATCGGGTTTCTCGGTGAGGGCGCGGCTCGCCGCGTAGCCACCCAGGCCGACCACACCCACGAGCGCCAGAGCGGAGAACGCGATCACGCCAATCGCGACGCCGCTGAGGCCGCGCTTCGGAGTGATCGACGCGTAGGAGGGCATGCGCGCGGGCGGCGGGAACGCCGGAGCCGAGGGCGCAGTGGCGCGCGGCGAGGCGGCAATGTCGAGGGCGACCGGCGCGATCGAGCTCGGACGACGCGGCGCCGCCTGGATGCCTCCGTGCATCGTGCGGATCGCCGACGGCATCGCCGAACGAACGAGCACCTCGGTGTGACCGGGCGCCTCCTCGGCGGCGCGCTGTTCGGCCTCGATCGACGCGGTCGCGACGGCGAGGGCAAAGTCCGAGCGCTTGAGCTCGAGGGTTCGCTCGGCCATCGGTTCGGACTTCGACACGGGCACAGCCTCGAGCTCGGGTGCAATGGCGACGGGCGTGCGGGCCGCCGAGGGCGCAGGCGCTTCGGGCGCAGCCGGCACGGCGACGAGGACGCTCTCGAGGGGAAGCGGGCTCGTGACGGGCGCGGCCGGAATCACGGCGGCCTTGATCGGCATGGCCTTGGGCTTCATCCCGAAGAGCGTCGACAGCGACGGCGGAGGCGCCTCGATCTCCCCCTCGACCTCGATTTCACCCTCGACCTCGACCTCGTCGAACGCGCCGACGTCACCGACCTCGAAGCCGCTGGGCTCGGGCGTGGCGACCTCGAAGCTCACGATCCCCGCGGCCGCGGCCTCGAGCGACGCGATCTCGTCGCTCTCCAGGATGTCCTCGGCGTCGAGGATGTCGAGCTGCCCCGTCGCGTCCGCGTCCGTGTCCGAATTGCGGTTCGAGCTCTCGTGAGATGCGGAGTTCTGAGTCACAGGAGGTTCGCGTCTTTCTGCCGGGGCGAGCGGCGGCGGCATTCTTACCGAGAATCTGCGTCGTGCAAGGCGAGGGCGGAAAATTCCAGGCACGCTTGTTGCGCTGACGCGACAACACGCGAATCTGGCCTCCGATCCAGGCCATCGAAACGACCTCGCGCGGTGATACGGCGCCCTGGAGGATTTGTTCCCTCCATGGGCCGTACCCCGCGGCGCCTCTCCCACGTCGTCCGCAGATTTCGTCGCGATCGTCGGTCAGCGCGCGAAAGCGCGCAGAACGCCACCGAGAAGGATCTGGGCCGCGAAGCCCATGCCTGCGCCCTTCTTCGTCTCCGGGCCCTTCGCGATCGCATAGACGAGAATCAGACCGATGCACCCGCCGAAGAAGCCGGCGAGGAACCCCAGCCCGAGGCTACCCGTGATAGGCGCCGCGTAATTCGGCTGCATTCCGTACGGAGGCATCTGCGCGCCGTAAGGGTTCGGACCGCCGTAGCCGCCGGGAGGAGGTCCGCCGTAGCCGCCTCCTCCAGGAGGGGGACCGTAGCCGCCCGGAGGAGGACCGCCGGGAGGACCGCCGTACCCGCCACCACCAGGAGGGGGCCCGAAGCCACCTCCGCCGGGAGGACCGCCGCCCGGAGGACCTCCGTAGCCGCCTCCGCCAGGAGGGGGACCTCCGTAGCCGCCTCCGCCAGGAGGAGGACCTCCGTAGCCGCCTCCGCCGGGGGGCGGGCCGTCGCCAGGGGGTTGTCCTCCGCCAGGATTCCAGTTCTGTGACATGCGTTCTCTCCTCGATGAACGTAGGAGCGTATCCACTTCGAGGGCTCCGACAAGAGGCACCGAGCGCGTGGGTAGACCGCCGGCGATCGGACGCTCAGGGATGTACGAACACGACCGTGCCGGTCTTCCCACTCGTTCCGGCACTTGCGCCATGCCAGCCCGCCGGAACCTCGGGCCCCGTCCAGAAGAAGAGACGGCGCGCATCCTCGGGCGCGAGGTTGATGCACCCGTGGCTCTTCGGCTGACCGAAGACGTCGTGCCAGTACGCCGCGTGGAGCGCGTAGCCCTCTGTGAAGTACTGCACGTAGGGCACGTCGCGGAGCTCGAACTCCTCACCAACGACACGCGAGTCCATCGTCGAGGTCAGGTACTTCGTGTGGATGCGGAAGATGCCGCGCTTCGTCGCCTTCGTCGTCGCGGGGTCGTCGAGCCCGGCCTCACCCGTGGAAACGAGTGTAGCATACACGGGTTTCGTGCCCTCGTAGGCGACCAGCACCTGCCGCGTGACGTTGATGTCGATCCATTTCTCGCCGTCGTTCGCCCAGCCTGGCATCTTCTTCGCGAGATCGACGCGCACGATCTCCTCGTCCGCGACCCAGCTACCGCCCTCGAGCTCGGCGTAGGGCTTGCCACGCTGGATGCGACGCTTGCCGGTGATCGCCTGAACGGAGCGCCACTCGAGCTTGTCCTCCGGCACGAGGCGTCCCGACTGCTCGCGCAGCTTCTTCGCCTTCTTCGAGGTCACGATCGCGAAGGGCGGCTTGATGTCCTCGGGGATCCGGAAGCCGTGGAAGTCGGAGCCCTTGATGGGCCGAAAGCGATCGGCCGGCATGAGCCGGAGGTCGACGGCGACGTTGTAGCGACGCCCTTCCCACATGACGGAGTCGACGAAGGAGATGCCGTTCTTGCGGTCGAACGCGCCCGCGCGCGGACCGTCGGAACGCGTCGTCAACGTCGGTGAGCGTCCGCCGTTCTGGAGGAACCACGGGATCTCGGTGTCGCTTCGTCGCTCGTGCATCGCATCGAGCGCCGGCGCGAGCGGATCGACCTTCCACGTGCCCCAGACCTCGTTCGCGTAGCTCGCGCCGCTGATCTTGTCGTTCTCCCACTGCTTGAGGTGCGTGGCGAGGTGCGGCTCGTTCGTCTGGAGAATCTGGGCGTTCGGGAGGCTGGCGTACGCCGGGCCGCCGCGCGTCGCGAGCCCGTACATGTACGGGAGCTTCTGCGTCGTATCGGGGCGGCGCGCCGAGCCACGCACGACGGGATGCGCGAGATCGAGCGTCGTCGTGCCGAGGCACACGAAGCCGAGCGGCTTGATCGCGCGCCAGGTGGTGCCGCAGCCCTTTCCGGACAGCGGCTTCGGATCCATCTCGACGATCGCGCCGACGCGGAGCTGACCGAGCCGCGGCGAGCTCGCGTCGGGCTGCGCGAAGACGGGCGTCTCGAGCGCGAGCGCCGCGAGCCGAGGAACGTTCTCGGGGACAGGCGGCGGCCAAGGACGGCTGGAGCCGTCGAGCACGACGGCCGCGTTGCCGGTGCCGCGAGGGAGAACGGGGAGATCGGTCGGCGGGACCGCCCCCTCCTTGATCCGGAGGGCCGGCAGGCTCGCCGCACCCGCATTCCCAGCCGCCGCGGCGACGCCGGCCCCCGCTGCCGAGCTCAGGAGCGCGGACGGGTCGGCGTCACGCTTGCACCCCGCAGCGAGCAACGCCACGAGAGCGAGCGCGAAGCGCGAAGCCGACTGGGCACGCCACGGGACCACGACCTTCCGTCGTAATCGCGAGCCGATCGCTGGGCCAAATTGCCGGCCGATCGTCGATACTGCTGGCGGATGTCCGTGCTCTCGACGCCCGCCCGCCATGCGTTCGAAGACGAGGCGCTCGTCGAAGCTCAACGCGCGGAGCCCTCCATGCCTCGCACGTCCGACTGCGCCTATCGAGGCTCGACCACGGTCGCCCGCGGACTGCACACGATCGGATGGCTCGGGCTCGTCGGCGTGTGGCCGCTTCGGGCCCGGAAGCGCCGCGAATGACGACGCATGTGGGGCATGTCCTCGGGGGACGCTACGAGCTGACGAAGGTGATCGGTCGCGGAGGCCAGAGCACGGTCTTCCGCGCACGGGATCTCGTCGACGGCGACGAGGTCGCCATCAAGCTCGTTCACGGCGCGGTGGGCGACCCGGACGCCACCGAACGAATTTTTCGCGAAGCGCAGTCGATGTCTCAGCTGCTCGGCACCTCCGCGGTGCGCATCCTTCATCAGGTCCGCACCGGCGACGGCGAGATCGGGCTCGTCATGGAGCTCCTCGAAGGGCACGACCTCGACGCGGAGCTCGGAGAGCTCGAACGTCGTGGCGAGCGTCCGTCGTTTCCGTGGCTCGAGCGAACGTTCGGGCCGATCGTCGACACGCTCACGACCGCGCACGGGCGGGGCCTCGTGCATCGCGACCTCAAGGCGGAGAATGTCTTCCGCGCGCGGACGTCTACTCGCTCTCGGTCATCCTCTTCCGAGCGCTCGTCGGGAGGCTGCCGTTCGAGGGAGAGTCGGTGATCCGCATCATGATGGCCGTGACCTCCGACCCGCGACCCCGCATTCACGCGCTGCGGCCCGAGCTCTCACCCGACATCGATGCATGGGTCGAGCAAGCGCTCGCGATCGACCGCAACGACCGCTTCTCGTCGGTGCAGGCGACATGGCATGCGCTGCGTAGCTGCTTCCCCGGTACGGGGTTTTAGCGCCACGCCCCGGCTGGTCGGTGCGCTTCGACGACGTCGTGATGTGCACGTCCTGAGTCCTCTCTCAGCTTGGCCTCCCAGAAGGCGAACGCCTCCTCGAGGTACACCTCGCGCGCGCCGTGGCCGAACGGATGCTCGGCGACGCGCACCGGCCAGTGCGCGCCCTCGAAGACCGTCGCGAGCGCGAGGGCGCCCGGCTTTGTCTCGGCGTCGTAAGTGCCGAAGCCGACGTAGACGGGATGCGGCGCGCGGCCCGCGAGCGCGCCCGCGCCCCGGCCTCCCGGCGCACCTCCGGACATCGCTCCGTAGCCGTCGACGGGAAAGCCCAGCTCGTCGCAGTCGCCGCGCAGGGCGAGCGCAGACAGGAAGTACGCGCCGTTCGAGGAGCCCGCGAGGTAGGTGCGCTCGAACTTCGTACCGAGACGCGCCTCGAGCTTGTCCTCGAGGACGCGAAAGCGCGCGACGATCTCCTTCACGAGCTGCGTGTGGGTCGCCGGCGAGGTAGGCCACGCCCACCAGTCGCGCGCGCCGTCGGGGCCGATCCCGCGGCGGCCGCGCGGCACGATCGCGGCGACTCCCGCGTGCGTCGCCGCGCGGATCACCGCTCCCTGAACAGTCTGCTTCTGGACGCTGTCCTTGGTGGGCGGGACGATGCCGTGGAGGTAGACGAGGAGCTTCGTGCTGCCGGTGGGGGCGACGTAGCAGCAGTCTTCGTCCAGGGCGGTCATGCCCTCGATGCACCAGTCGGTGGTGACGGGGGGCGTGAGCGCGATCGGAGAGGCGGACGCGGAGGATGACGGTGAGGAAGACACGGGCACGGGCACGGGGGAGATAGCGGATGGGGTTGGCCTCGGCGGATCGCCGTGGCAGGCGGTGAGGAGGACGGTCAGCCAGAGGGCGCGCACACGTGAAGCATGACACGTCGCCCGTTTCCCGTTCGCGTCCCGAAGAAGTCGATCGTCGCCCACTTCGATTTCTACGTCCGTTCCGAGACCCTCGGATAGCTTCGGTGCCATGAGCACTGGCCAGCCTGCACCCTCGGACGCGCTGGTCTTCTTCGGAGCGACGGGTGACCTCGCCTACAAGAAGATCTTCCCTGCCCTGCAGTCGATGGCGCGCCGCGGGCGACTCGACGTGCCCGTCATCGGCGTGGCGAAGTCTGGCTGGACGCGCGACCAGCTCGTCGAGCGCGCTCGCGCGAGCGTGACCGAGTCCGGCGGTCTCGACGTCGTCGCGTTCCCGAAGCTCGTCGAGAAGCTCCAGTACGTCGACGGCGACTACAACGACGCGAACACGTTCGAGCAGATCAAGCAGTACCTCGCCGGCGCGACGCGCCCGCTCCACTACCTCGCGATCCCGCCGAGCCTCTTCCCGACGGTGATCGAGCGGCTCTCGCAGGCCGGGCTCACCGCGAACGCTCGCGTCGTCGTCGAGAAGCCCTTCGGCCGTGATCTCGTCTCGGCGCAGTCGCTCAACAAGACGCTCCACACCGCCTTCCCCGAGGCGTCGGTCTTCCGCATCGACCACTACCTCGGCAAGAACGCCGTGCAGAACATCCTCTACTTCCGGTTCGCGAACGCGTTCCTCGAGCCGCTCCTCAACCGGAACTACGTCGAGAACGTGCAGATCACGATGGCCGAGTCGTTCGGCGTCAAAGGGCGCGGCAAGTTCTACGACGAGACGGGCGTCATCCGCGACGTCATCCAGAACCACCTGCTGCAGGTCGTGAGCTACCTCGCGATGGAAGCGCCTTCGAGCACGTATCCCGAGGCGATCCGCGACGAGCAAGCGAAGGTCCTTCGCAACACGCGCCCCATGAGCACCGACAACATGGTGCGTGGCCAGTTCAACGGCTATCGCGACGAGCCGGGTGTCGCGCCCGACTCTTACATGGCGACGTACGCCGCGCTCCGCCTCTACGTCGACTCGTGGCGCTGGGAGGGTGTGCCGTTCTACGTCCGCGCCGGCAAGTCGCTCGCGATGACGTGCACCGAGGTGATGGTCGAGCTGAAGAACCCTCCGCAGGTCGTCTTCAAGGAGGCGGCGCCCAGCATGGGCAACTACATCCGCTTCCGCGTGAGCCCGAAGGTCTGCATCGCGCTCGGCGCCCGCGCGAAGGTGCACGGCGACAAGATGATCGGCGCCCCCACCGAGCTCGCGTTCACCGAGGAGCCCGAGCAGGGCACGGGCTCGCGCCTCGGCGACTACGAGCGGCTCCTCGGCGACGCGATGATGGGCGACCCGACGCTCTTCGCGCGGCAGGACGTCGTCGAGGCGGCATGGGCCATCGTCGACCCCGTCATCCACGGTCCGAGCCCGATGTACGCGTATGACCCGGGCACCTGGGGCCCGAAGGAAGCCGATGCGCTCACCGCCGAGGTTGGCGGCTGGAACACGCCGCGGTGACGCTCAGGGCACGCGCCGCGTCTCGCCGTTCGAGCGGTTCTCGATCGTGGCGCCTACCGCGAGCGAAGCACGGAGCACGCCGTTCGTTCGCCCGAGCGTGATGCGCTCCTGACCCGGCGCGATCCGGCGCACGGGGCCCAGATCGATCGGCGATGGCCACAGCGGCTGCCCGTTGTCGTCCCAGCGATACGCGACGGCGTGATCGACGTCGCGATCCTCGGCGGGAGCGAGGAGCCGGCACATCGCGATGCCAAGGCGAAACACATCCCTCAGGGCGCGGGCGGAATCGTGGCCTGGAGCGCGTTGAGGACATCCAGCATTGCGGCGATTTGGTCGTCGTGAGGCGGGAACGCGCTCCACCGGGCGACAGTGGCATCGAAGCGCTCGAGTTGGCCCATCAGGGTGCGGCGCTCTCGCGACTCGGGGTGACCCTGAAGCGCGACCCTCATCTCGTCGAGGAGATGTCCGACGACCACGGCGGGATCGGTACGACGTGTCTCGCGTCGCTCCGCCGCCATTGCGGGCCCCTCGACCGCGAGTCCGCCGTCCTCCGCGGGGGCAAGAGCGCGCTCTCTGCGTCGGTCAAGCTTTACCACGGGAGAAAAAAAGAGCGCCGCGTCGGACTCGGGGGGGCAAGTCTCGACACGGCGCCGACCGCACTCTTGCGGATTCCGTACCAACCCCAACTACCCAGACATTGGTCCGTCAGGGCCGCGCATCCTTGCACCGGCGCAACGCCAAAGTTCAACCTCGAACGAGGGGGCCTCGAACGCCCGTCGTCGTCCCCCACGTGACGTCGAGCACCACGCGCATCCGCGCGGACCCGTCCCGGACACGCGCGACCGCCTCGTTGGCGCGCTCCAGCGGCATGTGCTCGACGATGGGAGCGATCGACTCGCGCGCGGCGAGCGTGAGCATGCGCCTCATCGTGCTCGGGCTGCCGATGACGCTGCCGGTAACCTTCTTCTGCTCGTCCATCAACGGATCTGCAGAGAGCGCGAGTGGGGCCCCTGGCACGCCCACGAGGCAGAGCGTCCCTTCGAGGTCGAGCACGCGCATCCAGTCGTTCCAGACGAGCGAGGCGTGGGTCGTGATCAGCAGGAGGTCGACGGCGCTCTTCGGGAGCGGACCTCGCGCGTCGACGAGGTCGCTCGCGCCGAGCCCGAGGACGAGCGCGCGCTTGCTCGCATCCGGATCGAACGCGATGACCTCCGCGCCGAGGGCGCACGCGAAGCGCACCGCGAGATGGCCGAGCCCCCCGATCCCCACCACGCCGACGCGCATTCCGTGCGATGCCCCGAGCCGTTCGAGCGGAGAGAACACCGTGAGCCCCGCGCAGAGGAGCGGTGCGGCGCTGCCGAGATCGAGCCCGGGCGGAAGCTCGAAGCAGAAGCGCGCGTCGCACCGGACACGCGACGCGAAGCCCCCGTGCCGTCCCACGCACGTGCGCAGCTTGCCGCCCGTGCAGAGGTGCTCACGCTCGGAGAGACACGCCACGCACGCCCCGCACGATCCGGACTGCCACCCGATGCCGACGACCGCACCGATCGCGAGCGCCGCGCTCTCGCCGACGCGGACGACGCGTCCGACGATCTCGTGGCCGGGCACGAGCGGCCTCGGCACGTCACCCCAGTCACCGTCGAGGAGGTGCACGTCGCTGTGGCAGACCGAGCAGCTCATGACCTCGACGTCGACGTCGTGCCCTTCGGGGGGCGGCGGGTCGGCGAGCGCGATGCGTGCGAGGGTCGCTCGCGGCGACGCCTGGGCGAGTGCGTGGATGGTCACGAAGGGAGGTGGTAGTGCGTTTTGCCTGGAAAAGCGTGCAATTCCGCGGCGCCATACATGTAAGAGGGTGTCGCGTGCCGCCTGACTTTAAGGTGCTAGTGTCCGGCTCTCATGTTCATCAAGACCTCGCGCAAGGCCGGTAGCCGCACCCTCGAATCGCGCTCGCTCACGGAGGAGTTCGTCGCGAAGGAGCTCACGCGGCGCCAGATGGTGCAGGCCGTCATGCTCGGCACGGTCGGCACGTGGCTCGGCGCCGCCGGCCTCGCCGGATGCAGCAGCACCACGACTCCCGCGAGCAACCCGACGCCCGCGCCCACCGGCACGCCGGTCGATCCGAATACGCCGCCGGCGACGGCGAAGCACCTCGTCGGGATGGGCTACGACGAAGGTGACCGCAACAAGGCGCTCGAGGCCGCGCTCGCGGAGACGATCGGCCTCGGCATGATCAAGCCGGGCCAGTCGGTCTACCTGCGGGTCAACAGCAATTCCGGCGACGTGTACCCGTACTCGACCTCGCCCGACACGATCCTCGCGATTGGCGGGATGCTGAAGGATATCGGCGTCACCGACATCCGCATCGGTGACCGCTCGTTCTTCGGCGACACGGGCACCGCCGCCAACCTCCTCTCGAACGGCATCACGGGCGCGGCGAAGAAGCTCGGGCTCAAGGCGACGGTCTTCGACGAGAACGACGCGAACGTCGAGTGGCTCGCGCTCCCGGCCGGCTCGACCAAGGACTGGAAGGGCACGATCCGCCTCCCCGTCGACGTCACCAGCGCCGACCACCACATCATCCTGTCCTGCGTGAAGACCCACTTCATCGCGCAGGTGACGATGTCGTTGAAGATCGCGCTCGGGCTCGTCCACGCCGAGGACCGCGCCCGCGACGGGAACCTCAAGAATCACAACACGACGATCCTCTTCAACCAGGTCGCGCAGATCAACAAGGCGTTCACGCCTTCCCTCGTCATCGCCGACGGCTACGAGGCGGTCATCTCGGGCGGGCCGACGATGAACGACAAGCCGAGCGGCGCGCCTTCGACGTGGAAGGGCGGCATCACCGGAAGCCCGAAGGTGTTCATCGTGAGCACCGATCGTATCGCGGCCGATGTCGCGGGCATCTCCGTGCTCCAGACGCTGAGCCCCTCCTACGAGGCCGTCACGAAGACCAAGCCGTTCGAGGCGCCCGTGATCAAGGCGGCGATCGCTGCGGGCGGGCTCGGCATCAGCGACGCGAGCGCGTTCGACCTCGCGGGTCCCACGGTCCCGATGCTCGACACGTACCTCGCGAAGATCAACGGCTGATCGTCTGCCCGCACGGCGCGGCGAGCGGAGCCCTCACGGCTTGGCGCCACCTCGCACCGGGTAGCCGCGGTCGCGCCATGCGAGGGTCCCCTCGTCGATGACGGCTACACGCCCTCAGACTCGGCTACGGCGCGCGGCGCGCCACTCCTGCAGCTCGCTCGCGGTGCGCGTGTTGAGGACGTGCTCGGCAGACAGCCACGCTCGGCGTGCGAT
>JAYSXP010000028.1:0-7313 GCA_043717125.1 Polyangiaceae bacterium | reverse complement strand
GGTGACGCCCGAGATCGCGCAGATCGCGGGCCTCGATCCCACGGTGGCCGTCAGCAAGAGCGGCCTCGACAGGGCCTCTCCCCTCGGGCGCATGAACCCGATGTTTCGCCGCGCGCTCGAGCGTAGGAGTCTGCTCGCTCGCGCGAAGAGGCACGCATGCAGGACCGAGGCGCCCGACGGCGATCACCTCGTCGGTCTCGCGCGCAAGGCCGCAGCGCTCTTCGGCAACGTCGACCCTAACGATGCGGCGGCGGTCAAGGACCACCGCGACAAGATCTACCAGTGGGCCCGCCAGAACTACGCCCTCGGTGTCTTCGCGCACGAGTTCGGTCACTCGACCGGCCTTCGTCACAACTTCGCCGGCACGTTCGACTCGCTCAACTACGACACGCGCTACTGGCAGCTTCGCACGAAGAACGGCGCCGTCACCAAGGCGTGTCCGCCGGGTAACGTGGACGGCGCATCCTGCATCGGACCGCGCTACCTCGACCCGATCACGGACGAGGAGATCAACGGCGGCATCAACGGCTTCGCGACGTCGAGCGTCATGGACTACCCGGGCGACCAGGCGCTCGACATGTACCTGATGGGCAAGTACGACCGCGCCGCGCTCCGCATGGGGTACGGCGGCACCGTCGACGTGTGGAACACCCCCGGCATGTCCGTCCAGGGCAGCGGCGACGGCAAGGCAAAGGCTTACCAGGCGCTCGGGCTCACCGACTCGCCCGGACTTTTCGGCGTGCGCTCGTTCCCCGACGCGGGCGCGACCACGTCCACGTTCATCCACTACTCGCAGTACGCCGCGCGCTTCAACCTCGTCGACGGCTGCCATCCCGACCCGCAGGCCACCACGCTTGGCCAGACCTGCACCGGCCCGGCGCTCGATGTCGTCGACTACCGCGACATGAATGACTTCGCGGCCGTCCCCGACTACGCGTCGTTCTCGAGCAACGCGAGCGCCGTCGACCCGACGGGCCGCGTTCGTCGCGGGTACATGTTCTCGTCCGACGAGTTCGCGGACACGGGCAACGTGCCGTCGTTCCGCTACGACGCCGGCGCCGACCCGTACGAGCAGATCCGCTTCCTCGAGACCGCCTACGAGAACCGCTACATCCTCGACGCGTTCCGTCGTGGTCGCACGCAGTTCAACTCCGGTGGTGTGGTCTCGCGGATCCAGAGCCACTACCTCGACACCATCCAGCTGATCGCCAAGACGTTCGGCTTCGCGATGGTCCTCGAGGTCGACGATCCGTCGAAGCCCGACCCGACGCTCCTCGTCGACGGCAACTACGGTCCGCTCGCGATGGGAACGAGCGTCGCGTTCGACCTCTTCACGCGGATGCTCACGCGCCCTGAGCCTGGCGCCTACTGCTCGACGGGCAACGCGAAGTGTCCGGGCACGCAGCCCGACGGTCTCGTCGACTACATCTACGTCGCCGACCCAAATCCGCTGCCCGCGGCGACGCCGTACGATTTTCAGGTCGCGCTCGGCACTGGCCGCTACATCCACAACGACTTCGACTACGGCCAGGGTTACTGGTGGAGCGACTACCAGAAGCAGGTCGGCTCGTTCTACGACAAGACGTGGGCCGTGTATTACCTGTCGGAGTCCTTCGACTCGTTCATCTCGAACTCGAAGGAAGATTTCATCGACGGTCGGTACAAGAACATCAACTTCGCGACGGTCTATCCCGAGCAGATACGCCGGCTCTTCGGTGCGGTGCTGACGGGGGACATCGAGTCGTTCGCGCCGTCCGCGGCGACCGGCCCCGCGGTCGGCGGCATCCCCGGCATCCCCGGCGCCTCGCTGACCTATCCGGACTGGCACCTCCCGGACGGTCTCGGCACGAGGCCCGCGAAGGCGAAGCTCGTCGACCCGGCGTTCGGGTTCAACGAGCAACTCTACGCGATGGTCTGGGGAACCATGCTGTTTCCGACGGGCTTCTCGCGGACCTTCATCGACGAAGCGCGCATCACGGCGCGGCCGACGGAGCAGCCGTCGTGGCCGGCGACCGAGACGTACACGTTCATCGATCCCGCCACGAGCATCACCTACCGCGCGCATACGACCGGCACCGAGAAGCTCTTCGGCGTCGATCACGAGAAGAGCGTCGGCGCGCGCATGCTCGAGTGGGCGAACAACCTCATCTACGAGGCGTACATCGTGGAGACGGACGCTGGCGGTCTCTACCTCCTCAACACGGACGGAACGCCGAAGCTCAAGTTGAAGAGCGGCAAGCCCCAGCTGAACCCCGATTTCCCGGGCACCGACGCCGCGCTGAAGAGGTACGTCGCGAACATCGAGACGATGCGTCAGCTGGTCCAGACGTTCGTGGTGCCGCTCGACTCTGCGCTTCCGTCTCCGTGAGGAGGTCGCGATCGATCGCTGCGGCGGTCATGGTTGCCATCGTCGCGTCGTCGTCGCGCTCGGCGCACGCCGCGGACCCGGATCCGTGGTTCGGCAAGGACAAGGCGCTCCACTTCGCGGCTACGGCCACGATCGCCGCTGGCGGGTACACCGTCGGTGCGTTCGTGTTCGATGCGCGTGGACACGCGATGATCTTCAGCGCGAGCCTCGCGTTCGGCGTCGGCATCGCGAAGGAGGCGCTCGACCTGACCGGCTACGGGGACCCGTCATGGCGAGATCTCACGTGGGACGGGATCGGTACGGTCGCGGGAACTGCGGCGGCGTGGGCCGTCGATCTCCTGCTGCGTGGAGTTTCCGAAAAGCACCCGCTGTTCCTCGCGCCACGCCTCGACAGGGAAGGGGCGGGACTTTCGATCCTCGGTCGCTTCTAGCGGACGACAGACCGAACGATCAGGGCAGGAACGTCTTCTGGACCATGTCGATCAAGACGGGCGCGGCCTCGAGCGCCTTCGACTCTTCGCCCTTCAGCACGTAGCGCATCGCGACCGCTTCCATGCCCGAGACCAGCGCGAACACGCGGAGCTCGAGCTGGCCGTCGGCGGGCATCCTTCCGCGACCACCCTCCGTGAAGCTGTTCTCGACGCCCTCGAGCACCAGCTTGGTGAAGCGCGCCATCATCTGCTCGTGGATCGCCTCGAACTCGGGGCCCGCCGAGCGCACCACGCGGAACATGACGCGCGCCATGTGCGGGAACATCGCGATGCCGCCGAGGAATGCCGTGATGCCCATCGTGAGCTGGCCGGCCGGATCCGTCTGCGCGTTCACCGAGCTCTCGACCGCGCGGAACGAGACCTTCGACACGCGCTGATGGAGAACGAGCAGGCACTCCTTCAGGTCGTCGAAGTGCTCGTAGAACGTGCGGCGGCTCATGCCGGCGCGATTGACGATCGCCTCGACCGTGGCGTCCGCCCAGCCGACCTCGGCGAAGACGTGGCCGGCCGCGTCGAGCAGGCGCCGCAGCTGATCTTTCTGGCGCTCGTCCGGCGAGCGCGTACGGTCGTACTTCCCACGGCCCGGAGCGCGCTGCGATTCGGGGAGCTCGTTCGGGTCGCTCTCGAGTGGCTGCGCCTTCAGAGCACGTGCCGAGCTCTTCGCCGTGCGCGCGCTCTCGCCGCGTCGCGTGATCGGGGCTGAAGAAGTCCGCTTCGCCGATTCCCTCGCCACCACCCGAGTAGAGCGCAGCCCCGACACAAGAGCCACCAGTGTTTTCATGCGCCCGCTCGCTCCGAGAAGCGCGCGCGCGCGTTCGGGAGCCGTGCGCGGAGGGAGAGCTTTCGGACGTGCGTGGCGCCCGCGGCGACGGTCGCACGAGAGCGGCGAGGACGGCTCCGAGCGCAGCGTCGTCCCGGTTCGACAGAGCACCTGGTGATGAAAAAAAGTATCATGCACTCTATCATGCGGTGCAAGGAAGCAAAGTCGTTTCCGGTGGTGATTGGCCGGACCAGCTTGGATCACCGAAGCGCGATCGAGGCCTGGATCTCCACGTGGATGCCTACATCCGCTCCGCCGTCGCGGCGTCGGGATTCTCGCTGTGTGCTTGGCGCGCAACATCACCTTCGCGCGCTCACCGGACGTGGTCCGAGTCTTGAAGTCACCTTGCGGGAAGCGGGGAACGGAAAATGGTTCAGCGAAAGATCATCGCGCTCGCGGGCGTCACCGCGTTCCTCCTTGGAGCCTGCTCGACGGCGGACATCGAGGGCACGCCGCTCGACGGCGAACAGGTGAAGGGCGCGAACACGACGAAGAGCGACACCTCGGCGTGCGTCCAGGGCACGAGCGTCGCGCTCAGCCCCGAGGACCCCGCGAAATTTCCGAAGTGCGCGTGCGCGGCGAAGGGCGGTGCGGCGCGCTGCGTACCGAAGGACAGGGTCCCGTCGAACGTCGCGAGCCAGCTCGAGACCTGCGGCGACCAGGGCGGCGCAGGCGTGTGCGTGCCCGATCCGCTGGTGATGAGCGGCGGTAAGGCCCCTCCCACGTGCAAGTCTCCCTTCGGCGATGGGCGCTGCATGAGCGTGTGCGTCCCCGAGGTCGCGAAGAACGCCGACCTCCTCGGGCGAGGCGAGGGCGACTCGTGCGCCGAGGACGAGCGCTGCGCGCCTTGTCTCAATCCGCTCAAGAACAACGAGCCCACCGGCGTCTGCGAGATCGGTAAAGCTGCGCCCGCGTGCGATGCGAAGGGCAGCAGCACGGCGCCGCCCGGCCCGGCGGCCCCCTCCGTGAGCTGCCCGTACACCGGCCCGGCGATCGTCGACGTGTCGAAGTTCGCCGCCGCCGATTGTGGCGACGGCATGCGCTGCGTCCCCGCGAGCCTGGTCCCGGCGTCCGCCGCTGCGATGCTCAAGACCTGCGCAGCCGGCCTGTGTGCGCCCGAGAAATCGATCGCCGCGGGCGGCCAGTACCTGCCCAAGACGTGCAGCGCCCTCGCGGGCGCCGAGGGGCGCTGCCTCAACAAGAGCATCCCGCAGGTGGACGCGCAGAAGGCGCAGCTCTCCCGCGACACGTGCGACGCGAGCGAGCTCTGCACGCCGTGCTTCAGTCCGCTCGACGGCAAGGAGACCGGCGCCTGCAAGACCGTGAGCTGCGACGCGCCCAAGCAGCCCGCAAAAACGTTCACGCCATGCTGCAACAGCCAGGGCACCGCGCGCGCGAAGTGTGTGCCCTCCACCAGCGTTCCTTCGTCGCAGCAGGGCAACCTCGACGACGACAACGGCACCTGCCAGAAGGGCGCGGAGCTCTGCGTCCCCAACGAGATGCTCCAGCCCAACTTCAAGGGGCCAACCTGCGCCGGCAGCACGTTCCTCACCGGCGATTATACCGGCGTGTGCCTGAGCGATTGCCTCAGCTTCGGGTTCATCCAGTCGCTCGGTATCTCGCGCGGAAACTGCACGAAGGGCTTCAAGTGCGCGCCGTGCACCAACCCCCTCACGGGCAGCTCCACCGGAGCGCCTGGCTGCCCCGGGACCTGAGAAGGCCGCTCCGCGCCGCCAGCTGCACCTCGCGTCCGCGAACCAGGGTAGAGTCCATCCGTGCACGCTTCACGCGTGGGGAGTCTCGTCAGGAGAGCAGCGCGTTCGTCGGCCATCGTGGGCATCGCGGCGGGGAGCCTCTGCGCCTCCCGCACCGTGCACGCCGGCGGCTTCGAGATTCCGGACAACGGCGCGCAGGCCCTTGGCCGGGGCGCCGCGTTCGTCGCGAAGGCGGACGACGGCACCGCGATCTATTTCAATCCGGCCGGCCTCGCGCGGCAGCGCGGCACACGTGTGTACGCCGGCGGCAACCTCTCGCTGCACTCGTTCGAGTTCCAGCGCTCCGGAGCCTTCCCGGACGACCCGAACAACGCCGCGACGCCGTGGGGAGGGAAACCGTTTCCGCTCGTGACCAACTCCGCGGGGCCGTTCTTCGCGCCGTTTCTCGCGGCGTCGACCGACTTCGCGAGCCTCGATCGGTTGACCATCGCGATCGGAGCGTTCGGTCCTCCCGTGATCGGCAATCGCACGTTCCCGCTCGCCATCCGCAACGCCCCGGCCGCCTCCCGCTACGACTTCATCCAGTCGCGCTCGACGATCTTCTTCCCTACGGCTTCCGCCGCGTACCGGATCACGCCGTGGCTCGACCTCGGGTTCTCCGCGCATCTCGTCCTCGCCCAGTTCGATCAGACGACCGTGTCGTACGCGGACGCCGGTCAGTGCAGCAACGTCGAGTACCAGCCGTGCGATTCGCGCAATACGCTCGTCGCTACGGCGACCTCGTTCGGTGGGACGATCGGCGCGCTCGTCCGTCCGAGCGCGAACGTCGCGTTCGGCCTCTCGGTACGTACCCCGGTGTCGCTCCAAGCCGAAGGCGTGCTCACGCCAAAGGCGCCGAAGACTCTCGACGTGACGATCGCGCCTGGGAAGGCCTTCCTCTCGACACGGCTGCCGCTCGTCGTGCGCGCCGGCGGGCGCTACATCGCGATGGACGGTGACTTCGAGGTCTACGACCTCGAGCTCGACGCGACGTACGAGAGGTGGGGCGCGGCGCAGGGCGACGGGCCGCGCATTCGCGTCCCCGTGCTCGGCGCGTTCAAGAACATCGATACGCTCATCGTCCACGGGTATCGCGACACGTTCAGCGTGCGCGCGGGGGGCGCCTACAACCTCGACGCGCTCGACGGCGTCTTGTCGGTGCGCGCGGGAGCGTTCTTCGACTCGCCGGCCACGAGCTTCGCGTACACGCGGCTCGATTTCGACACGCTCGCCAAGATCGCTGGCACGATCGGCCTCGGGTACCACCGCGGCGCGTTCGGATTCGACGTCGGCTATGCAGCGGTCGCGTCGGTGCCGCGGCTCGTCGGAACGGACCAGGGCGACGTGCGACCCATCAACGGGGCGAAGGGTGGCAAGCCCGTCGACACCAACGGCGACCTCTTGCCCGCTGTGAACGAGGGCTCCTACCGAGGCTTCACGCACATCCTCTCGGTCGGGTTGACGGTCACGTTCGACGAGCTGTTCGGCGCGCCTCGGCCGTTCCACTTCGGCAACGCGTACGAGCACGGATACGTCGCCACCGGGGACGAGGCGAAGCCCGAGAAGTCGGACAAGCCCGAGAAGTCGGACAAGCCCGAGAAGTCGGACAAGCCCGAGAGGTCGGACAAGGACGCCGAGAAGCCACCCAAGAAGGACGTCGATCGGCCCCTTCCGAAGAAGCCCCCGACCCCGCCGGACAGGCCGCTCGAGAAGAAGAAGGAGTGGTGGGAGGACCTCGATAGCTGAGAGGCCCCTCGACCCTGACGAGCGGCCTTTTGCCCTCGTTTTCCCGGCTCCGTTTCCGCCGAATCGTTCGCGCTGGGCTCTTGCGCGGGCGCTGCCGCAGCGGTAAGTGCGGCTGCCCTGGGACGCAGCTTCGC
>JAYSXP010000270.1:0-1660 GCA_043717125.1 Polyangiaceae bacterium | reverse complement strand
GTTACTTCGTAACCAAGCCGTTCTAGCAGTTTGTCGGAGAGAGCCGTATTTTAGCCGGAATGGTACTACCTGTAGTTCTAAATTGACACGCTTTGTCTATAAGTGGTAGTCATTTCGATTACTCCGACAGGCTGCTAGGATGTAGATACCGGTGATCGCTACACCAAAGATGCCTTCCAGGCGGGCAGTAGTATTTAGCTGGGCTGAATTACCCGGCAGCGCGGCGGTAGTCAGCCAGTTTCCAGGCTCTGGAGTAACAGTTGGGGTGGGGGTTGAGGTAGGCTTCAGGCTGGGAGTAGGTGTAGCCTCCTTTCCACCAGGGGTAGTAGTGCCGGACTGATTGTTCCAGCTATAATTAAACATCCAATCAGGAGTAAAAAGACCCTGCTTGAAAATATAGCTGCCCTGAACTAAACCGGAAGTCTTCCAGGCATAAGTGCGAGTGACAGATTGAGCGCTCTTTAGCTGGATTGTTTCAAAAAACTGAGTGACGTAGGCTCCGGAAGCGACCGAAAAGACTTCGGTATCCACGATATACTGCTGGGTGGTGCTATTTGAAGGGGCTTTGAAGCTGGAAAAGAGAGTTATATCCTGGCCCTGTTCGGGTGTACCATTGACCCAGGCCGGTCCAAGGGACAAAGTTTCAGCCTGAACATTCGAGACAGTAATATTGGAGAGAAACGAAAAAATAATAAAGAAAATTGCTGCACTAATAAAAGAGCTATTTCTAGAAATCATGTAATATAAATCCCCGTGCTGTTAAACAAAAAGTGTACAATCTACTGCTAGAACTGTAATTATTTTCAGAGAGGCTGAACCGTTGGCAAAACCAGCACTGATTTTGAGGAATAATTTAATAACAAATTTGTAAGATTAAAGTGTAACAAAGGCAAGAACTATATTAAATTGTTATAACCTTAAGACCCTAAACTGCTAATACCTATAATACCTGAGTTACTATATCAAAATATACATTACAAAACCATTACAGGAATATGCGATCGAGTTATAGATCCGAAAACCTACAACAGAGTATTTTTGTTCTAATTGTGATTCAATTGGTATTGTCAAGTTAAGGAAGCGCCAAAAGGCAAGATGTGCGATAATCCCAAAAATTCTTTCTATTAACTTTCTAACCACGGAGAGCAGTGAAATCACCTGAAAACTAAACCGACCGAACTCATAGTGGCTACTTTGCACGTTCGGACGTGCAAAGTAGCCACTACGGTTCTTCACCATTATTATGAGAGAGTCGCTTGAGACCTGGAATGAAAAGTATCCTCAGATCCCTAAGTTAGCCAATACAGGAGAAATTTCTCATATGCGAAAAGAAGATGAAGAAGAGCCAGTACTACAAATCAAGGAAGCAGTTGCCGCTCGTGAAAAGGTGGATAATTAACTGGTAAAGGTGAATGTAGAGAACAAACTGCTAAAGGTCTGGTAAATAAACTATGAAGATAGAGCCGCCAGTCCGGGGAAATTCAGCCTGGATCTCGCCACCGTGCATTTCCAGGATTTGCCGGGTAATATGCAGCCCCAGACCCATCCCGCCAAGGTACGCTCCTGAATGTGCCTGGTAAAACCGGTCGAAAATATGCGCCTGGTGTTCAGGAGGGACCCCCAAACCCCAATCAGTTACCGCCAGGCGAATTCGTCGTTT
>JAYSXP010000269.1:0-14646 GCA_043717125.1 Polyangiaceae bacterium | reverse complement strand
GACGTCCGTAGAACTGGCCGCCGACGTCGATGGAGCGAATCAACGTGGCGCGCTCGTCGTCCGTGAGGGTCACGCCCTTGTCCTCGGGGTGCATCGTCGGGTTGCCGTAGGCGAAGGTGCCATCGGCCGCTTTGACGTTGAGCTTCTTGATGAGCACGGACTCGCGCGCGTTGCCGACGAGCGCCCACTTGGGCGGAACCTCGCCGACCGGCTTGGAGTTGCCCATCCCGAGCTCCATCGTCGCCGGGAAGAAGAGCGACACGTAGGAAGCCGGATACGTCTCCACCTTGCGGTCGTAGACGACCGTGATCGGCGCGGTCGAGAGATCGAGATACGGGATGGTGTGGACCTGCGACGCGCCGGTGGCGGGCGTGGTCGACGTGACCGAGTACGTCTTGCCGGCGAACGGGTCGTTCGCGCCGCCCGAGTGGCACGACACGCACTTGGCGTTGAGCACGTCCTGAACGACGTTCTTCGCTGTCGCCCCCGGATACTTGTCCAGGTTGAGCGTCCACGGGAACTCCGTGCGCTCGGCGATCGGCATGAGATAGGCCTGCGCCTGCGCCTGCTCGGCGACCGTCGGGTTCTGGCCGAGGCGCGGCGCGCCGATGCCGGAGCGCTGCTCGTGGCAACCGACGCAGCGACGATCCTCACCGGGCATGCCCTGGATCCAGAGGCGCTGGCTGCGGATCGACATGCCGTACTTGTCGATCGGCTGGAGGTGGACCGGAATGAACGGCGGGATCTCGGCGAGCCAGCTGCCGTCGGCGTAGACGCTCGCCTCGCCGAGAATGGCGGCGCCTTCGTCCATCGTGAGGCCGAACATCGTGATGCCCTTCGCGCCTTCGCTCGAGAAGCCCTCGATGATGCGCACCTTCACCGCGTCCTTGAGCGCGACGGCGAGCGGGGCGCCATCGCCGTACTTGCCGCCCTTGATGGTGTCCGTGAGGCTCGTCTTCGTGACGTCGACCGAGCCGATGCGCACGGGCGTGCCCGGATCCTGATTCTTGCTGACGAGGTCGCCGATGACGGGCGGCTCGGCGCGGGGCGCGACGGCGACCGCGTTGAGCGACCACGTGTTGCGCTCGTTGTAGATGAGCTGGTTCTTCTTGGTGACCGGGTCGAAGATGTACACGCCGAATTCGGGGGGCGTGACCGACTGCTCGGAGAGGTCGTTGACCGGGCCGTCGGCCCACGAGACGAGGATGCGGCCGTCCGGCAGCATCGAGGGCTCGCGGTAGCGGCCGACGGGCGACGGGCCGTTACCGGTCGGGACGTCGGGAGTGAGGATCTCGAACTTCGTGTTCTCCTCGTCGAGGCACGCGTGGCCGTTCTGATCGGCTTTGGCGTCCATGCAGACCGGGTCGGCCGCGTTGCGCGAGTCGATCTTGATGAGCGCGCCCGCGTGGATGGTGCGGTTACGCGTGGTCGCGATGCCGATCATCACGTTGGGCTCGATCTCGCGCACGCTGAAGAGCGCGTTGGAGGGCTTTCCGTGCTGGCCGCCGACCGCGAGCATCTGCGTGCCGTCGGGGTTCGCTGCGAAGAGCTTCACGTCGTTGACGCCGCCGAGGTGCTCCCACCGCGAGTAGCCGATCTTGCCGTCGTGGCGGACCCACGGCGCGACCGTGTGCGAGAGGTTCTGCGAGGCGAGGCGGCGATCGGCGTCGCCGCCGTCGACGGAGATCGTCGAGAGCTGCGTGACGACGCGACCGTGCTCGTACTCGTCGGCGCGGGTGCCCATCGCCGTGTACATCTCGTTCGTCACGAAGGCGATGCGCCCGCCCGGGATGTAGATCGGGTTGATGTCGTCGCGGTCGCCGCCCGTCTTCTGGTGGATCTCGAACTTGCCGTCGCCGCCCTCGCTGAGCTGGGCGGTGTAGAGGTGGTAGCGGTCGTTCGCGTCGCGCTTCATCGAGAAGACGACCTGCTTCGCGTCGAACGAGACGTCGGCGCCGTTGAAGTCGGCCGTGGGGAAGTCCGCGGTGATGTTCTTGAGCGCGCCGTCGGGCCGCGCAGGCGAGAGGAGCATGAGGGCGCCGCCCGGAACGAACCGTTCGTAGTCGAGGACCTGGCCGTTGCCTCCGGCGACGTCGACGGTGACGCCCTGGTCACCCACGGTCGTGTGCTGCCGTTTGATGAAGAGGACGGAGCTCACTCCGGCGCCCGAGCTGTCCGCCGAGCTCTCGCTGCAGGCCACGAGACCGGCAGGTCCGCCGATCGCGCCGAGCACGCAAACGATTCCGGAGAGCGCGGAGAGCGTCGGGAGAGTGCTGAGTCGGGTGAAGTTCCTCATGGCGTGCCGTCATCAGAGCAGGAGTCGCGCCATCGTTGAAGTGAGCCGTTCAGGCCTCATTTCCAGGGGGAGAGGTGCTTTCCGAGCAGGCTGTAGGGGCGGGCCCCCCGCTACGGTGGGGGGGCGCCCCCACGTCCTACACCGGGGTTTCCGGCAATTTTTCGTGCGACCGGGAGAGGGTCGCCGGCTCTTCATGCCATGAACGCCGGTCCGATCACCACGCAGCGCCTCCTCACTCTCGCCCTCGTGCCCCTCGCCGTGTGGGGGGCGGCGGGCTGTGTCGATGCCCGGCGAGGTGGTCGCGTCGCCAACGCCAGGTCGCACGGCAAGGTCGACGCAGCCGCGGAGCTCTCGCGCCTCATGAGCCGCGAGAGCGGCACGTTCGCGAAGCATCGCCTCCAGCTCTTCGGCGGGCTCGTCACGGGCGAGTACGAGGCGAGCGCGGCGAGCAAGGTCGAGTGCACGCCCGGCGGCAGCGAGGGCGACGCGTCGTGCGAGGTCCGCCTCGCGCTCGGTCAGGACTCGGACGGCGAGGCGAACGACATCCTCTGTCTGATCGACACGACGCCCCGCGGCCCGTTCGGGACCGTCATCGCCAATCGACTCCAGGGTGGTGGGCTCATCGAGACGCCGAAGCTCACCGTCACGAAGATCGGTGACGGCGCGAGCGTCGAGCTCGTCGCCAACTGGCTGAAGCCGGCCGAGGACGTGAACACCGTCGGGACGCTCAAGGTCGCGACGTACTTCAGTCAGGGATACTCCGCCACGTGCTCGGACATTCGCCCCGGCGGCCGCAAGACCTTCGACCGCGTCGTCGGCGAGCTCTTTCGCAGCATGAAGTTCGCGCCCAACCCGAAGCGCCCCGCGTACCTGACGACGGCCTATGACTCCCGACACGGCGATCGCAGCACGGGCTTCCGCTACAGCCTCGTCGAGAAGCGCATCGGCGGCAAACCCGGCTCTGCCGAGCTCGACTTCGGGTTTCACCTCAAGACCGACGGCAAGACGTGGCAGACGATGGACTCGAGCCTGCTCGTCACGCGCGACGCGGCCGGCAACGTCGAGCTGTATCGGCACGCGCTCTCGGGCGGGAACGGGCAGACGCACGCTGTGCTCACGGCCAAGCCCTCCGAGGATCGGAAGTTCCGTCTCAAGGTGGAGCGTGGTGAGAAGAGCGATGCCCTCGAGTCGACGCCGAAGGCGCCGCTCACCACGGAGCTCTGGTCCGCCTCCGAGTTCGCGAAGGTCGCGAAGGGCACGCGTCCGAGCTACCGCTACGCGATCCTCGGGCTCGCCGACTCCGGTGAGCCGGAGTTCAAGTACCTCTCGATCACGCGCTCGTCGGCGAGTGTGCTCCTCGAGGAGGAGGAGTCCGCGAAGAAGAACGACAGTGACCTCGCGGGCGCGTTGAAGGACGAGCTCCACGTGAGCAGCGACGGCTCGGTGGCCAAGGAGGTCGGGACCGAGTCGGTGACCCAGCGACTCTTTGCATGGGGCAAGCTCCCCGACACAGCTGGCGCGACGGCGGTCACTACGCTCGACACGAAGGAGCCGGCCACGAGCGGGGGCGGCGCTCGCGCGAAGGGCAAGGGCAAGTCCCGATGAGCGCCAATGCACGTTTCGCGGTCGTTGCCCTCTGCGCCACGCTGGCCGTCGGCTGCAGTCATGCGGGGGCAACCTCCGTCCTCGGCGCGCAAGCGTCGAACGACGCGGTCGACCGGGCGACCTGCAACGCACTCGGTTCGCTCGTCGACCTTCGACAGTCGATGATGTCGTCACCCACCGCGTACACGTCGCCGCTGTACGGCCTCGTCGACACGGGGGAGGAGCTCGGCTACGCGCGCGCCGCACTGCAAAAGTTGAGCGCGTCGCGCACGCGGTCTTCGATGACGGAGTCGGTGGCGGGGCTCGTCACCATCCTCGAGTCGCGTGCGGGTGAGCTGCGTCGTGCGACGGAGGACGCGCGCGAGTCTTACGCCGCGGCCGAAAGCACGCTGAAGAGCGCCGCGACGTGTCGCGGGCTCGACCTGCGCGAGCTCTCGAGGCACCAGGGAAAGGCCGAGGATGTCGCGATTGCGCGCTCGAAAGCGTGCGACGGGCCGCTTCGTCTCTGGGCTGCGACCAAGAGCACGGAGCTCGGTTCCGAGGTGTCGACCGCGGGCGTGGCCGCACAGCTCGTCGAGCTTCGCCTCGACAAGGAGAACGGGATCCGTCGCGATCGACTCGCCTCGGCACTCGATGCGCACGCGAAGCGACTCACGCAGCTGAAGGCGCTCGGAGGCGGTGACCAGGTCACGGCCGAGCAGCACACCCTCGCCGCGGCGCGTACGAACGTGAGCGAGCAGATCGAGAGTGCGTTCCGGAGCTGCCTCGCCGAGCCGGCGCCCGGCCAGGCTAGCTCGCGCGTCGTGGTCGACCCGCGCAGCGCGACGGTCATGGTCAGGCCGACCTGGTCGGGCGCGCTGAAGGCACTCGGCGCAGGCGAGCGCCGGTTCGGCAGCGGCTTTCTCGTCCGGTGGGCACGCCGTGACGGCCGCAGCGAGACGCTGATCGTGACGAACCGTCATGTGATGGAGGGCGCGCTGGAGGCTTCGATCCTCCTCTCTTCCGAGATCGACACGCGCGACAAGCACGACTCGCGCGGCAAGGAGGCCGCGCGAACGGCGCGTCTGGTCGCTGCCGACGAGACCGACGACATTGCCGTCCTTCGCCTCGAAGGCAAGGGCGCGCAGGATGCGCAAGGGCTCACGTTCCGCGCTGACGTCCCGCACGAGCAGGAGGTCGTGGTCGCCGCCGGATTCCCCGGCGTCGGCATGACGCCCTCGTTTCAGGTCACGAAGGGCGTCGTCTCGAACGCTCACTTCGGGTCCGACGACCGCGACGTGGGCATCGCGTACCTTCAACACACCGCGCCGATCGATCCCGGCAACAGCGGCGGACCGCTCCTCGACGACAGCGGTCGTCTTGTGGGAATGAATACCGCGAAGTTGAATGGGCGAGACAATGTGAGCCTCGCGATCCCGGCGGCGCGCATCCGCTTCGCTCTTCGTCGCGCAGAGGAACGACGGAGCGTCGATACTTCGCACGCCGAAGCGAGCTGCAACGTGGTCCTCGAGGCGCTCGCGGCAGAGCACCCGACGATGGCGTCAGTCGAGCGTTTCGGGCTCGCCCTCTTCGAGACGATCGAGAAGCGGAACGACGCCAGGAGCTCGACGCGCAAGCATCGCGATCGCGTCGTCGGTGCGCCCGACGGGCCGATCGACGACGCGCGGCTCCGTGCATTCGAGGTCGTGCGCGAGGAGATCGAGATTGCCGGCGGCGTGCTCCCCTTCGAGACGTGCTGGAGCGTGACACGCAGCGCCACGAGCGCGGAGTCGCCAGCGACCTTCACGGCGAGCTTCCGGACGCGGACGGGCGGCGTGTATCGCGCGACGCTGGTCGAGGAGCACGACATGGTGCGGCTGGCCGCGATCGACCGGCAATAGCTTCAGTGCGGCGGACCGAACGTGGACTGCGATTGAAGCTCAGTGCTGCAAGCGGAACGCGAGCGGAAGGAGCTCGCTCAGGTGGACGACCGTGCCGCTCTCGCCTTCGGAGGCGGCAAGGCCCACGAGTACGACGGGCATGTCACGCGCGAACTCGGCGAGGACCTGACGGCAGATGCCGCAGGGCGAGCCGCCGTCCTTCGTGACGACGGCGCAGGCGATCGGCTCCGTCTCGCCGGCCGCGACCATGGCCATGATCGCGCCGCGCTCCGCGCAGATCGTCGCGCCGAACGTGGAGTTCTCGACGTTGCAGCCTACGTAGACCGCGCCGCTCCGCGTGGCGATGGCCGCGCCGACCATGTAGCCGGAGTACGGCGCGTAGGCGTGGTTGCGCACGGCGGTCGCCTCCTGCACGAGCTGGTCGAGCACCGACGCCGGGACGCGCGCCGCCTGGATCTTCGCGTGGGCGTCGAGGTTCCGCGCGGGCTTCGCCATCGCTTGCGCCTTCTTGCTGGCCGCTTTCGGTTTCGCCTTCGCCTTCGCCGGCTTCTTCTTCTTCGAGCTCACGCTTGCCCCGCTTTCCCGATCCAGCCTTGGAGGAGTCGCTGGAGGTCGGCGCGGCGCGTCTTCGCCGTCTCCTCGACCTCCTTGTGATCGAGCTCGCCGGACCCGAGGCCGGCTGCCATGTTGGTGATGCACGAGAGCGCCGCGCAGCGCACGCGCATGTGGCGGAGCGCGATCACCTCCGGCACGGTGCTCATGCCGACCGCCTGCGCGCCGAGGGTGCGGAGCATGCGGATCTCGGCGGGCGTCTCGTAGGAGGGGCCGGAGAGCGCGGCGTAGACGCCTTCGCGGAGCGGCAATGCTTCGGCCTTCGACACCTCGCGGAGCTGCTCGCGGAGCCGCGGGTCGTATGCGTTGGTCATGTCGGGGAAGCGCGTTCCGAGGGCCTCCTCGTTCGGACCGAGGAGCGGCTGCATGCCACTGAGGTTCAAGTGATCGCTGACGATCATCAAATCGCCCGCGGACCAGCCCGCCTCGAGCCCGCCCGCGGCATTCGTGATGAGCACGCAGGAGGCGCCGAGCCGCGCCATCGTGCGAACGCCGTGCACGACCTGCCACATCGGGTGGCCCTCGTAGATGTGCACGCGACCCTGCATGCAGACGATCGGTACGTCGTCGACGTGGCCGAAGCAGAGGTTGCCGGCGTGGCCGACCACCTTGGACGCGGGAAGGTGCGGGAGGGTCTCGTAGGGAACCTTCACGAGGTCCCTCAGGCCGTCGGCGAACGCGCCGAGACCGCTGCCGAGGACGACGCCGACGCGCGGAACGAGGCTGACCTTCGCGCGAACGGCCTTCACGGTCTCGTCGAGGCGCTCCGCGACATTCAGCTCGGTGTGGCTCATGGGAGCCGTCACGATATCATGATGACGTGGCTTCTCGTTTCGGCTCGACAAAGGCGTGGCGCGCCGATCTGAAGCACGTCAGCGGGTCGAAGGCGCACGTCTCGATGATGATCGGCAAGGGCGGGCTCGCCCCGCTCCCGGACCCGGTTGCTTTACGGATCCTCGCGGACGGCGCGGGTTACTCGATGCTGCGCCTCGACAAGGCCGGGACGAGCATCGCGCACACCTGGCACCCGACGCTCGAGGAGGCGAGGGCCGAGGCCGCGCGCGCATTCGGCGTCGGTCCCGAAGATTGGCTCGCGGAGAGCTGATCGTCGACGATGCGGCGCGGCGCGGAGGACATGGGACGAGCCCAGCCCGCCGTCGCTTACTGGCAGCGTTTCTCGCAAGCGTCGCGGACCGAGAGGCACGAGCTGAGCGGCGGGACCGGAGTCGCCCCGGGAAGCGCGAGATCGACGACGACCTCGCCTCCATCCTCGGACAGCGCGACATCCGAGCAGCCCACGAGCAGGTCCTGCTTTGCGCGGAGCGCGACGGCGAGGATCGAATGTTTCCCGATGGGGAGCTCGATCGGGGCCGATCGCCCGAACGCGAGGTCGCACACCGCAACCGGCGGCGCGTCGAGAACGACCCGCGGCAGGTCGCTCTGGTTCGAGATTCGCTTGAGGTAGATGCGCTGGCACGCGCCCGGAGCGGGGTCGTCGTAGACGATGAACTTCACCTCATCGGACGCGATCGCCAGCGCTGTCGACGGAAAAACCACGTTGAGCGAGAAGCTCGCCTGGTCCTTTGCCGCGCACCCCGTGAAGGGCACGCCGAGCCCGACGACGACTCCGAGAAACGTCGTGAGCCGGAGCGGAGGAAGGCTCATCGCGCGAAAATGCTATCATCGAGTGCGAGGAAATGACCCGCTGGAAGCGCATCGTGCTCGTGTTCCTCCCGGCGGTCCCGCTCGGGCTGATCGCGCTTGGCTCGAATGAGGCGTGCGTGAAGCACGAGACCGTCGCCTCCGACCCGCCCATCATCATCGGCGCGACGGTCGATCTCACGAAGCAGAAGGACTTCGGCGCGGGCTCGCAGCGAGTCCTGCGCGTCGCCGAGCAGCAGCTCAACGCGGTCGGTGGCATCCTCGGTCGTCGCGTCGTCCTCGACGTCCGCGACGACGGCGGCGACAACAAGCTCATCGCGGGCATCGCGAACGACTTCATCAGCCGAGGCGTGGCCGGCTTCATCGGCCCGAGTACGACCGAGGCGCTGGAGGTGATGCACGGCCTGTTCAAGGTCGCGAAGATCCCCATCCTCTCTCCCTTCACGACGTCCCCCAAGGTGCCGCTCCTCCAGACCGGAATGGACCGCTACGTCTTCCGCACGTCGTGCGCCGCCGACTACCAGGCGCGCGCCATCGCCCGGTACGCGCTCGGCGGTTCGTTCTCGCCGCCTGGCACCGTCATGGCCCAGGTCGACGCCGGGCCGCAGGACTCCGGAGTGTCCGACGCGGCCTCCAAGCCCGACGCGAGCGTGCCCGTCGACGCGGGGACGCCGCCGACGTTCAAGGCCTGCACGAAGATGGCGGCGCTCTTCGCGGAGGATGCCCCGGGTGCGGGCAGCGCGACCATCGACTCGCTGAAGGCCGAGTATTCGAAGTTCGGCGGCGTCATCAAGGAGTTCATCATCAAGCCCGGCGCCGCGACGTACGCAGCGGACGTCGCGAAGGTGGTGGCGGCCAAGAATGCGGGCGAGATCGAGTGTCAAACGATGCTCATGTTCCCGGCGGACGGCGGCAAGTACATGCGCGAGCTCCGTGACGCGACGGCGATGGATCCGGCGTTCTCGGCCGCGAAGTTCCGGTCGTTCGGCTTCATTCGTTTCTATCAACAGGGCTTCATCGAGGCGGGGCGCGTCGATCCGAAGAACACGAACGAGGTCTCCAAGGTCGACGGCGTCATCGGCGCGGCGTGCAACCAGCAGCGGGACACGAGCCCCGAGTGGACGCGCTTCTCCGCGCTCTACAACTCCCAGTTTCCGCCACCCGCCGACGCCGGGAGCCTCCCCTCTCCCATCCCGCAGATCTACGACTCGGTCATTCTCCTCGCGCTCGCCATCGAGAAGGCGGGGAGCCTCGACGATCGCGTTGCGATCCGTGATGCCCTCTTCACGGTCTCTGCGCCTCCTGGCGAAGCGTACGGTCCGGGCCAGCTCGCAGAGGCGCTCGACGCCGTCCGCAACGGACGCGACATCGACTACAACGGCGCGGCGGGAACGTTCGACATCGACGGCAACGGGGACACGGCGCTCGAGGTCATCCTCTTCCAGGTCTCGGGGAATGGCTTCGTGACGCTCCCCAATTTGCGCCCGAGCGATCTGCGCCAGTAGCGGCTCGTTCGCGGTGTCAGGCAGGGACGGGGTTCTCGTTCCGCTAGCTAGCTAGAGCTCGTCGAGAGCTCAGGGCTTCTTCGTGAACTTCTTCGACAGCGCGTCGCACACGACGGCCGGCGCGTAGCGACTCACGTCGCCGCCGTGGCTGGCGATCTCGCGCACCAGCGAGGCGCTGACGAAGCCGTGCTTCGTGCGCGTAGGAAGGAAGATGGTGTCGATCTGCGGGCGCAGATCCGCGTTGGCGTGCGCGATCTGCAGCTCGTACTCGAAGTCGGTCGTGACGCGCAGGCCACGGACGATGACGCCCGCGTTCTTCGATGCGCAGTACTCGATGAGGAGGCCGTCGAACGAGTCGACGACGACGTTCGGGATGTGCGACGCGATCGAAACGATGAGGCTCTTTCGCTCTTCGGCGGAGAACAGCGGGTGCTTCGTGGGGTGCACGCCGATCGCGACGATCACGTTGTCGAAGAGCGCGGCGGCGCGCTCGATGAGATCGAGATGACCCAGCGTCGCCGGGTCGAAGCTCCCCGCGTAGACGGCGAGCGCGCGGCTCATTTTGCCGCTCCCTTGCTCTCCGTCCTGGGTGCGGTCGTCTTCGCGCCGGGGACTGCGGGGGGCGGGGGGCTGGTCGTCGGCGCGGTAGGACCGATCGGCGCGGGCGGACCGGCCTTCGGCTTTGGCGGTCCGGACGCCGGCGGCGGCACCGGCGGTCCGCTCGGCGCCGCTCCGCCAGGCGGCGGCAAGGGCTTCGGCCCATCATTCATCGGAGACGGGCCCTGCGGTCCGCCCATGAGCGACGGGTCGACCTCGAGCCACACCCAGCGACCGTCATCGCCGAACGTCACGCGGAATGCCGAGAGCAGTCCGGCGCCGACGACACCCTGAAGATCGACGTCGAAGTTGTTCTTGTACTCGGCGAGCGGCGTGCCCTGCATCGCGGGGATCTGCGGGAGGTCGAGCGTGCCGAGCTTGAAGTACGGCAGCATCCCGAGCTTCCACGACGGCGGAGCGCCGGGCTCGGCGCGAAACGATGCGAGATCCGCGCCGGAGCGCTTCAGCATCTGGTCGTCGAGGGCGAGCGGGTAGAACGCGGAGGAGTCGACGAAGAGGAGCGCGTTGCCGTCCTACTTGTTCGAGACTGCGGCGCGCATCATCATCCCGCCGCCGCGCACGTAGAAGAGGGGCACCTTGCTGGCGTCGGGCGGCGCAGTCGCGTCGGTCTTGCGGACCACGAACTGCGAGCCGCGACGATCGAACGTGACGTGCATGTGGCGGAGCGCGTTGATGCCGATGAGCGCCTTGATCGGCGCACCGAGCTGGCGCGAGATGTTGCTGAGATCGGTGGTGAGCGCTGGGACGTCCTTCACCTCGAGCTTCTCACCGAAGCGCAGGTTGACCCATGCGGGCTCCTTGCGCGTCGATGAGTCGATCATCAGCTCGCCCATCGCCGTCGCGATGAGCGCGAGGACACGCTCGCCTTCGAGCTCCATCGGAACGACCAGCGCGGGGCCGGCCTGGGGCATCTCGACAGCGGCGACGAGGGCGCCCTCGATCGCGAACGGGTGACGGCCCTGGCCGCGGCGCGCGAGCTTCGCGACCTCCTTGGCCCAGTTGTCCTTCACGGAGGGGTCGCGGAGCATCTCCTCGAGCTCGTCCGCGGCCTTCTCGATGTCGCCCGCGTACCAGAATGCGCGGCCGCGAAGGCCCTTCACGTCGCTGCCGGTCATCCCCTCGGTCAGCTTCACGGCCTCGGCATAGTCGAGCTTGGCGAGCGCGATGCGGGCGCCGAGCAACCGAGTCTCCGGGTCCTTCGGGGCGCTCTTCAGGGCGCCGTCGATCGCGGTGATCGCGTCCTCCAGGTCGCCGGACTTGTAGGCGACCTTCGCGCGCGTCAGCCACTTGTCGGCCAGGGGCGCACGGCCGGAGGCGTTCGGATCGGGGCCGCCGCACGCGATCGCGGCGATCATGAGGAGGGGAGCCGCCAGGCGCAACCTGAGGGCTATTGAGAGGGCGGTCGTTTGGGGCAGGCGTCGCGCTCTCATGGCTCCACTTTCCGAGGTGTCCCGTCGATTTCGATACGGAGGATTCGATCCGCCCGGAGCTCGCAGCGGCCGCGCCCGGGCAGCTGATAGCCGATCACCCGTGGGGGGTCGAGCCCCGCGACGATCTCCGTCAGGACCATCCTCATCGGCTCCTGAGGGCGGCCCCGAGGCCGGTAAATCACGGTGATCGGCGCCTTGGCAGCGATGGCTTCCGTGCATTCTACAAGAATGCGCTCGCGCGCCTTGCGCTCGGCGACGCGCACCTCCCAGACGTCGCGTGGGGTGGCGGGCTCCAGAACCGCAACGCACTTCTCCCAGACGAACCGGAGCGCGGCTACGTCGGAGTCCGCGCGATGCGCGCGCGAGCGATCGAGCCCGAAGTGCTCGCGCAGCGAATCGAGGGAGTGTTTCTTCAGGCCGAACGTCCGTCGCGACAGGTTCAGCGTGTCGATGTAGTGGGGCAGCGGCATCGGGCTTCCGGCCCTTGCCATCTCCGCCTCGAGGAACGCGACGTCCCATGAGGCTCCGTGTGCCACGAGGATCGCGCCCTCGAACAGCGCGGCGACCTTGGCCGCGATCGCTACGAACGTCGGTGCATCACGGAGCGCCTCGGCGAAGATCCCGTGCACGTGCGCATTGCCGACCGGGTCAGTCGCGGCGTCGGGAGCGTCGGGAGCGTCGGCGCTCGAGGTCGACGCGACCTCGGCCTTCGCGATGTTCTCGGGCCGTACCAGCGTGTAGAGGCGCGCTTCGACCACGCCGCCGCGCACGCGCTCGACGCAGACCTCGACGACGCGATCCTTCACGGGATCGAGCCCGGTCATCTCGAGATCGACGAACGCAAGCGGGGCGTCGGCGAGAGGCAGGTCCCACGGCGCGCCCGGCGGTGGCGGCGGAGTCGTCACCGCTCGACGCACATCGCGATGCCCTGGCCTACGCCGATGCAGAGCGCGGCCATTCCGCGCTTCGCGTCGCGTGCCTTCATCGCGTGAAGGAGGGTGACGAGGATGCGGCAGCCGCTCGATCCGACCGGGTGCCCGAGGGCGATGGCGCCGCCTCTCACGTTGACGCGCGTGGCGTCGAGCTCGAGGCCGCGAATGCACGCGATGGCCTGCGCCGCGAACGCCTCGTTGAGCTCGACGAGGTCGAGGTCCGAAACGGCCCAGCCGGCGCGCGCGAGCGCCTTCTTGCCGGCGGGAATCGGGCCCTCGCCCATCAGGTTCGGCTCGACACCGGCGACTCCGCTCGCGACGACGCGCGCGAGTGGCTCGAGGTTCTCGGCTCGGAGCACGTCCTCGCTGACGACCATGAGCGCGCTCGCGCCGTCGCTGAGCGGCGAGCTGTTGCCGGCCGTGACCGTGCCGCCCTTGCGGAACACGGGCTGGAGCTTGGCGAGCGCGGCGAGCGACGCGTCCTCGCGCGGGCTCTCGTCCTTGGCGACGACGATCGAGACGCCCTTTTTCTGCGGGATCGAGACGAGCACGACCTCCGCGTCGAAGTCGCCTGCGGCCTGCGCGCGAAGTGCCTTCTCGTGCGAGCCGAGCGCGAATGCGTCCTGGTCGTCGCGCGAGACCTTCCACTTCTCGGCGACGTTCTCGGCCGTCTCCCCCATCGACTGGAGCGGGAAGCGCTCGGCCATGAGCGGGTTCTCGAAGCGCCAGCCGAGGCTCGTGTCGAAGACCTTCGGGGCCGAGCGCGCGAAGGCCTCGTCGCTCTTGCCGAAGACGAACGGCGCGCGCGTCATGCTCTCGACGCCACCCGCGATGACGCACTCGGCGTCTCCCGTCGCGATGCGTCGGACGGCGTCGCTCACCGCCTCGAGGCCAGAGCCGCAGAGGCGGTTCACGGTGACCGCGGGAATCTCGTAGGGGAGGCCCGCGAGCAGCATCGCCATGCGCGCCACGTTGCGGTTGTCCTCACCGGCCTGATTCGTGGCGCCGAACACGACGTGATCGACGCGGCCGACGAGCGAAGGTGCCCGCGCCGCGAGTGTCCGGAGGAGATGCGCGGCGAGGTCGTCGGCGCGTACCGGTGCGAGACCGCCGCGATGCTTGCCGATCGGCGTGCGAACCGCGTGGACGAGATAGGCTGGGCGGAGGGCAGAGCTCGAGGTGGACGCGGACATGGCGGCGCCACCCTAGTCTCACCGCGGAGGGCACGGAAGGACCTCTTCGCCCGACGCTGTTACGCTGCGCGCCATGGAACCCGTGACGCGGACGCTCGGAAGCACCGGTATCGCCGTGGAGGCCGTCTCTCTCGGCGGCGAGGGAATCCTGCGGACGCACGGGCGCGAGCGCGCGGCGGTCGCCATGATCCACGAGGCGCTCCGGGCGGGCGTCCGCTACTGCGACACCGCCCCGGCCTACGACGAGAGCCAGGAATACTACGGCGCCGCATTCCGCTCGATGGAAGGGGCACGCGATCGCGTATTTCTCGCTTCGAAGACCCACGAACGGCGGAAGATCCCTGCGCTCTCGCTCCTCGAAGGAAGCCTGCGCGCGCTCGGAACTGACCACGTCGACCTCTGGCAGATGCACGATCTGCGTACGCAGGCTGACCTCGATGCGATCTTCGCGCCGAACGGCGCCATCGAGGCTGCGGAGCACGCGAAGAAGGCGGGAAAGATTCGCTTCGTCGGGCTCACGGGGCACCAGGACCCGGCGATCCTCATCGCCGCGATGGCGCGCTACGATTTCGACTCCGTGCTCCTGCCGATCAACGCAGCGGACCCGGCACGGATGCCGTTTCTCACGACCGTCATCCCGCTCGCACGCAAGAAGCGCATGGGCGTGGTGGGCATGAAGGTGATGGCCGCAGGTCGTTTGCCCGGCGAGGGCGCGGCGACCGCGGAGGAGTGCATCCGCTATGCGATGGCGTACGCCGACACGCTCATCATCGGCTGCAGCTCGCCCGCCGAGGTGCAGGACAACCTACGCATCGGACGCACCGCGGTGCCGATGACCCTCGAGGAGCAGCGCGCGCTCGAGTCGCGCCTCGCCTCGAAAGCGGCTCGCTACGCGTACTTCAAAGGCTGAGCG
>JAYSXP010000268.1:0-5088 GCA_043717125.1 Polyangiaceae bacterium | reverse complement strand
GCTCGCGCGCGGCGGACTCCGGGCTTCGATAGTCGGGGATCCCGGACTCGGTGCTCACGCCCGCGCCCGTGAGGACCGCGAAACGACGACCGCGAAGTCGCTCGATGAGCTCGTGCACGCTCGCCGAGACGCGCGCGTGAGGTGTCTCGGGGGGCTCGATGCGAAGCACGAGGACAGACTACCAGCTCTCGTCCGTCACTCCGAGGTCACGGAGGCGGCGGCGCGACCGCGTCGCCGGTCACGGCGTGGGCGAGATCTTGCGAGCCGCCGAGCGCAGCATTCAGGCTCTTTCGTGCTTCTTCGCCGGTCTCACCGATGAGCATGCCGCACGCTGCGCCCATCGGGCCGAGCTCATCCGCGCGCGTGAGGATGTGCCCTGCCGAATCGAGGACGTCCGACGCGCCGTCGGCGAGCACCTTCGCCCGCCCGCGTGCGGCGAGGAAGATGGCCGGCAAGTGTCGCTCGAGCGCCGCGGCGATTCGCGCAACGTGCGCGTCGGTCCGCGCCGCGCTGTCGAGCACGACCGCGAGCGATCCCTCCGGGCAGCTCGCTCTCGCGGCTCCGCTTGCGCCGCAGCTCTTCTGGCAGTCGACGTCACCGCCGCACGTCGGCGCAGCCAGCGGCTTCGTGCAGGTCTTCGCGATCATCGTCTCGCTACACGTGCCCGCGCACACGGCGTCGCAGTGACCCGAGCCCTTCGAGGGCGTACACGCGGCCGTGCAGGTCCCCTTGCAGACCGTGGTGCAGACACACCCCGCCCCGCAGTCGCGGACGTCCTTGCGCTCCTCGTCCTCGCCTCCCTTGCCGCGGGCGTTGCACGTGCCGAAGCACGTCCCCGAGCACGAGCCTTCGCACGCGCCCGCAGCGCTCTCCGAGCCCGTGCACGTCCCGGTGCAGACGCCGGGGCAGACGCCCTCGCGAGCGTCCACGGGGCAGCGGTCCTCCGGCGATCGATCGGTGCACGAGGTCGTGCCCTGGCAGCGTTGCTCGCAGGCGAGCTGGAAGCCCGTGTCTGTCGTGCAACGCGGCGTGACGATCCGGACGGCGAAGTGAGCCTTGTCGAGGCGCGGCCGCACGCTCGTGAAGCGCTCGGCGGCGATCTTGCACCACGTGCGGACGGCATCGGTCTCGCGCAGCCCGCGGGCGCGCGCGTCCGCGGGATCGGCGCCGAGCTCGATCGCGAGGCCCTCACACGCAGCGCCGACGTCGCGGAGCATCTGGTTCGCGACGGCCGAGAGATCGCCCGCTGCCTGTGCAAAGGCGAAGTACGGTCGCTGGAGCTCGCCCGTCACGCCGAACGTGGAGCCCGACAGATCGGCGCCGGCACGAAAGTCCGTGCACACGACCGAGGTCGGCTCCGGGCTCGTGCCGCATCCACTCACGAGGGCTGCGATTCCGGCGCCCATCGACCCGACGACGACGAGGCTCTTGATCGACTTCATAGCGCGTACCCGATTTCGAGGAGGTGGATGACCGGCACGGGCATCGCGCTCACGCGACGCGTCGCGTCCGCAACGCTGCCTTTGGCTTCGATGGGAACGGCGAGCCCGTACTTCGACGCGTCGAACGACGGGCCCGTGGTCGCCACCGGGATCTCGACGCCCAGGTCGAAGCCGACGGTGACGTGGAGCGGAAGCATCCACTGGAACCCGAGATGCGGAGCGACATAGACGGCGCTCGCGTACGCGTGGGTCTCGATACGCTGGCTCTGCCGGAAGGCGACCTGCGTCTCCGACATCGTGCCCTTGGTCTGGGCGTAACCGCCCGCCACCCCGAGGAAGAACGCGCCGTGGAACGGGTGAACGCGGGTGAAGGCCTCACCGGACACGCGAACGACGGTCGCGCCCGTTCCGGGGATCTCCATGCTGGGCAGGTACGAAAGCGCACCACCGCCCGCAAGGAGGCCGCGCCACTTCGCGAAGGCGCCGACGCGAACGCCGTCCGGCGCGCCAAAGCCGACCGTCGGGCCCGTCCGCACCGGCCCGAGCACGCCGTACTCGCGATACGCCGACGCTCGCGGGGGGGCGTCGGCGACGGCCGGGTCTGCGCTCGCGAGGGAGGTGACGAGCGCCGCTGCGACGAGGGTGCCGAGCGCGGCCGAGTGGCGTCTTGGAGATCGAGACTTGGGCATCGTCCGCTGGGAACGGCAACGCGGCCGCTTCCTGAAGCACAAAGTCGATGGCACGCGTCATGATCACCGCGCTAACGTCCCTGCCGTGAAGGGCATCGACGGCTGGTTCTCCGAGGACGAAGGGCGCTGGTACGCGCGTTTCGCGCGCGGTCTTCAAGGCGGTGTCTTCGTCGAGGTCGGCTCGTGGAAGGGCCGCAGCACCTCGTTCATCGGAGCGGTCTGCAACGCCAACGGCACACGGCTCGTGTGCGTCGATCACTGGCGCGGGTCGCAGGACGTCCTCGCGGGGAGGTACGCGGCAGCGCTCGCTGTCGAGGACGTCGAGCGGACGTTTCGCGAGAACATGAGCGCGCTCGGCATCCTCGTGGAGGTGGTGGTCGCGACGTCGACCGAGGCCGCGGCGCGTCTCGATCGCGCGAGCGTCGATCGCGTGTTCCTCGACGCGAGTCACGATGGCGCGAGCGTCGCGGAGGACCTCCGCGTGTGGAGCGAGCGCCTTCGGTCGGACGGGATCCTCGCGGGTCACGACTACGCGGAGAAGCACCCGGAGGTGCGGGCCGCCGTCGACGAGCACGCGCGCGCGAACGGCCTCGTCGTGCGCCGCGGCCCGCGATCGATCTACTGGCTCGAGCGCCTTCCGAGGCCGCTCTCAGACGGCGTCGACGGCGAAGCCTAGGCTGCGCCAGCCGATCATCCCGCCGCTGAGGTTCGCCACGCGCGCGAAGCCGGCCCCCTCGAGGATGACGCAGGCCTGTGCCGATCGGCCGCCGGACCGGCAGACGGCGACGATCGGCACGTCCGTCGGGAGCTCGGCGAGCTTTGCGCGGAGCTCGCCGAGAGGAATCAGCTTCGCGCCGTGGATGTGCCCGAGCTCCCCGACGAACTCGGCCGGCTCGCGAACGTCGAGGACGAACGACTCGTCGGGATGCTCCTCGACCCACTGCGGCTCGAGCTGAGGGATGCCGGCGAACGTGCGGACGACCGGCGCCCATGCCACGGCTGCCGGTGCGATGGGTGCGGCGGGATTCGCGTCGGGCCTTCCGGCGCGGAGGTTGGCGGGCACGGCGACGTCGAGCTGCTTCGGATGCGGGAGGCCGAGGTTCTGCATGTACCCGACGAAGTCGCCCTCGCTCCGCTCTCCGCCGAGTCGCGGGTTGTGGCGCTTCTCTTCGTCGACGGTCGTGACCGCGCGGCCCTGGTAATCGTGTCCGGGGTAGACGAGGCAGTCCTCCGGCAGCGTGAAGAGCTTCTCGTGGACCGAGCGATAGAGGAGGTGGGCGTCGCCCTGCTGGAAGTCCGTGCGGCCGGCCGCGCGAATGAGGAGGGCGTCACCCGTGAAAGCCATCTCGCGATCGCTCGTCACGTAGGTGACGCAGCCGCTCGTGTGCCCGGGCGTCGAGAGGACCGAGAGCGCCTCGCTGCCGAAGCGGAGGACGTCCCCGTCCTTCACGGCGACGTCGACGCCCTCGGCGCCACCCGCCGCGGAGGCCACGATCTTGCTGCCGAACCGCTCCTTGAAGAGCCAGGCGGCCGTCACGTGGTCGGCGTGGACGTGCGTCTCGAGCGTGAAGAGGAGGTTCAGCCCGAGCTCCTGGATGAGCGCGGAGTCGCGCGTGAATTGCTCGAACACGCTGTCGATGAGGACCGCCTCGCGGGTCTCCTTGTCGGCCAGGAGATAGGTGAACGTCGAAGAGCGGGCATCGAAGAGCTGGCGGAAGATGCGACGATCCATGATGCCCGCATTCTGTGCCCTTCGAGGGCCGGCATCAACCCGAAGCAGGGAAGATTCCGCTGCGCACGCGCGTGCCATGCGCGCAGCACCGGTCTCACTCCGTTCTCGCTTGTCGTGGACCTGAACGTGAAGCCGCTCCGCAACGACGGGTGCAAGAAGTAGCGCGCTACTTCATCGGGTGCGCGTCGAAGAACGCGGCGATGGTCTCGCTCGAATCGAGGTTCTGCGACGTGCTTCCGCCGTAGGGGAGCACGTCACCGCCGGGCCACGCGTGACCGCCGCCCGTCACCGTGCAGAGCTCGACGTCCGCATTGTCGGTGCAGCCGCTCCACTTCGTGCACGACACGTCGTCCTTCGTGTAGGCGATCGTTCCGGCCCCCGCCGCGCAGCCGTTCTTCGTCCTGAACGCATCGATCGAGTAGCTGACGGGATTGGTCGCGCCGATCCCTCCACCGTTGTACGGCACGAGCAGGTCGTTCGTGCCGTGGATGTGGAGGAGGGGCACCGGGCGCTTCGGGTTGCAGGCCGAGGCGTCGATGCGGAGGCCGCCGGCGACGGGGGCGACCGCGGCGATCTTGTCGGAGAGCTCACAGGCGAGGCGGTACGAGAGAAAGCCGCCGTTCGAGAAGCCCGCAGAAAAGACGCGCTTGGCGTCGACGCAGTACTCGCCGTCGATCGACGCGATCATTGCGTTCGCGAACGCGATCTCGTCGACGCCGTCGCTCTGCGCGATGCCGCAGCAGTCGCCGGCGTTGAAGCTGTTCTGGATGCCCTGCGGGAAGAGGGCGATCATCCCGTGCTTGTCGGCGGCCGCGGCGAAGTGCGACGCTGCCGCGATCTGCGTGCTCGTCATCGTGTAGCCGTGGAAGACGAACACCATCGGCGTGAGCTTCATCGGGTCGTACGTCGCGGGGACGTGAAGATCGAACGTGCGCTCCTTGCCGGCGACCATCACCTTCACCGTGCGGTCGCCCGGGAGGCCGGGCTTGCCGCTGCATGTGGGCGCCTGAGGGGCGCCGTCGGGGCTCGTCGCGCCGTCCGGGAAGACGTTCTTTGCGCCGTCGGGGTCCGTGGTGCCGTCGGGATCCGCGGTGCCGCCTTCGTTGCCAGGCGTCGCGGCGGCGTCGTCGCTGCCGCCGCACGCCGTCGGGACGAGCAGGGCGAGGAGGGAGGACGCGAGCACTGCGGTGAGCGGGCCGAACCTCATCGTCGGTTCACCTAGCAC
>JAYSXP010000267.1:0-5089 GCA_043717125.1 Polyangiaceae bacterium | reverse complement strand
AAGGCAGAGCGGACGCGCCAGCGCCTCGAGGCGAAGGGCTTTCCCGAGAGCGACCGCACGCGCGTCCGCATGCCGCTCGGCGTCGACATCGGCGCGCGCCTCCCGGACGAGATCGCCGTCGCGATCGCGGCCGAGATGGTGGCCTGGCGAAAGAAGCCACGGCGCGCGTAAAGCCACGATCAGGGGGTGCAGCTGGTCGCGCTCGCGTCGGTGACGGTCACTGCCTCGTCGTCACAGAGATCGGCGTCGAAGTCGCCGACGACGTGACCGCCGGCGAAGGTCGCGTCGACGGAACCGGACACGTGAGAGCGGCCGTCTCCCACGACGCTGATCTCGACCACCTTGAGCGTGATCGTTCCCGTCATCGCGGACTCGGCGAGGAGGTCCGTGCAGACGCCGTCGACGGCGTTCAGATCGGCCTGCGCCTCGCCGGCGGCCGGCGTCCGGGCATTGCCGTCCACGATGGCGTAGGTGCCGGGGCCCACCGCTGCGCCGCGGATCCGCAGGTCGAGGTTCGTCGACGAAGCGAAGTGCGTCGACGAGCAGGTGTTGGCCTTGTCCGAGACGAGGATTCTCAGGCCGTCGGGCTTCGGGCCCGCGCCGTCGAACATCTTTCCATTACGGGCGACGGCTCTCAGCGACACCAGCTTGGCCGTGGAAACGGAACCTTCCACGGAGCTGTTGCGCTCCGCTTTCGACGAGGGCGCAGCGGAAGAAGAGCAACCGAACGCGACCATCGAAGAGACGAGAACGAAGCACGAGACGAGCATTGAACGCATGACTACCTCCAGGCACTCGCGTGCCAACTTCACGAACATGGATGAACGAAGAGGCGCGTCGAAGAGACGCGCACGCTGTGAGCTACGGAGCGGTTACGGACAGGGCCAGCCGCTGGGAGCCGGGGAGCCTGCGTCGCGCCGGCCGGAGACGGTCTCGCACGTCAGACCGCCGCAGACGGACGCAGACGCGCACGCGCGGGCCACGAAGGCGGTCCGGTCGTCGCTGCATTTCACGGCGGCGCCGGCGGGGATCGCGCAGCTCGCGCACGCCGCGCCGATGCACGGCTGACAGCCGCCCGTCGACGTCACGGCGTCGGCGCCGGCGGTCGCGCAGAGCGCGCGCGCAAGGCGCGGGTCTTGGGTGAGCTCGATGTCGAGCCCGCCGTCGAGCGGCAGCTTCGTCCACGAACCGACCGGCGCATTGCACGAGCTGCAGCCGGGCTCGAGTTCGCGCGCAGGCTCGACGATGAGGTTGAAGCCGGGATCATGGTCGAGGACGTCCTCGTCGCCGGGCAGCGCGTTCGGGTTCTTCGGGATCCCGCCGCCTTCGAGGTAGACGATCTCGAGGCCCTTGGGGATCCCGAGCACATGATCGACGGGCATCGTGCCGTCGTCGGACAGGAGGTCGAGCTTTCCGTTGCCGTTGGTATCTTCGTAAACGACGAGGGTGCCGAATGCGTAGGCGGTGGCGAAGCCCTGCGGCACCGCCTGCCCCGAAGCCGTAGGCGCCATCGCCTCCGGCGGCGGGAGCGTCCGCACGTCGAGGTCGAAGCCCACCGGGAACTCCGCGCGGACATCGAGCTCTTGCACGGCGCGGAACGACGACGGCGCCGACGACGAAGAGCTCGCGAGCTTCCACACGAGCGCGACGCGGACCGTCGACAACGTCTTCACCGCTCCGGTCGTCGTGATGGTGCCCTTCAGCGTGACGAACGGCGGGGCGTAGCCGTTGCCGGCAGCCGAGCCGCAGGCGGTCGTCGCCATTGCTGTCGCCATCAGAAAAGTCACGGTGCGTCGCATCGGTCTCTTGCTGCCTCGTCCAGGAAGACCGGAGAGGCACCCAAAACTGTAAACCTAAAATGCGTAACCGATGGCGAGGGCGCCCCCGATGACCGGATGAAGAACCGTGCCAGCGGTGTCGGACGCGTCGATCTCGCGCCGCAAAAGCCCGGTAAAATAGGCAGTAAACGACGCGCTGAGGTCGCCGCCGAGGGCCATCGCCACGCGCGCGCCTGCGCGGGGTCCGGCCGCGAAAAAGCTCCGGTTCTCCGACGCCGAGAACCCGGCTGCGCTGGCCCGGCCGGCCGAAGTCCGGTCGAGCCGCTCCCATGAATGACGGACCTCCGCGCCCACGAAGCCGAGCAACGTGACGCGTCCGAGGACGCTGCGTAGCCCGACGCTGGGCCCGCCCGCGATGGCGTGCACGCCGCCGTCGAAGGCCGTCGAAGAGAAAGGACCCCCGACGTACGCCCCCTCGACCTCGGCTTCGAACGACCCGGTTGCGTAGGCGAGGGCGGCTCCCGCGCGCAGCGCGAGAAGATCACCTGCGCCCGGCGCGAGCTCGACGCCGACGCGTCCGTCGACGCGAAGCGGGCGCAGCTCGATGTGTCCTCCACGACGGGCCAGCTCCTCGCGCGCGATGGGGCGGAACTCGCTGCCGGTCAGCCTTTTCGTGCCGCCCCATGCGAGATCGACCGACGCTACGCTGGTCGCGCTGCCCGCGCGGCGGACGACGAGGAACTGGCCCGCCGGCAGCGCGAGCCGTGCGGCGCCTTCGCCGCTGACCTCGCCCATCGCCGAGTCGCTCGGCCGAGAGAAGACGAGGTAGCGCTCCGAGCCGCGTGGGACCTCGAGAAAGGCGGGCGCGCCCGACGGCGTGGTGAGCACGACCTCGCCGGCACCGGCGAGGTTCATCTGCACCGAAGGATGCTGGAGGATGGGCGCGCTCGTCGTGCGCAGGAGCGTTGCGCGGTAGGTGTACGCGTAGAGCTCGGAGAGCGTCACACGGCCATCGCGGTCCGCGTCGGCGGCGCCGCGTAGACCCGACACCAGGAAGTGCGTGAAGACCGCGCCCCCGAGCTCGTCGGACTCCTGCGCGGCCTCGCCCACCGACGAGGCACGCAGCTCGACGCTGCCATGCGGCGAATCAGGCGCAGCTGCGAGATCGAAGGCGGGCCCGGAGCCGACGCCTTTGGCGCGACCGCCGGTTCGACACGCGTCGACGATGCTGAGGCGCAGGTCGACCGGGATGGCGGCGATCGCCGTGCGGAGATCGCTCATGGGAACGAGTCCCTTCGCAAGGTGGAGCGAATCGTCGTCGCCGTGCCCGGAATAGTAGAACACGAAGGTCTTCGGGCGACCCGATCCTGCAAGGGCTTGCGCGCGATCGCGCGCCTGGCGAAGCGCGCCCAGTATTTGCTCGGGCGTGTCGGCGGTGACGACGATGGTGTTGCCGGGGCTCACCTGACCGAGCTCCGCGAGAAGATCCGCCACGCGGCGTGCGTCCGAGGTCGCGAAGCGCAGCGGCGCCTCGTCGGCGCCGCCGATGTTGGCTCCCACCACGACCGCGACGACGTCGCGCGAAGACGGCGGCGGTGCGGCGAGCGCGGGCGTGGGCGCGGCGAACGACAGGACCGCGAACGTAGCCATCGCGCCGGCGACCGGGCGCAGCACGCGGATCATTCGCATCGCAAGTGCCGGCGCCAGGCGCCAGGTGGGACCCACACGTCTCCGTTCGGGCTCGGCCCGCCGTCAGCGGCCTCGTGCAGGCGTCGCTCGAGGTCGACGATCGACGCCGGCGCGTTCGTGAGCATGATGAGGTCGAGGTCAACGCACGGGCTGTCCACCACCGCGCTCCCGGGCATCGACGACTCGCCTGCGGGGACTAGCATCACGCCGTCTGGAAAGACCCGATCCACCTGGCCGTGCGCGTCGACGAACCATGCCGCGACACGCGTCGGCGAGGCCTGCGTCACCGTCACGCGCAGCGCGTCACCGGCGCGGATGGTGTCCTCGCTGGTCAGCGCGTGGACCTGTCCGTCGCGGCTCCGGTAGACGCTCGCGCCGCCGCCCTTCAGCGCGATGCCCGGCGTCTCGCCGTCGCCGCTCGGCGGCCTGCGAACGAGAACGAGTAGCGCAGCGGCGGCTGCGAGCGCGGTGATCCCGGCCGCGATGCGGGGCAGTCGGCGATCGCGGAGGCGAACGACCCGATCGCGCCGCGCCGCGACCTGCGCGGTGAAGCGTTCGGCGGGCACGGCCGCGAGGAGCCGCTCTCGGGCGCCGGTCAGCTCGGCAATGCACCGCGTGCATTCGTCGCAGTCGCGGACGTGCTCCGACACCTCGCGTGCCTGCGCCTCGGGCAGATCGTCGACCGACGAACGTTCGAGCGTGAGCCGGCTGGGATGCTTCGTCATGGGCTGTCGTTCCCGTCGAGAAGGCTCGCGCGCAGCGTCTCGGCGCGCTCGGCGAGGTAGGCGAGCTTCTTGATGACGGTCTGGCGCGACCATCCTGTCGCGGCGGCGATCTCCTCCTGCGTGAGCTCGTCGAGGTAGTGGAGGACGGCGACCTCCTTCACCCGGTCGTCGAAGCGCTCGAGGAAGCGGAGGATGATCTCGCGGTCCTCGATGGCGGGCCGCCCGTTGCCCGGCGCCGCGAGGTCCGGGCTCGACTCGTCGAGCGGCTCCTCGAGACGCGACTTGTCTCGCGAGAGCGCGTCGAAGCAGCACCGATCGGCGACGCGGTAGAGCCACGCCACCTTCGACTCGGCGACTCGAAAAGCATCCCCGTACCGCCACAACCGCACGAACACCTCCTGCAGCGCATCCTCGGCGGCGTCGTCACGCCGTAATAGCCGCTGGCACCGCCGGAGCACGAGGTGGCCGTACTGCGTGTAGGCAGCGGCGATCTCGTCAGCGGTCATTCGCGGCTCGGACATCGGGGAGACCGGCGGGGGAGCCCCAGATGTAACGAAAAAATCGTCGGGCTGGTCGATCGTTCGTGAGGAAGCGTCTGCGACGAGCGGTAACGCCGAGCTTGCCGCACGGGGATCCCTCGATCCGGGTGGGGCCGGCTATCATGGGCCCATGGCCTCGCCCGCCTCTACTACCTTCGATTTCGTCCTCAACGGTCGTGTGGTTCGCGTCGACGGCGGCTCGGCTCATACCTCCGCGAACACGTCGCTCCTCACGTGGCTCCGCAACACCGGCCGCACCGGCAGCAAGGAGGGGTGCGCGGAGGGTGACTGCGGCGCATGCACCGTCGCGATCGTCGACACGAATGCCCGCGGCGAGCGGACCTTTCGCGCCATCAAC
>JAYSXP010000266.1:0-14687 GCA_043717125.1 Polyangiaceae bacterium | reverse complement strand
AGCAGAACATCCGCGCCGAGGAAGTGATCATCGACAACGACATCATGAGCGAGGGCGACCTCCTCAGAGCGCTGTCGGGGATCTACCGCACGAACTACCTGACGACCGAGAAGCTCGCGAACGCCGCCATCCCGCGCGCCACCGTGCAGATGGTCCCGCGTCGGGTCGCCGAGACGCTCGGCGTCTTCCCGGTGCTCTTCGACGCACAGAAGAACGTGCTCAGCGTCGTCACCGCGGATCCCGACAACGAGGAAGTGCTTCGCGACATCCAGGTCGTCTCGGGCGCGGGAACGGTGAAGGCGTTCGTCGCGCGGCCCGCCGCGATCGCCGCCGCGATCCGGAAGCACCACGCCAACGACCAGCACGCCTTCGACATCCTCGTCCGCGCGGCTGCCGTCGACTACGATTTCGGCCAGCAGATCGCGCCCGACGGCCGCGTCAGGCCGGCCACCTTCCGGCAGCCGTCGCCCTCGTCACCCGACGACGAGCGCAAGAGCCCCGCGCCCGCGGCGCCGCGTGGTGTCGTGCCGCCGCTTCCTGTCGCCGCGCGGGGTCCGCGCGAGTTCGACGACGACGACGAGCCGCCGCCTCCGAAGCTGGCGCGCAACCAGCCTCCACCTGCTCCCGTGACCGGCGGTCGCCCCATCGAGTCGGCGCGCCGGACGGGACGTTCGGGAGGCATGTCGCTCTCGGTTCCGCCACCGCCGGCCAGCGCACCCGAGCTAGCCGCACCCACGTTGGAGGCTCCGGCAGCCCCGCTCGGCCAGCCGGCCCGCGCCGCTGCCGTCCCGCGCATCGAGGAGCCTTCAATCGCCCCCAAGCCGGTGGCCTCGATCCCCGCGAGCCACAAGAAGGGACCGAACAGCGAGCCCCCTACGAGCGAGCTCGGGCGACTCAACGTCCTCCAGCACGACACGACCATCGAGCTCCTCACCGTGCTCGTGAGCCTGCTCGAGAACTCGCGCCAGGAGCTGCGCGGTCACTCCTCGCAGGTCGCGCGGCTGCTTCGTCGCGTCGCCGAGCGCATGAGTCTCGACCGCGCCGAGACGCAGGCGATGATCGTCGCTGGTCACATCCACGACCTCGGCAAGATGGGCCAGTTTCATCTCACGGCGCTCAACTGCGCCGAGTACGAGGGCCATCGCGTCGCGGCGCAGAAGGCCTACGACACGCCGCTGCGCCTCCTCGAAGCGGTGCGCCTCACGCCGTCGATCAAGAACGCCGTCTTCCACATGTACGAGCGCGTCGACGGTCGCGGATTCCCCGACAAGCTCGTCGGCAAGGAGATCCCGCTCGGTGCACGCCTCCTCTCCGTCGCAGACACGTACGCCGATCTCACGCAGAATCCGCGCAACCCGTTCCGCAAGGTCCTCGGCCCCGCGGAAGCGATGAACGTACTCATCAAGCACAAGGGCACCATCTTCGACCCGAGCATTCTCGATCTCTTCAAGGCGCTCGTCCTCGGCGAGGACATGAAGGCGAAGCTGCTCGCGAGCCGCTATCGCGTGCTCCTGGTCGACGCCGACCCCGAGGAGTCGACTGTCCTCGAGCTTCGCATGGTCGAGCAAGGCTTCGACGTGAAGACCGCTCGCAGCGTCGAGACTGCTCGCAAGCTCGCGACGGCCGAGGGCGCCGACTTCGACCTCGTCGTCTGTGAGCTCGAGCTGCCCGACGCCGACGGCCTCGCGTTCCTCAGCGAGGCTCGCAAGGAGGCCTGGGGCCGCGACATGCCGTGGGTCGTGCACACCGCGAAGCAGGGGCGCACCGAGGCGAACCGCGCCTTCGAGCTCGGCGCGATGGACTTCGTCGCGAAGCCCGTCCAGGCCGACGTCCTCGTCGCGAAGCTGAAGGCGATGCTCGATCAGTGGTCGACCGGCCGCGGCGCGAAGGGCGTGAACGGCAGCCTGCGCGAGATGGGCCTGCCCGACATCGTCCAGGTCCTCTTCCACGGCCGCAAGACCGGGAAGCTCAACGTGCGCTCCGCTGGCAAGAACGGCGAGATTCACTTCCTCGAGGGCAACATCGCGAACGCGCTCATCGGCGAGCTTACCGGCGCCGACGCGTTCTACGCGCTGCTCAAGTTCGAAGAGGGCGACTTTGCCCTGGACCCGGGATTCACCCCGCCGAAGCGTGTGATGGTCGAGTCGAGTGAAGCGCTGCTCCTCGAAGGCATGCGCCGCATGGATGAAGGCATCTGAGAAGGAGCGCGGGGTGAACGAGCCGCGCACGCTCGGCGGCAGGTACTGCCTCGAGGCCGCGGTCGGACGCGGAGGAATGGGCGTCGTGTATCGGGCGCGCGACCTTCGGCTCGATCGCCTCGTGGCCATAAAGCTCGTCGTCGACGAGGGAATCAGCGGCGCAAAGGAGCGCTTTCTCACCGAGGCGACGCGCACCGCGGGCGTGCGCCACCCGTCGATCGTCGAGGTTTTCGACGTCGGCGAGGACAGCGGTGACGCGTTTCTCGTGATGGAGCTTCTCGAAGGCGAGACGGTCGACGAGCGGATCAAGCGTGACAGCCACATCGAGCCCGCCGAGGCCGTCGAGATCGCGAGTGAGGTCTGCGACGCGCTCGCCGCCGCCCACGACGCAGGGCTCGTGCATCGCGACCTCAAGCCCGCAAACATCTTCCTCACGCGCGGCGCGGCCCCGGGCCGCCGGGTGAAGCTGCTGGATTTCGGCATCGCGAAGCGCATCGACGGAACGACGGCGCGCACCGACCCCGACATGATCGTTGGGACGTTCGAGTACATGGCGCCGGAGCAGATTCACGGGAGTCGCGTCGACGGTCGTACCGACCTCTACGCGCTCGGGATGACGCTCTATTGCATGCTCACCGGCAAGCCGGCGTTCGCGGGTGGGAACGTCGCGACGATCATTCATCAACAGCTGAGCGTGCCGGCGACGTCGCTGCGCGAGCGTGCCCCCGCGTACGCGATCCCCGCGTGGCTCGATGCGCTCGTGCTGCGCCTCCTCGCGAAGGAGCCGCAGTGCCGCCCGACGTCGGCGCGTGATGCCAAGTCTGCGTTCGCCGGCGCGGGCGATCAGGCGCCGACGGCGCAGGTCCCCGCGTCGGTCGCGCATGCGCCTGCGCCGAACGTGGTCGCTTCGCCTCCGGCATCGTCGTCGCGCGAGGGCATGCGCATGCTCGAAGACGACGGCTCCGTCGCGGAGATGGCGCCCTTCGAGCTCGACCTCCCCGACACTCCGGAGCCCCACCTCGGTGAGACGCCCGAGCATCCGATCGCGCGTGTGCCCCAGCGGCTCCCCGCGGGGGTCGCGCCTGCGGCGCCTCACATGGTCGCGCCGTCTCCGCTGCCGGCTTGGCTCGAGCCGCTCGGCGAGGTGCCGGTCGCGTTGTCGAAGCGTGTGGTCGGCTACTCGCTCTTCGCGTTCCTGCTCAACATCGTGTTCTTCCGCGGCGGCTTCGTGGTCTCGGTGCTGATCCTCCTGGTCGCGGCGATCGGCGGGGTCGCCATGGGGGCTGCGTCGCGCGTCCGGCGCTGACGAGCGGCGCCTGTTGGGGCGCGCCAACGGCGTTGGTGGTGGACAACGCGCCGCGCCTCGAATTACGGCAATTCGTCGCCCGAACGGCTCTTCAAGGGCGGCATGGCGGTTGCTCCAGTGCCGGCATGAGCAAGATGGCCATGACCCCTAACGGCGAGCTGTCGATCGACGTTTCCAAGATCGCCCCCGTCCACCTCGAGCTCGAGCTCGAGCCCGCCCGCGCGCACGAAGTCGTGGGTCCGTACGGCGCGTTCGTCGCGACGATGGCGTCCGCCGAACCGGCGCCGGCGCCGTGGGGCACACCTTCGTACAGCCATCCTGGTTGGCGACCGCCGGCGTCGAGGGCGCCGACGGCACCCGCACGTGCTCTCGATTCGCTCGCGGTGGTTCCCGTCGCGGTCTGGAAGCGCGTCGCGCTCTACGGATTTCTCTTCGTCGTCTTCGGCAACCTGCTGCGCTGCGGCGGCCTCTCGACGTTCACCAACGTGTCGTGCGTGCTCGTCGTCGCGCTGGGGCTCGCAGGCATGATCGCCTGCGCTCGCGTCGAAGTCGTGTGAATCACACGGGACGAACTCCCGAAGGTCGCCCTGTGATTTCCGTCAGCGCAGTCCGTAACGACGGAGCAGCGCGAGCAGATACGGCCGATCCATCTGTGCGCGCCGCGCGGCCTCGGACGCGTTGCCCTCACAGCGTTCGATGATGGTGGCGAGATAGCTCTGCTCGAAGGCGGAGACGGCATTGGCCTTCGCGTCGCGGTAGCGCTCGATCGGTTTGTCGTCGGCTTTCGCTTTCGGCGCAGCCGAAGGAGTCCTCATATCCGCGGGCACGCCGTCTTCGAGCATCGCGCCGAGGTCGGATGCGCCGAACGCCACGACGCGCTCGACCGCGCTGCGAAGCTCGCGCACGTTGCCGGCCCAGTGCTGCTCGGCGAGCGCAGCGAGAAGCTCCGGCGCGATGGGCAGTGCTGCGGTCCCGGTCAACTCGAGCGCGAAGTGACCTACGAGGACCGCCACGTCCTCGGGGCGCTCGCGGAGCGGAGGCACGACGACCCTCGCACCCGCGAGGCGGAAATAGAGATCGGCGCGGAAGGAGCCGCGATTGACTTCGCTCCGGAGATCACGATTGGTCGCGCTGACGACGCGGACGTCGACGGTGATTTCCTGGTCGCCGCCGACGCGGCGAAAACGCTTCCGTTCGAGGACGCCGAGGAGTGAGGCTTGCGCGATGGCCGGAAGCTCGCCGACCTCGTCGAGGAACACCGTTCCGCCGTCGGCGCGCTCGAACGCTCCGGCGCGATCGCGCACGGCTCCGGTGAACGCGCCCTTCTCGTGCCCAAAGAGCTCGGCCTCGAGGAGCGTCGGTGCGATCGACGCACAGTCGACGACGACGAACGGCTTGGCTTTCCGCGGCCCGAGCTCGTGCACCGCGCGCGCGACGAGCTCCTTGCCGGCGCCCGTCTCGCCGTGGACGAGCACGCTCGTCGAGACCGCTGCGAGCATGCGAACGCGCCGCGCGACCTCCCGCATCGCTTCGCTCGCGAACACCATGCCGGGGAGCTCGGGCTCGGCGTCCGCGGTGGGCCGCGGAGCATCGGCGGCGTCGAGCAGGAGGACCGTGACCCCCACGCGGAGCTGACTGCCGCGCGGCACGACAGCGTCGCGTACGCGCACGTTGCCGGCGAACGTGCCGTTGGTGCTTCCGAGATCGCGCACGGCGATCCCGTCGGGCACGACCGCGAGCTCGAGGTGATAACGGCTCACGGCGTCGTCGGCGAGAACGACGTCGTTGTCGGCTGCGGTTCCGACGCTCGCGACGTGCCCTGCCTCGCACTCGACGAGCTTTCCGGCGTCGTGACCGCGTGCGACGGCGATCGACAGCCGATGAACCTTCTCCAGCGTCGTGCGCGAGACCTCACGCGTTCGTTCTTCGCCCGCCATCACCCTCGATTGTACGAGGAAAGGCGCGAGGCCGCCCGCATCACTGGCACTCAGGGTTCGTGACGAGATCGGCGTTCGCTTCTAGCTTGTTCCAGCTGCCGAGGATCTTGGTCGTCTGATCGAGGCTGTCGCCGGTCGCGAGCTTCGCCGTGTAGGGCGACTGCGCCATCGTGAGCGGCATGTGGCGGACGCCGTTGACGGTGACCTTGCCGTCCGTGCCCTTGGTGAGGCCGACGTAGAGGATGAGGGAGGAGCGCTTGTCGACGCCGCTCTGACCGCTGACGAAGTTGCCCAGCGAGTAGATGACGAAGCCTTCGCGACCGTCGCGCGTCGTGTACTTCTCCCACGGCTGCACGACGTGGGGATGCCCGCCGAGGATCGCGGTGGCGCCTGCGTCGAGCATCTCGTGAGCGAGGTTCTTCTCCTGCTGCTCCGGCGCGTGGTTGTACTCGACGCCCCAGTGCGGCGTGACGATGATCGCGTCGACGTCGGCGGAGCCACGTGCCGCGAGACTCTTGATCGTCGCGAGCAGCGTGGCCTTGTCCTCGTAGCAATGGAGGACCTGGCTCTTCGTGTCGGGGATCCCGTTCGTCGAGAAGCTGCACGCGACCCAGGCGACCTTCACGCCCTTGGCCTCGGTGATCGTGAACCATGACGGGTTCGTGTCGGTCGAAGCTTTGGTGCCCGCGAAGGGGAGGCCCGCTTCTTTCAGGTTCTTGATGGTGCGGTCGGCACCGGCCCAGCGGCGGTCGAGCGCGTGGTTGTTCGCTGTCGACACCACGTCGATGCCGCTCTCCTTGAGCGAGCCGATGAGCGACGGGTGGTAATTGAACTGCGGGTAGCTCGAGTAGACCTTGCCGTCGAAGCGCTTGCCCGGGTCGGTCATCTCGCCGGTCGTCGAGAGGCCCTCGGCGCATGGGCCTTCGAGGTTCGCGTACGTGAGGTCTGCGCGCGCGAGCAGCGGCTCGACGTTCTTCCAGAGACTGTGATGCCCTTCGGGCGACGCGTACGCCTGCTGCTGGAGCGGGCTGTGGAGGAGGACGTCGCCGACGGCGGCGATCGTGATCTTCGTGCCGGCCTTGCAGGCCTCGCGGAACTTCAGCGGACCGGCCGCCGCGGGTACGAGCGCGCCGACCTCGACGCCCGCGCCCTCCTCGTCTTCCTCGTCACCGACGGTCGCTTCCGAGCTGCATCCGACGGCCGCGATTGTGAACGAAGCGAGGGAGGCGAGGGCCGCGATCCGGAGGAGGCGAGTGGCGACAGAGGAAGAGGAGCCGGACATGTTGCGCATACATCTGCACACCATGTGCCGGCAGTGACGAAAGATATGGCCGCAGCGGAACGCTGCGCTTTCGAATACTTACCGATCCCCGTTGATCTCACAGGCCCAGAAAGGGAGGGCCGGGGATCCAGCTACTTCTTGGCCGGCTGCTCTCCGGGGTTCACGATCTCCACGTCCCAGGACACCTCGGTGTCAGCGCCGCCCCACGGCGGGTACGTGAGGTTCGAAAAGGCCTTCTCGACGCAGTTGCCGACCGGCTTGCTCTGGTAGGGCGCGGGGACGGTGACGCCCTTGGAGCGACCGGCCGCTCCAAGCTGGATCTGCAACGTGGCCTTGCCCCAGGGGCCGACGGCCTTGCCGTTGTCGTCCTTCGCCTGACCGCAGTTCTCCTTCACCTGGCGCGCCGCGCGCTTGATGACGGTCTCGGTCGCTTCCTTGTCGTACTGATCGGTGCGCCGCGTCGCGGCCTCGTTGACGCCGCCTCCCGTCTTCGGCTTCGCCTTCTCCGCCTTCTCTTCCTGGGAGATCGGTGGCGGCGGCGGCGCCGCGCCCTCCCACTTCGGCGTCTCCTCGTTCGACTTGGTCCCGCCGCTGTTCTCGGCCGGGTACTCACCGACCTGCTTCGGTTTGCCGCCGCAGCCGCCGAGCGACACGGCGGCAACGGCGAGTGACGAGACGGCGACGAAGATGGCGCAACGGAAGAGAGGGGCCCGCATGCGCGCGATGGTAGCACTTGCCCAGCGTGCGGTTGCCACTGACTCAGTAGGCGCGCGCCGCGACCACCCTACAGCTCGGTGATGCTGTAGTCCTTGATCTTGTAGAGCAGCGCGCGGTGGCTTATTTCCAGCAGCTCCGCAGCGCGCGTGCGGTTGCCGCGGGTCTTCTGGAGGGCGCGCCGGATGAGGATCGCCTCGATCGCCGCGGTCGTCTTCTTGATCGAGAGCTCGCCGCTCGCGAGCTGCACCTGCACGGGGTCGAGGGCTTCGCGGAGGCGTTCGGGTAGGTCGTGCGCGTCGATGACGTCGCCGTCGCACAGCACCATCGCGCGCTCGATCGTGTTCTCCAGCTCGCGGACGTTGCCCGGCCACTGGTACTCGAGGAGCAGCTTGCGTGCGTCGATGTTGACCGCGCGGATCTGCGTCCCGAGGCGCGCGTTGTTGCGCGTGAGGAAGTGATCGACCAGGAGGTTCACGTCCTCTTTGCGCGCGCGAAGCGGCGGGATGAGGATCGGCAGCACGTTGATGCGGTAAAAGAGGTCCTCGCGGAAGCGGCCGGCCTTCGCCTCGGCGGCGAGGTCGCGGTGCGTCGCGGCGATGATGCGGACGTCGATCTTGATGTCCTTCGAGTCACCAAGCCTGCGGATCGTCTCCTCCTGTAGTGCGCGCAGCAGCTTCACCTGGAGGTTCAGCGGGAGCTCGCCAATCTCGTCGAGGAAGAGCGTGCCGCCGTCGGCCTCCTCGAAGAGGCCACGGCGATCGGCGTTGGCATCGGTGAAGGCACCCTTCTTGTGGCCGAAGAGCTCGGTCTCGAGGAGGTTCTCGGGGATGGCGCCGCAGTTGATGGTGACGAACGGCTGGTTCTTCCGGTTCGAGCGCGTGTGGAGCGCGCGCGCGACGAGCTCCTTGCCCACGCCACTCTCGCCCTGGATGAGGACGGTCGTCTTGTAGTCGGCGATCTTCGTGATGGTGCGGAAGATGTCCGTCATCGGCGCGCTCTTCGCGAGGATCGACTCGAACTGGCTCTCCTTCTGGATCTGCTCCTTGAGCGCGCGGTTCTCGCGGCGGAGCGTCTCGCGCTCCTCGGCCTTGCGGAGCGCGAGGACGATCTCATCCGGCTTGAACGGCTTGCCGACGTAGTCGTACGCGCCGGCCTTCATCGCCTCGAGCGCGAGGTCGACCGAGCCGTACGCGCTCATCACGATCACGGTGGCGGGGTTCTGCTTCGCCTTGAGGGTAGCGAGGAGATCGAGGCCGCCCATCTTCGGCATGCGGACGTCGGTGAGGATGACGTCGGGGCCGAACGAGTCGACGAGCGCGAGCGCCGCCTCGCCGCCGTCGGCCGTCTCGACCTCGTAGCCGTGACGCTTGAGGAGCGTCTTGAGGACGAGGCGGATGTTCTCTTCGTCGTCGACGACCAGGACGCGGCGCATGGGATAGGTACTCGATAGCGCAAAAAGGTCAGACCGGACAGAGCCTCATTTGAGGCATCTGTGAAGAAGGACCCGTTGAGCACGCATTAATTGCGATCCCGGGAAGGGAGGCTCGCGGCGATCGCCGACGCCTGGAGAGTGAGGTCGTGTGCAACGCTCGCGAGACAGGCTCGCGCAGATCGCCTGGCCAGGCCGCCCGCACGTACGATCGACGGATGGGCGTCGAGCACCCTTCGCGGGACGAGCGAGTCGCGCACGATGCTGGCGGCGCTGCCGGTCGCGCTCCTCCTCCCGCTCGGCCCCGCGTGCCAGGCTCACCGACCTCGCGGCAAGTTACGACGCGCTCGCGGTCGCGCCTTTCCCTCGCGCGGCTCATGTACCATCGCGGTCGTGCATACCGGCCTCGATCTCCTCGTCCAGCGCCCCGACCTCGTTGCGCGCCTCGCGAACTCGCGTGTCGGGCTGCTCGCGCATCCCGCGTCGGTCTCGAAGGGGCTCGTTCACCTCACCGACGTGCTCGCGGAGCTCGGGATCGTGCCCGAGGTGCTCTTCGGCCCCGAGCACGGCTGGGCCGGGCACGCTCAGGACATGATCGGCGTCGGCGACGCCAAGGACGACAAGCACGGCACGCGCGTGGTCAGCCTCTACGGCGAGACCTTCGCAGATCTCTCGCCGAAGACCGAAGACCTCGACGGCCTCGACGTCGTCATCATCGACATGCAGGACGTCGGCGCTCGCTACTACACGTTCGTGTGGTCGGCGGTCCTCGTTGCGCGCGCCTGTCGCGACAAGGGCGTGCGCGTCCTCGTGCTCGATCGCCCAAATCCCCTCGGTGGCAGCTCGATCGAGGGAAAGTTGCAGCATGCAGGCTTTCTCTCCTTTATCGGCCTCGAGCGCGTGCCGATCCGCCACGGGCTGACCCTCGGCGAGATCGTCGCGTGGCGCGCGAAGCGAGAGGGCTATCGTGAGCTCATCGAGGTGCTGTCCGTGCAAGGGCTCGATCGCGAAGCACACGCCTCGGCGTGGCATCGCGCGTTCGTCATGCCTTCGCCGAACATGCCGACGTACGACACGGCGCTCGTCTACCCCGGCGGGTGCCTCCTGGAAGGAACGAACCTCTCCGACGGCCGCGGTACGACGCGCCCGTTCGAGATCACCGGCGCTCCGTGGGTGTCGGGCAAGGCGCTCGCAGAAGGGCTCGCGAAGACCGGGCTCCACGGCTTCCTTGCGCGTCCGGTCGGCTTCGAGCCCACGTTTCACAAGCACGCGAAGAAGTGCTGCGGTGGCGTGCAGATCCACGTGACGGACACGCGCACGTTCCGTCCCGTCGCGACCTACGTGGCGCTCATCGCGCTCGCGCATCACGCAGCCCCGGACGAGTTTCGCTTTCGCACGGAGAAGTACGAGTTCGTCGACACGATTCCCGCATTCGATCTGCTCGTCGGCTCGGCCGAAGCGCGCGAGCGCATCCTCGCAGGCGACGACCCGCGCGCCGTCGCCGACGCCGTCTCCGAGGTCGGTGAAGAGGAGCGCGCCGTCGTGGCCGAGGCCCGCGCCGCTCTCGACTAGGCGACGCGCTCGGCGAGCTCCCCTCCGCGCGCGCCCGCTTTTCGAGCTTCGCGCAGACGGCCGGCGGAAACCTGGCCGACTTCGTGACGGTGGGCCCCGTTTCGTCCTCACGCCGCACACCGCCACGGCCGACCTGAAGCACGATGCCGACCTTCTGGATGCGAGCCGCGTGGCGGTTCTTCCGGACGCGGGCGCTCGCGAGGTCTGCCTCCGGAATGGCCTCGGGGGGAAACTCGTGAACGCCCCTCGTGGGCCACCACGACACCCTCGCGCGCGGTCCGCGCGGCGAACCAATTGCGCTTCACCCGGTAGCGGCGCAGGTCGACCTCGGGCACGTCGCGTCGCTATCACGCGGGCATATGGCAACCCTAGGTGCAGCCGGAGTCCGCAGCTGTGGCGGTGACCCCCGGGGGGTGGTTACACTCCTGAGTGATGACCGAGGGGCCGAGTCAGAACCGAGCCATGTCCAGTGGCTTCGGGCCGTCGAGCGAGGTGACGAGCCCCGAGCCAGATACGGATCAAGGCGACCGCGCGATGATCGGGCGCACCATCTCTGGCAAATACAAGATCGAGAAGTTCCTGGGCGGCGGCGCGATGGGCGCGGTTTACAAAGCTCGCTTCGCTGCGCTCGAGAAGAACGTCGCCGTGAAGGTGATGCACCGCGCGGTCGCCGGCGACGCGAACTTCGTCGGCCGCTTCCACCGTGAGGCCAAGGCCGCGAGCCGGCTCGACCACCCGAACTCGATGCGCGTCATCGATTTCGGAGAAGAGCCGGACGGCCTCCTCTACATCGCCATGGAGTACGTGGAGGGACGCGACCTCTATCGCGTCATCCACGACGACTGGCCGATCTCCAATGCCGACGTCGGCGACATCGTCATGCAGGCGCTCGCGGCCATCGCCGTCGCGCACGAGATGGGCGTCATCCATCGGGATCTCAAGCCCGAGAACCTGATGATGCTCCGCCAGAAGAACGACGACGAGAAGGAAGCCTACGTCGTCAAGGTCTGCGACTTCGGCATCGCGAAGATCACGGAGAAGGACGACGAGCCCACGCCCGCCGGCCCCGCCGGACAGAAGCTCACGACCCAAGGCCTCGTCGTCGGCACGCCCGAGTACATGTCCCCCGAGCAGGCGCGCGGCGAGAAGCTCGACCCGCGCTCCGACATCTACTCGATGGGGATCATCCTCTATCAGCTGCTCACCGGCCGGACGCCGTTCACAGGCGACAACGCTCTCGCCGTCGTGTTGAAGCACATCACCGAGGCGCCGTCCGCCCCTTCCGTGCACTACCCAAGTGTTCACAAGGGCCTCGAGGCGGTCACGCTCAAGGCGATCGCCAAGCAACCGAACGATCGTTTCGAGTCCGCTCGCGCGATGCGCAGCGCGATCCGCGAGGCGCTCGACGGGCGTCCGGCTCCCGTCGACATCGCCGCGGCGACGCTCCAGCAAGCGCACGCGGAAAGCCCCCCTGGCACCGTGCCGAGGGTGGTCGTCGGCGGATTGGCGCCGATGGTCGCGAGCGGAATGACGGCGCGCAGCCCGGCGATCGAGTCTGCGCCCACGGTCGCGGGCGGGATCTCGGCGAGCCACCTCACGCCGCTCGGAACGGCGGCCGCGCCGCCCGAGCCGGAGAAAAAATCGCGCGCCGGTCTCTTCGTCGGTCTCGCGCTGGGAGCGCTCCTCGTGGGCGGTGCAGGCGTCGTCATGACGACGAGGCTCACGTCGCGTCCGCATGGCAGGTCGGAGGACGGCGCGCCGATCACCGCGGTGCCCACCGGCCCGATCACGCAGGTCGCGACGGGGCTCGCGAGCTCGGTCGCGCTCACGCCGCCGAGCACGCCGACGGAGCTGTCGCCTCCGCCGAGCCCCGTGGATCCGAAGCTTTCGAAGGTGCCGGGCGTGCCGACGCCGCGGGGCACGGCGAAGGCGACACCCGAGCCGGTCGCGGCCGTCGCGGTCGCGGTCGCGCCGGCGCCCCCTCTCGCGCCGGAGCCGCCGCCTGCTCTGACGGTCGCACCTGCGCCCCCTCCGCCTGTCGCTCCCGCAGCGCCTGCGTTCAACCCGATGACCTGCCGCGCCACCGCCGGCCAGATCCGCTCCGTGGGCGGAACGAACGCAAAGGATCTCACGCTCAACGGCACCGCCGCCGCGTGGACGGCCTGCGCGCAACGATCGCTTGTCGAGAAGCCGAGCGCGCCCATCAGCGGCAGCGTACATCTCGAGTTTCGCGACAACGGCGGCTTCCGAAGTGCGAGCTGTGCGGGGTGTCCCGCGCCGCTCGCCCAGTGCATCGCAGGGAGCACGGGGCGCACGGCGGCCTACAAGAGCAAGAGCGGTGACGTCACCGGGGATCCCGCGTTCGACGTGCCCATCTCCGTCACCTGCGACTGAGCAATCTCATGGCCACGCGCTTCGTGGCGCGGTGTAGCATCGCCGCGTGAGGGTGAGGGGCAACCGGGTGAGGCCGCGTGACAGTGACCGAGTGACGGTGCTCGCGCTCGTCGCGCTCGTGCTTGCTCCCGCCTGCGGCGCGGTCGAGCCGGAGGTCGGTGAGCGGCTCACCGCCTGCGTCGACGCGGATTCGAACCCTGCGGTGAAGGTCAGCTTCAAGGATCAGATCCGTCCCATCATGGCCGGCAAGGTGCCCGGACCGCCGTCCTGCGGGATGTGTCATTCGCCGGTGGCGGGGACGATGGAAGGCTTCAACGCAACGGGCTTCGACATCCGCACGCTCGCGAGCGTGAGGAAGGGCGGCCGCCACACGTCCGACGACATCATCGTCCCGGGCAAGCCCTGCGAGTCGGCGCTCGTGCAGAAGTTGAAGGGCACCTACAGCGGCGCGCGCATGCCGAAGGGCGGCCCGTATTGGAACGCCGAACAGCTCCAGCTGATGATCGACTGGATCGCCGAAGGCGCAATCGGAGCCGACGACGAATGATCCTTCGCCCTCTCCTCGCGTCAGCCGCGGCTGCACTCGCCGTCGTCACCGCATCGGCGTGTCATCGAGGCGAAGGCCTCGACACGAGCAAGATGCCCGAGACCATCCGCGCCGATTACGACGTGTTCGCCCACAAGTGCTCGAAGTGTCACTCGCTCGCACGTCCTCTCAACGCGAACATCACCGACGACGAGCAGTGGGCGCTCTACGTGAACCGGATGCGCCGCCAGCCCGCGAGCGGCATCTCGTACACCGATCAGGAGGCCATCCTCGGCTTCCTCCGTTACTACGCGGCCGACCTGCGGCGCATCCAGGCCGAGAAGAACGGCGGCACGCCTGCTCCTTCGCATGCGACCCAGAACATACCGGTGCTCGCCCCGCCCGCCTCCACCGTCGACGGAGGAGGGACGTGATGCGCTCCAGTCGCGCGCTCTTCGTCGCGTTCGCGACGCTCTTCGCCGCGCTGCTCGCGCTGGCCACTCCGGCGAGCGCCATCGAGCGCAACTTCGCCGGCTCGGCGCAGCTCGACTACAATTTCGTTCCGACAGCGCGCTCTGCCAAGGCCAGCCCGAACACGTTCGATGGCTTCACGATGGAGTTCGCCGGCAAGCTCGCCGTCGACTTTTCGGAGAAGGTCTCCGCGAACATGAAGGTCTGCTACGGCTGCCACGGCTTCGAAGCGGACATGATGTACTTCGACGTTCGCGTCGCGGACGAGCTGAACTTCCGCGTCGGCCGCTTCAGCCCGAGCTTCGGTGCCTTCAACCTGCGCCACGACCCGGCGAACCATCGCCTGAGCGACAAGCCCCTCCCGTACGACATGGGACGGATGCTCCGCATGCGGCAGTGGAATCTGAGCGTGCTCCCGAGCCCGTTCCCCGACAACGGCCTCGAGATCAACGGGTCGAAGTGGCTGGGCACATCCGTGCAGTTCGACTACGCGGCGTACGCAGTGAGCGGCTTCAAGGCGGATCCGAAGTCGCTCGACATCGACTTCAAGCAGTCGCGCTCGCCGTCCGCGTACTACGTCGATGACAACGCTCGGCCGACCTTCGGCGGCCGCATGGCGCTCACCTTCAAGACCGGTGAGGTGAGCGATCTCACGCTCGGCATGAGCGGCATGTACGGGACCTACGACCCCAAGAACGACCAGTCGTATGCCATCATCGGCGCCGACGCGACGCTCCGGCTCGACAAGACGAACATTCGCGCCGAGTACCTCGGGCGTCGCACCGAGTTCTCGACCGTCGATCGCACCGTCTTCAAGTATGTCGTCGCCGACTCACGCGGCGACTTCTCGATGAA
>JAYSXP010000265.1:0-5116 GCA_043717125.1 Polyangiaceae bacterium | reverse complement strand
GGGCTTGGACGACGATCCAAAGCACCATGTCCTTCGTGGCAAGTTGTCACAGCCAGTCCAGCGTCCGCGTCGCGGACGACGCACCCCCGGAGGTCCTGGCTCATCGACGTCGAGCGCCACGCTCACGACTTCGCGTGGCGTCGGCTTGTCGACGAGGACGGTGCCACCGCGAACCAGAGAAGATACCTTCGGATCATGGATCCGAAGGATGCCCTCGTCGGTAAGCTTGCGCGCATCTTTTCCGACGCCATCGTGGATGAGGACGAACGCTCCGAGCTCCGTGCGTTCCTCGCCTCCGGCGAGCTCTCGGCGAACGAGATGAAAGGGGTCTTCGAATCGTTCGTCAAGACCACGTGGAAGGCCACGATGGAGGACGGCCGCATCAGCGTGACCGAGCTACGGCGACTCAAGGAGATCATCCGCGTGCTCCAGCTGGACGCTGCCGTGCTGCCCAAGGAATGGCTGGAAGCCGTGAGGAAGTAGTCGCGCGTACCGCCGCCGCCGTCGCTCAATGACCGTGAAGACGCCGCGCCCAGACTCGATGGCTCGGGCGACCGAGCTCCACGAAGATTGCGACGAGCGCTCCTTCGTCTGCGAAGCGCAGGTTCACGAAGAGGGGATGACGAGCGTGAGCGCAAAATGAGCAAAACCGTGAGTGCGAGCGGTGACAGCTTCGAGGACGCCGCCGCCGCCGCCCGCGGCCTCACCGGACGTCGAGCGTCACGTCGTCGAAGCTGACCTCCGACGAGACGAGCCGATTCTCGGCACAATAGAAGCCAAGGCTGAAGGTGACTCGGGTCGGAGCTGCCGGACACAGCGCGGCCACCTTCTCGCCGGCGTTCAACGCGTTCACCCCGTCGATCTCGAAGCGCAGGTCGCGGCTCGCGAGGTCGACGTCGAGGACGTATCGGTGCCAGGCGCCGGCGGGGGGCCCTGCCGCGATGGGGTGCACGACGACCGGATCGGCCGGAGCGGAAGGGCGCTCCTCGCGCAGAGTGCCGGTGGGACGCGTCGGGCTCCAGAGCAAGATGCAGTCCACGGGGCCGTCGATCCAGTTGAGGTGGGCCAGAACATCCTTGGGCTCGAGCCCGCCCTTCGCATCGCCTAGCCACGCGCTGAACGACAGTGTCAGGTGACTCTTCGCCTCCAGCGAAACCGAACGATAGAGTCGCGCGTAGCTGCACCCCAAGGCAGGAGGCGGGACGTTCGCCGCGTAGGTGAAGCGCGCGGCGCGCGGCGGCGAGCGCGGGTTCGTCGTGTCGAGGACCGCGGCGCCACCCGCGGACACCTCGACGAAGTCCCAGTTCCCCATCAGGAAAGCGCGCCCGGGATCGTCGAAGTCATCGCAGAAGCTGGCGTCCACGTTCGCGCAGAACGGCGCGGGGGGCCCTGTCTCCTTACCGCTGTCGACACCGCTGTCGACACCGCCGTCCGCCGTCGGGCCGTCGGTGGTCTGACCGTCACCGGTGGTGATCGACGCGTCTGCCGACGGCGCGTCGCGTCCAGAGAGCCCGTCGACATCGACGAAGAGAGAGCAACTGCCCGCGGCGAGACATGCCCCGATGACCACGAAACGAAGCGACTGACGTGCCGCGGTGGTCACGTCCTCCACGCGTCCAGTCTACCGAAAGTCGAGGCGGTGCTCACGAGCGCCGCTCCGGCGACGAAGAGACGCGACAGACTGGACCGCACGGGGCGAGGATACGCGAAAGAGCATCGAGCGGGCGAGGACCTGAGCTCCGGCGTGCGCCGACCGAGCACGCGCCTCGAAACGGCTGCATGGAGGCTGCCGACGATCCGCGACCGCGACACGCCCGCCCGTCGATGACACAGCCTGGCATGCGCCGGTCGCCGCGATCTCTCGTCCAAAGAGGCAGAATCAGACCGCAGGGACAGGGCACGAGCTTTGCTTGCTGACGACCATGGTTCGACGCGACGCTTCCCTCCTCTTTCGCTCGATCCTCCTCACGTCCGCCGTCGGCACGGCCTGCGGTGGCGCCATCGACGCGGGCACCGGCTCTCGCGGGACAAGGACGACCGACGGCGGCGGCTCGAGCGGCGGCTCGACGAGCGGCGACGTCGTCGACACGTCGAGTGGCGGAACGAGCAGCAGCAGCGGCTCCACCAGCAGCAGCGGCTCCACCAGCAGCTCGACCTCCTCGAGCAGCGGCTACACGAGCAGCAGCTCCACCAGCAGCTCGAGCGGCAACACCGGGCGCTGCTTCGACGGGACCATCGCTCCTTCGACGGACTACTGCTGTCCTCCCGGCGCTTCGTGCGCCGGCAATCGAGCCAGTGGAGACGGCCTCTTCCAGTGCACGATCGACTGCGCTCGCGTCTGCGACGCGATCGCGCCCACCGCGGGCGAAGGCTTTCGCTCCTGCACCTGGACGAACGACGGCAAGCTCTCCTACCTCTGCGGCGCGTGCGGCGTGGGACGCGTGCCCGGCGATACCGCGCCGTGTCCCGCGGGCGAGACGGTCGCCGAACGGCTTGCGCACCAGGCCTACTACGAAGCGGCGAGCGTGCTCGCATTCGAGCGTCTCGTCGTCGCGCTCGAGAGCGCCGGCGCTCCCGAGGCGCTCAGCGCCCGCGCTCGCGCCGCCGCGAAGGACGAGGCACGGCATGCCTCGCTGTTTGCCCGGCTCGCGCGCAAGCATGGCGTGGAGCCGCGTGTCCTCAGCTCCGGTGCGGCGACGCCTTCGCTCTTCGAGCTAGCTCTCGAGAATGCGACTGAAGGCTGCGTCCGGGAGACGTTCGGCGCCCTCGTGACGCTCCACCAGGCGGCCCACGCCGAGTCGAGCGAGATACGCGAGGCGTTCGCGGCGATCGCCGACGACGAGGCCGAGCACGCTGCGCTCTCGTGGGAGCTCAAGAGGTGGTTCGACATGCAGCTGACGTCGGGTGAACGCCTTTACGTGCAGAATGCACATGAAAGCGCCGTGCAGATCGCGCGCCGCGACGCCGCGTCGCCGCCGGACGCGCCTGGCCTCGCCCTCGGCCTCCCCGCAGCCGCCCGCGCGGAGCAGTTGCTCGGCGCGCTGATGACGGCGATGGCCATCGCCGCCTGATCGCGCAAGGAGCAGCACGATCGACCCGCGAGGAGTCGACCTCGGCGATGGTCAGGCCGGCGCCCGCACCATCGCCGCGACGCACAGCGCCGCGCGCGCCGTCCACGCGATGGTGCGGATCCAGTTTGCGGCAACGAGACGACCGTGGACGTCAGGATCGAAGCCGCGCGCGAGCGCATCGTGTGCCGGCACGAGAAGAAACGCGGTCGCGCCCCACACGACCGCGAGGAGCGCGGTGGACGGCCAACGTTGCCAACCTGGACCGACGGCGAGCAGCCCGAGGACGACGCACGAGCCGGCCTCGGCAAGCATCGGCGCCGCCACTACCCAGGTCGTGCGCGTCATGTGTGCGGCCTGGTAGCCCGTAGACTCCGCGCCGACCTTGGCAAAAAGCGGATAGTGCACGACCTGCACGAACCAGATCAGCCCGGTCATGAAGAGCGCGCTCGTCAGCTCGGTCCATCGAAGGAGGCGAAGGATCTCCGGAGTCATGTGGCCGCAAGATCCTTCGACGGTGTCGGCTTGGGGGAGCGCATGCGTGGTCTACGGTTCAGAATAGCCTCCCGGGCCGAGGCGCGTCGCCCGTGTCGACGTGGCGGGTCGGTGGACGGCGTCGAGAACTCCTACGACAAGTGCAACCGCGTCGCGACCTGCGCGTCGGTGCCTCGGTCGTTCTTGGTCGACGACGTCGCGCTGACCATCCCGCCCTGAAACTCGTCCGCGCGTCGCGGCGCGTGACAGGTTCTAGCCACCGAGCTGTCGCTACGGAGTGGCCCACGTCGCAACGTCGTCGAAGGTCGCCCGCATGACCATGTCGGTGCAGAACGGGCCGATCATCAGCCGTGGATCGGTGGCGACGAAGGTCGCCGGTAACGCGACGACGAGCGTGCGCGCTCCCGGCACCATCAGCGAAACGCTCTTCGTCGGCTGGGATCTGTACTCGAGCCTCAGGTCGATCCATCGATCGGCCCAAGGCACGTTGAGGTCGACGTTCGCCCCGCCGACCTCGGTGAGGTTGCCATTGAGATGCTGCTGCACGAAGAGGTTGATGAGCTTGTCGACGCCGAGCGCGATGAGGATCGTGAACGAAAGGTTCGGGCTGACGGTCACGTCCATTGCGAACAAGACGCCCGGGTCCTCGGCGCGAAGATCGAACCGGCTGACGATCCCGCCGAACGTCCCCGGGAGGTTCTTGACGAGCCGCAGGTAGCGGCACGTGGACACGCTCTTCCCGAGCTCGAAGCGTGCTGCATTGGGCGCGCTGATGGGAGCCGTCGTCGTCAGCGAGATGGTTCCGGCAGGCGTAGGGTCGAGCGCGTCGTTCTCGGTCCAGGTGGGCGGCGCGAACACGTTCGTCCCGTCGAAGTCGGCGCAGAACGTGGCGCCCGGGTACCGCGCGCACCCGGAAGCTTCGGGCACGCCGCCGTCGCCGGTGGCATCGGGACCCGCCTCACCGAGACCGCCCTCCCCCGTGCCCATGCCCGTGCCCGTGCCCACGTCACCGACAGCGCCACCGTCCGTGAGGGGGTCGCCGCTCGACAGGCTCGACAGATCCGTCAGGAGAGAACACCCCGCGATCGCGGCGAGTGGAAGCGAGGCGACGAGAAGCCGTGGGTACACCTCATCAGTAGACCACACGTCCGACGAACGAACGACCTTTACGATGTAAGTCGTCGGGAGGCGGTCTGGGCGGAGCGCAGGCGCGCGCGCAGGCTCCAGAAAGCTGCCTAAGCGAACAGGCGCTCGGCGATCTGCACGGCGTTGAGCGCCGCGCCTTTGCGGAGGTTGTCGGCGACGACGAACATGTCGAGCGCGCCCGGCACCGCGAGGTCGTTGCGGATGCGGCCGACGAAGACGTGATCGGTGCCCGTCGCATGCGCGGGCTGCGGGTGCTTGCCCGGCGCGTACGACTCCTCCATCAGCATGACGCCCTCGGCGTTGCGGAGGAGGTTCTTCGCCTCGGCCGCATCCATCGGGCGATGGAACTGCACGTGGACCGCCTCGGAGTGTCCGTTGACGACGGGGACGCGCACGGTCGTCGGCGA
>JAYSXP010000264.1:0-14752 GCA_043717125.1 Polyangiaceae bacterium | reverse complement strand
CCAGTCGCGGCGGCGGCTCGTGATCGCCCATGGCCGGACATCGGCCGCCTCGCCCTGGCGGTTGACTTCAATCGCGCACGCGCACGCGCACGCGCACGCGCACGACCACGACCACGACCACGACCACGACCACGACCACGCGCACGACCACGATCGCGACCACGATCGCGACCGATGGCCGGACTTCAGACCGACGGAACTAGGGGCTCCGCCCCCTCGCCTCTCCGAGAGCTGCATGGGAGGCGAGCAACGGATGCCCGGGCGTTCCGTGAGCGTCGCCACGCCAGGTCGCGGATGACGCCGTTGAAGTACCGACTGACGACACGCGAGAGCCCATGGAGCTGCATCACGTTCGTCGAGCAGACGTAGCGCGGCGCTCGCATCGCGCCTTTTCGCTACGGGTTGAAGACGTCGTCGGGAGGTGACGCCGGCTTGGGCGCGGGCTTGTCCGCGGGCGCGGGCTTGTCCGCGGGCGCGGGCTTCGGCTTCGAGGTGCCAGGCTGCGCGGGCTTCGATGGCTTCGATGGCTTCTCGTCGGGCTTCTTCTCTTCGGTTTTTTTCTCTTCTGCCTTCGGCTGCGCGGGCGGGAGCGGCCTCGCTTCGCCGCGCGTGTTCTTGCCTCGCTCCTTCGCTTCGAGCGCGGCGGCGAGGTCCTCAAGAAACTCCTGCCCCTCGCGCGAGAGCTTCGCAGCGTCGCGCGAGAGCGAGCGCATCGCATCGACGGCGCCCGCGAGCTCACGCCGGATCTCGCGGCCCTTCTCGCTCTTCTTCTCGTCGGCCTTGTCTGCGCCGCGGTTGCTGGCCTCGTCGTCGGCCGCGGACTTGAGCACTTGGCCGTGCTTGAGCATCTCGTCGCACTTGTCGGCTTTGTCCTTGAGCTTCCGCGCGCGATCGAGCTCGAGCCGAGCCGCCTCCTCGACGGCTGCGAACAGCGCGGAGTCGCTCGCGCCGCCGGGCGTGACGTGGGACGTGGCGATGTCGAGCTTCGCGCCGCTGCCGCCTGGCTTCCTCACGCGCTCGCGGATCGCGAGGATGATCGTCTCGTCGGAGGCGCTCGGCGTGAGCGACAGAGCGCCGATGAGCGGCTTGCGCGCCGCCTTCTTCTCGTCGGGCCATGCGGCCGCCCCGAGCTGCGCCTGGTAGACGCTCTCGAAGTACGGATCGTAGTGCTGATCCTCCGATTGATAGCGCTGGCCCTGGGCGACCTTCGACGACCCGAACATGCCCTCGCACGCGGGCAGAACCGCACACGCGAACGAAGCGAGCAGCGCGACCACGAACCAGGAACGACGAGCCTTCACGCCTTCGATGTTAGCCGACCTCGGCGCACACTACTCATTTCGCGCTGCACGCTACGGGCGTCGCATGCAGCTCGTAGGCCTTGCCCTTCGAGGCGAGGAACCCGACCACGCCCTTGCCGTCGGGTCCAACGGCGATCTGCGGCTGCCCGGCGTTCACGCCGGCCGCGGAGAGGGCCATCGGCGCGCCCGACGTGGAGCCGTCGAACCTCAAGGTGACGGCGCGGACCTGATGCGTCGGCGTTCCTTCCGACCAGGCCATGACGAAGCGACCGCCGCCGAGACCGGCGACGCTCGGCGACATCGCCTGCGTTCCGAGCCCGCCGTCGGGAAGCGCGAGCTGCTTCGGTGCATCCGGGGAGCCGCCGACGGTGAACTTCGTCCAGCGGACCTGCCACGGATCCTGCGCTGTCGCGCGATCCGACCAGGCGACGATGACGGTGTCACCACTCGTCGTGAGGCTCGGCGAACCGACCTGCCCAAGCCCCGCGATGCGGGAGAGCGGCCCCTCGGCCGTGAGAACGCCATCGCCCTTCGCGGCGCCGACGTAGATCGCATTGCCGCGACGGAACGCGAGAGCGATGCCCTTCGAAGAGAGCGGGACCGCGCGAATGGCCTCGACGGCGCCGTCACCGTCGAGCGCGAAGAGCTTCGCGTAGCTGTTCTGGTCGTGGGGCGCCCAGACGATCGCGCCCTCGGCGACACCGAGGTCGAGGGACGGGTTGGTCCCGACGACGCGGCGCCCCTGGAGCTTGTCGCCCTTCTTGTCGACGCCCGGCACGAGCGTCAGCTTGCCTCGCTCGAGCACGGGGCTCATTCGCCTGGCATCGCCGCCGAGGGCGCGGCCCTTCACTGTCGTGGTGATGCCGATCGATGCAGGATCGACCGTCACCGCGAGGCCGTTGCGCGGATCGATCGCAAAGCCGAGCGCGATCGCGCCAGGAACGGCGACGGCCTCCACGCCGCTCTGCACGAAGGCGCGCGGCGAGACGACATGCGCTTCGCCAGCCATCGTGCAATCGCCGAGCACGACCTCCGCGGCAGCGGGCTTCGGCTCGACGGTCGCAACCGCGGTCGGGGTGGGCGGCGTGGCGGTCGGAGTCGTCGCGCCCGTCGTGGGAGCCGAGGCGGTCATGCCGGCGGAGCTCGAGCCCGACGTGCCGGCGACCGGCAGCTCGCTCGGCTTGCCGCGAATCAGGCTCACGACGAGCCCGAGCAGCGAGATGAGCACCGAGAGCGCCACGACCGCGACGACGCCGATCAGGAGCTTGTTCTTCGGCGGGCGCCCGGCCTTCATCTCCTTGAAGTCGTCGAGGATGAGGCTGAGCCCGGGACGACGCGGAGCAAGCCCCGCGCCATAGAGCTCGTCGCTCATGCTCGGACGCTGCACCGGGTCGTGGACGACCGGGTCGGTCGGAGGCGGGAGGCTACCCCCGTACGACGCGACGTGCGCCGCGGGAGACGGAGCGAACATGCCGGCGGCCGGCTGCTGCGCGGGATTGCTGTCGTCGAGCAGCATCGAGCCGCTCAGCTCCTCGACCATCGGGTCCTTCGCGGGACCTGCGTTCGAGATCGCCGCCGGCGGCTGAGCGGCGATCGCCTGCTGCTTGTGGGCGGCGGCAAGCGCGAGCATCTCCGGCGGAGCCGGGAGCCCGATCGTCGTCGGCAGGCTCGAATGGAAGGTCGGGTTGCTGCCGGTCGACACGGGTGCGGGAGCGCCGAGCGACCTACCCGAGCTCGGCGCCGCCGGCGGGATCGAGTTCGGCTTCACGGGCAGCGGGACGTAGTGAGGAGGAGGCGGCGGCTCGTCGGTCCCGCCTTCATCGGGCGGAGGCGGGGCGAAGGAGCCGCCGGTCGCCACGGACTCGAACGCGTGCTGGTGCGCGAGCATCGCGAGCGGGGGTGGCGGGATGTTCGGAACGACGCCGTTGGCCGCCGACAGCGCGCTCGACGTGAGCTCGGGCACCTCGTGGGCCGACTGCCACACGGACCAGCCGCTCCGCCATACTGGTGTGTTCGGCGCAATGAGGCCGCCCGCAAGTGCCGCGCGCAACTCGTCGAGTCGCACGCGTCTTTGCTGTCCGTCCGGGTCCGCCCACCGCCAGAGATCGTTGCTCATCGAGCGTGGGGCCATGATAGCGCGGCTCTGCGCGGACCGTTCAATCCCTGGCAGCCTGAGGTTTTGTGGACTTTTCCTCGCGATTCCTGGTGGCCAGGACCAGCGAGCGGACGTCGGCGGCCCCGGCGGCACGGAGCGCCTCGGCACAGGCGTTCAGCGTAGCCCCCGTGGTGCGCACGTCATCGACGAGGAGCACGCGCTGCCCGGCGACCTGGCGCGGCGCGGAGCAGCGAAACGCGTTCGCAACATTGGCCGAGCGAGTGTCGCGATCAAGCGACGCTTGCGGTGCGGTCGCGCGCGTACGCAGGAGCGCGCGCGGCGCATGGGCAATCCCGAGCCGTCGCGCGATCGGCGCGCCCAGGAGCGCCGCCTGATCGAAGCCGCGCTCGACGAGACGACGCGGGTGGAGCGGCACGGGTACGACGAGATCGACCTCGCGCGTCGCGAGCGTCGATGCCGCCGCCATGATCGCGGAGAAGCGCTCGGCGAGATCCGATCGACCGGCGTACTTGAAGCGAACGATCGCCGTCGCCACCGCACCGCCGTACTCGAAGACCGCGAGAGACCCGCCCACCGACTCCGTTGCCGGCATCACGGAGACTTCGCATGCCGGGCAGAAGAGGACTCGTGGCCCCACCCTCTCCTCGCACGCGACGCACCGTGTCGGGGCGACGAGCTCGCCTACCAGCGCGACTCCGACGGTCGCTACGCGTACGAGAATGTCGAGGGAGCTCGGCCTCATGTCCGCATGTCGGCCCTGCGCTGCGGAAGTTGCGTGAGTTTCGCTACTCCTCGGCTTCGAGGGGCACGTGCTCCTCGCGCGTGCGGGCGAAGAGGATGTGGTCCTCCCACGTGCCTGCGATCTGCAGGTACCGCTCCGCATAGCCCTCACGGCGGAAGCCGAGCTTCTCGATGACCCGGAGGCTGCGAGGGTTTCGCGGCATGATGGCCGCCTGGATGCGATGCAGGCCGGCGGCGCCGAACGCGAAGTCGAGCGCGGCGCGGAGGCCCTCGGTCGCGAGGCCGCGGTCCTGGACGTTCGCGGACATCCAGTAGCCCAGGTACGCGCCGTACATGGCGCCGCGCATGACGCCGGAGAGCGCGATCTTCCCGATGAACGTGGCCGGCTGCGCGCGGTCGGCGAGCATGAAGACGTACCCGCGTCCGCGCTTCCAGTCGCGACGCTGGCGCAGCACGGTGTTTGCGACCTCCGTGATCGACGTCGGGTCCTCGCCGGGCGGAGGCGCCGGGTTCCACGGCTTGAGGTGCTCGTAATTCGCGCGCAGGACGCGACGGATCTCCGTCACGTCACCCGTCCGCGGCGGCCGCAGCAGGAGATGCTTCGTGACGAGGCGGGTCGTCAGCGACGGGGCCACGACGCGAGTATAAGCGCGGAACTCGTGGTCCGTCAGAGCAAGCCGACCGGGTCGATGTCGATCGCCACGCGTACCGCGCGCGGGAGCTGCCCGATGGCCACGTGTATCGCGAGGGTCGCCTTCCGGAGGTGCTCGCGCGACGTGCTCCGCAGCATGATGCGGAAGCGGAAGCGGTTGCGCACCTTCGCGATCGGCGCCGGCGTCGGGCCGAGGACGGTGAGCGCCCCGAGCTCGCCACCGCGTGCCGCGTCACGTGCCGCGCGTGCGAGGAGCGCCGTGGCTTCCTGCGTCTCCTTCTCGTCGAGCGAATCGACGCGGACGAGCGCCATCCGAGAGAATGGCGGGTACGCGAGCTCCTTGCGGTCGCGCAGCTCGCGCTCGATGAAGCCGTTCACGTCGTGCTTCGCCGCGTACTTGATGGCGTGGTGGTCGGGGTCGTACGTCTGCACGAGGACACGGCCGGGGGTGTCGCCGCGACCTGCACGCCCCGCGACCTGTACGAGAAGCTGGAACGCTCGCTCGCTCGCGCGAAAATCGGGGATCGAGAGCGCGGCGTCGGCGTTGATGACACCAACCAGCGTGACGAACGGAAGATCGTGCCCCTTCGTCACCATCTGCGTGCCGACGAGGATGTCGACCTCGCGCGAGCGCACGCGGTCGAGCACCTTCTCGATCTGCTTGCCGGTGGCGACGTCGCGATCGAGGCGTGCGATGACGGCATTCGGGAACGCTGCGCTCAGCGTCTCCTCGAGCTTCTCGGTGCCCAGGCCCTCGAGCGCGATGCGATCCGAGTCGCACTTCTTGCAGCGGATCGGGAGCGGCGCCTCGTAGTCACACCAGTGGCACCGCATCGTCCCGCCGGCCCCTATCACCCGCGCGTTCCGCGCGGATCCCTCATTCTTGTGAAGGGTGAGCGCGACGGTGCAGTGCGGGCACGAGGCGAGCTCGCCGCATCCTTCGCAGCGAATGCTCGGCGCGAAGCCGCGGCGATTCAGGAAGAGGATCGTCTGCTCCTTGGCCGCGAGGGTCTCCTCGATGGCGCGATGGAGGAGCAGGCTGATGCGCTTGTCACCCGTAGGCCCGGGCCCGATGGCCCGGAGATCGACGATGTGAACGCGCGGCATCTCCTGCGCGCGCGCGCGGTCGGGGAGCACGAGCTTCGCCGCCTTGCCGGAGCGCACGAGCTGCACCGTCTCGAGCGAGGGCGTCGCGCTGCCGAGCACGCACACGCCACCGAGCATGTGCGCGCGCATGATCGCCATGTCGCGCGCGTGGTAGCGAACGCCCTCCTCTTGTTTGAAGGAAGAGTCGTGCTCCTCGTCGACGATGACGAGGCCGAGCTCACGGATCGGAGCAAAAAGGGCGCTTCGAGCGCCGATCGCGACGTCGACCTCGCCGGCGCGAAGCCGCGCCCACATGTCGAAGCGCTCGCGCGGAGTGAGGCCGGAGTGCAGGACGGCGACGTCGTCACCGAAGCGCGCACGGAAGCGCGAGACGAGCTGCGGCGTCAGCGCGATCTCGGGCACGAGCATGATCGTGCCGCGACGGAGCCGCTTCGCCTCGGCGATCGCGCGGAGGTAGACCTCGGTCTTGCCCGAGCCCGTCACGCCGTGGAGGAGGAACGTCGTCGACCCTTTTTCGGGCTCGAGCGCCGCGGCCAGCGCATCCATCGCGACCTGCTGCGGGGCGGTCGGCGCGAGCTCGGTGTCGCGGAGGATCGACTCCATGAAGAACGGATCGCGAATGGCGTCGCGCTCCTCGACGGTCACGAGACCGAGCTCGCGGAGCTTCTTCACCGTGGCGCGCGCGCCGCCGAATTGATCCTCGAGGCGCGAGAGCGGAAGCGCGCCGTGAGCGCGGAGGTAGGCGAGGAGGCGCGCGGGGCCTGCCTTGATCGAGGTCTCGACGACCTCGGTCGGGAGGACCCACTGCACCTGCCGCACGGAGATGCCCTTGGCCTCGGAGAAGAGGGTGGGCTCCTCGACGACGCGCGCCGCTTCCTTGTCGGCGGGCGGCAACGCAAGTCGCACGACCTCACCGATAGGCGCGAGGTAGTAGCTCGCGAGCCGCGCGACGAAGACGACGAGGTCCTCGGGGAGCGAGATCCCCTCGAGCACGGAGAGGATGGGCTTGGCGCCTTTCGGCTTCTCACCTTCCCTGACCGCGACGACGACACCGACGATGCGTCTCGATCCGAGCGTGCAGAGCACACGCCTTCCCGGGGTCGCCGTGGCGGCGAGCTTCTCGGGGACGAGATACGTCAGCGCGCGCGGCAGCGGGATGGGCAGCGCGACATCCGCGAGCATCACCGTCTCGGCGGTCTCGCTCACGCTCATCGTGCGGTCATTGCACCAAGAACCGACCGAGCGCAACGAGGGCCGCTGCGATCGCGAGCAAGGCCAGGACGGTCACGACCATCGAACCGGGCTTCCGCGGAGGCGCGAGCGCGGTCGAGCTCGAGGTCGGCGCGGTCGGCGCGGTCGGCGACGGCGCCGACGACGGAGGCGCGGCAAGCGGGTTGCGCGACGACGGCGACAGGTCGAGAACCGCGCCGGCGAGCGAGCCGGGCTCGACGGTCATGCGGCCCGGGCTCTCGAGCTCCTTCTTGAAGGCGCGGATCGCGCCGTCGGAGACGGGGATGTCGATCGCGCGTTTGACGGCGGGTTCCGGCGCGGTCGCGATCGCCGGTGAGCTCGACGAGGCCGAGCGCATGCGCTCCGAGGAGCGCGGCGGCGGCGTGCTCTTCGGGAGGCGACGCTCGCTGGCACGGCGCGTCTCCACCATCCCCGTGCCGAAGCTCGTAGCGATCCATTCGCCGAGCTTGAGGCGGCTCGCAAGCATTCCGCTGTCCGCGAGGTAGCCCTCGAGATCGCGAAGCATCGCGCCCGCCGAGGGGTAGCGCTCGTCGCGATCTTTCGCGAGCGCGCGACGAACGATGGTCTCGAGCGCGGCGTGGTTCGGGACGCCCTTGTCCGGAAGCGCCGGGATCTCGGCGGCGCGCGCCTGCTCGACGAGGGGGACCTCGGACTTCGGTCGGTAGAGCCGGCGCCCCGCGAGCAGCTCCCAGAGGATGATGCCCGCGGCGAAGACGTCCGCGCGCGCGTCGATCGACTCGCCGCGCGCGTGCTCGGGGCTCATGTATCCGGCCTTGCCCTTCAGGGCCTCGTTCGCCTCTTCCTTGACGAGGTCGTTCGCGGCCGCGATGCCGAAGTCGCAGAGCTTTACCTCACCCTCGTACGAGATCAGGACATTCGACGGCGACACGTCACGATGAACGATGCAGAGCGGCTTGCCGCTCTCGTCGTCTCGGCGATGGGCGTAGTCGAGCCCTTCGAGTACGTCGGCGACGATCCCGAGCGCGTGCGGAGCGGGCAGCGGGATCTTCTGCACGGTGCACTGGCGCAGGAGCGAGTTGAGGTCGAAGCCCTCGACGTACTCCATCGCGATGTAGAGGTGCTCGTTCTCCCTGCCGAGCTCGAACACCTGCACGATGCGACGATGGCTGAGCCGCGCGGCGAGCTTGGCCTCGTGGATGAGCATCTCCGCGAAGCGCGGGTCATCGGCGAACGCCGGGAGGATCTGCTTGACGACCGAGAGCCGCGTCGCGCCGAGCTCGGTCTCTGCGCGCGCGAGATAGATCTGGGCCATGCCGCCCTTGCCGATCTGCTCGAACAGCGTGTAACGCCCGAACGTCCGCGGCAGCGCGACCGCAGACGTGCCTTCAGGCGGCGTCCCAGCGGGTGGCGGATTGGACGAGACGGCGTGCATGGCGCGGCGGGGATGTGGCTAGCAGATTCGAGGAATCACGCGAGCCGGGCCGCCTCTGTCAAGAGACGGCCTACCCTATGTAGGCATCATACCCGCACAGCCGAAGTCAACGCTACTTCGCGGGCGGGGGGAACGTCGGCAGCGTCGTCGGGAAAGTCGACGGGAAGCCCGCAGGGGGCTTGAAGCCACCCGCGTCGAAGCCCGGGATGGCCGTCGGGATCGCGAACGTGGGCGTCGGGACGGGGGCCGCCTTTCCAGCATCTCCGGCGGCAACTCCGCCATCGGCGGGCTTACCGCCGTCCGCGGCGGCGGGCTTCACGCCGCCCGCGGGCGTGGCCGCCACGTGACCGCCGAGCGGGGCGACCGGCGTCGCTGCAGCCGCGTTCCCGGTGTCGGGTGCTGCAGGAGCCGCAGGGGTCGCCGGCAGAGCGACGGGCGCGACCGCAGCCGCATCGGGCGCGTCCTTCTTCAAGCCATCGCATGCAAACAGCCCGAAGGGCGCGACGACGACGGCAGCCAACGAGAACCCGAGGACGCAGCGAACGCTCATCGCGTGCAGCATACACCCGAGAGAGGCGGAGGGAGAAATTCAGGCTGCTGCGTCGCGCTCGCGTACCGCGCGGCGGTTGTTCCACGCGCGGCGCGCCGGGATTCCGTGGCGCTCGAGGCCGGGCACGATGACCTCTCGGACGGTGTCGAAGAAGAGGCTGCGCGCGTCCTCGCCGCTACATAGACCGAGCTCCACGCCGTCGGCCGGCGGCCGTGACGACTCGAGCAGGTGCGCGAGCTCGTGCTCCTCGAGCGACGCGAACGCGATCTCGAGATAGCGGCGAGGCGCTCCTTGGTGGCGCGGTCGAGCGACGGCGCGAGCGATCCGAGGATGCGCCAGCCGAAGCGCGAGTGACCGACCTCGTCCGAATAGATCGTCGTGAGGAGGTCGCGCAGCTCGCCGGAGGGCATCTCGAGCCGCTCGGCGCCGATGAGCGACACCGCGACGGTTTCGCTCAGGGTGTAGCGCGACGCGTTGTAGCGACAATCAGGATGATGCTGATAAAACTGCACTGATTCACGATACAGTTCATCCAACGGCCTCATTTCAAAGGCACTTCGCTCATCTGAGCGGCGACTTGCTCGTAGACGGAGCGCCGCGGATCGTCGGTCCGGAAGACCAGGCGGAACCAGTCGCTCAGCAGCGCGACGCTGGGGAGGATCCGCTGCAGGCGCCCGGCCGCGATGTCCTTGCGCACGAGGTACTCGGGCAGAACGGCCACGCCGGCCTGCGCGAGCGCACGGACGCGGATGGCCTCGATGGTGCCGAGATGCACGACACCCCCGAAGCGGAGATGATCGCCGCCGCTCGGCGCGTCGCGGAAGTAGCGAAAGAGCGAGAGCCCGACGTCCGTATCGAGGAGCGTGTGCGCCGCAGCGTGCTTCGCCCTGTCGAGCGGCTTCTTCTCGAGCAGCGCGGCGGCGCCGACGAAGACGTAGTCCTCGCGATGAAGACGCAGCGAGTCGAGCTTCGGATCGGTCAGCCGGCTCGACGTGACGGCGCACTCGATCTCCATCGAGCGCACGCGCATGAGGATATCGGCCCCGGACCCGAAGTAGAGATGCAGGCGGAGCCACGGCTGCACCTTCGTGAGCGCATCGAGCTGCGGGAGAATCCAGCTCAGCCCGAGCTCGTGCCGCGTTCCGATCGTCACGTCCATCGGCGCGAGCGAGCGGCTGCCGGCCGACCCGGCGCGGACGCAATCGCCCGCAGCGAGAAGGGTGCGTTCGGCAGCAGGAAGCAGCGCCAGGCCCGACTCGGTGAGGCGGACGCTGCGCGTCGTTCGCTGGAAGAGCGGAGCGCCGAGCTGCTCTTCGAGCTGCTTGATGCGCTGCCCGAACGCGGCGGGAGTGAGCGCGACCGATCGCGCGGCGGCCCTGAAATTCAGGAGCTTGGCGGCGGCCGTGAAGCAGCGGAGAGAGTCGATCGAGGGGAGCATGGGAGGCCGTTCCGCCCGACAGGCTACACGTAGCAAGACGCGACGCACGGCGGAGAGAGCGTCGATCACGCGAACCCCTGCGCGATCGCGGCGGACCGTGGCAGTATTCCGACCCGATGACGAAGGGCGACCCGGAAAAGAGCGCGAAGGGGGAAGCTACCCCCGAGCGTGCGGACCCCGCCGTGGACCTCGGCCTGAAGCGGCCCGATGCGCCGCCGTCGTCGCGGCTCGGTCGCCTCGGTCGCCTCGCCGCGCTCTCGACGCGCGCGATGCCGCTCGCCGCGGAGGCGATGCGCCGGGCCGCATTCGGCAAGCGCCGCACCGAGGAGCAGGAGCTCGAGGCCCAGCAGCGCGCCCTCGAGAACGTGAAGAAGACCGCCGAAGCGATGCTCAAGACGCTCGGCGAGATGAAGGGGCTCCCGCTCAAGCTCGGGCAGATGGCCTCGTACATCGACGGGCTCGCGCCGCCCGGATACGAGGAAAAGTTCCAGGAGATCCTGAAGAAGCTCCAGGCGAAGGCACCCCCGCTCTCGCGCGAAGCCGCCGCGAAGGTCGTCACGAAGGAGCTCGGCCCGCCCGAGGAGGTCTTCGCCGCGTGGGAGCTCGACCCGTTCGCCGCCGCGAGCATCGGTCAGGTGCACCGCGCGACGACGAAGGCAGGCGACCACGTCGCGGTGAAGGTCCAGTACCCGGACATCGACAAGGCGATCGTGAACGACTTGAAGAGCATCTCGATGCTCGAGACGATGATCGCGCCCGTCGGTCGCAAGTACCACACGAAGGAGGCGCTCGACGAGATCAAGAGCGTGTTCCTCGCCGAGCTCGACTACCGCACGGAGGCCGACAACGCCGACACGTTCCGCGCGATGCACCGCGGCGACGACGAGATCGTGATCCCGCGCGTCTTCCACTCGTACTCGACGCGTCGCGTGCTGACCTGCGAGATGATCGGCGGCGTCGACTACGCGAAGTTCTGCGAGACGGCGTCGCAGGAGGAGCGCAACGCGGCGAGCGCGACGATCTGGCGCTTCATGTTCCGCTCGCTCTTCGTTCACGGCTGGCTCTACGCCGACCCACACCCCGGCAACTACCGGTTCCTCGGCGGCGGACGCATCGCGTTCCTCGATTTCGGTTGCGTGAAGGTGCTGCAGCCGGACTTGCTGGCCGGGACCAAGCGTTACATCACGACGGCGATGGACCAGCAGTGGCCCGAGTTCGAACAGGCGTGTGTCGACGTGCTCGGCTACGACCCGACCGACAAGGAGTCGTACGAGCTCTTCATCGCGTACACGAAGCTTTTGCTCGAGCCGCTAACCACCGACGGCACCTTCCGCCACACGCACAAGGTGGCGCGCGAAGCCGTCGCGTTCCTCGTGCGAGGCGGCAAGAAGATCACGAAGCCGAAGGACGGTCAGCTCCTGCCGAACCTGCCGAAGCCCATTCACCCGCCCCAGGAGCACCTGTTCATGAATCGCCTCCAGTGGGGGCTCGCCAGCGTGATGGCGGGCATCGGCGGCGAGGGCAACTACCGGAGGATCGCCGAGCCGTGGATCCGCGGACCGCACCAGCCTCCCCCGCTGTCCGCGTGACGGCCACGAAGAAGCGGCGCGAGCCCGAGAATCTCCTCGTGCACGGCGATAACCTCGTCGCGCTCAGGAAGCTCAAGACGCGGTTCGCGGGGAAGATCCGGTGCGTCTACCTCGATCCGCCGTTCAACACCGGGCGAACGTTTGCACAGTACAACGATTCGCTCGGACCGCAGGAGTGGGTGGAAATGATGCGGCCGCGGCTCCTTGCCCTGGTACCGCTTCTCGCGGAGGACGGCGCGGTCTTCGCGGAGATCGACGATACGCAGCTCGCGCACCTCTCGCTTCTCATGGATGACGTGTTCGGCGCGAAGAACCGCATCAGTACGATCACCGTGGTGCGCAGCGCGACCACGGGGCACAAGGCGATCAACGCCGGCCCCGTGCACGTCTCGGACTTCATCCTCGCCTACGCGAAGAACAAGAAGCAGTGGCGCTACCGCCCGCAGGTCCGCACGCGTGACGGTCTCGACCGCGCGTACGCCACGTGGCTCGACGATCCCGAGGCGCCGCCTGCGGAGTGGTCGTTCCGCTCGCTTCGTACCGCGATCGCAGAGAAGGTTGGACACGCTTCACCGCGCGCGGCCGTCCATGCACTCGGCAAGGGCGCGTTCGACCGCCAGCTCACGCTGCTCGCGCTCGCGAATGCCCGTCACGTGGTGAGGTTCGCGCAGCCTCGCTACGAGGCGATCGGCCGCGCGGCGCAGGCGATCGTCGATCGATCCCGCGCCGAGCCCTTGCGCGTGCTCGTCCTCGAGCGCGAGGGGCGCTCGCCGTTCATCGTGCGGGGCGGCAATCGAATCCTGTTTCTCGGGGACAAGGTGCGCATGGTCGCAGGCCGTCCGGTAATCGTCGAGCCGCTCACCAACGTGTGGACCGACGTGCCGTTCCAGGGCATCGCGCGCGAAGGCGGCGTCGTGTTCACGCGCAACAAGAAGCCCGAGCGCCTCGTCGCGCGCGTGCTCGCCATGGCGACCGACCCGGGCGACTGGGTGCTCGACCCCTTCCTCGGCAGCGGCACGACCGCCGCGGTCGCGCACAAGATGAATCGCCGCTGGATCGGCATCGAGTCGGGAGACCACTTCGCGACGCTCGCGGAGCCACGCCTCTCACGCGTCGTGGCGGGCGAGGATGCGACAGGGATCAGCCTCGAGACCGGCTTCGCCGGCGGCGGGTCCTTCACCGTCATGGAGCTTTGATTGGGCACTCGATCCATCTTTCCGTTCGTGCTCGCCATTCTGCTCGCAGGATGCCCCAAGCGAGAGGCGCCGGTCGCAACCGGTGGCAACGACGCCGCGCCCCCCGATACCGCCCCTGACGCCGCTACGGCGGACGAGACCGACGGCGGCGAGGCCGGGACGCGCACCGAGCTCGCGGTCGCGCTGCCTTGGACCGAGGCAATCCGCGCCGACAAGTGGAAGGAGGCCGAGGCGTCGATGGCGGCCCTCACGACGGGTGAGCAGGGCAAGCCCGAGGTGCGGTTCGCGCGCGCGCGCGTATCTCTCGCGCTCGGCAAGCACGCGGACGCCATCGCACGCCTCGACAAGCTCGAGAACGATCTGCCGCTCCTCCGCGACGCGATCGGCAAGGTCCGCGCGCAGGCAGCGCTCGTCGCCGGCCCGTTCGACCGCGCTGCCGAGTGGTACGGGACACGCTCGCAGCCCTCGGCGTGGCTCGTGGCCGCCGAGGCATGGGAGAAGGCCGGCGAGCCGGCGCGCGCGCGCACGCTCTGCGATCGCGTTCTCGCTGTCGACAAGAAGCCCCGCGCGCTCGAGGAGAAGACCAGGAAGCTCCGCATGCGCGTGATCCGCGCGAAGGACGGCGACGGCGGGGCCGTCGTCGATGCTCGATGGCTCGCGACGAACGCGCTCGACGACACGGCCGCGAGCGCTGCCGCAGAGCTCCTCGAGAAGCAAACGCCCCCCGCCCCGCTGACCGCCGACGAGCTCGTCGCGCGCGCCCACATCCTCGCCGAGGCAGGGCGCTCCGACGAGGCGCTCCGCGCGGTCGAGCGCGCATCGAGCGCGTCCGGCAAGCCGGCCTCGCCCGTCGACCTCTGCCGCGCACGCGCCGAGGCTTTCTTCAAGGCCCGAACGCGCTACCCCGAGGCGGCGCTCGCGTACCGCGCATGCGCCGCCCTCGGCGGTCCGCATGCGGCCGAGGACGCGTTCCTCTCCGCGCGCTCCTTTTCGCGGGCCGATCGCGACGGCGACGCCCTCCCTGCGTTCGCCTCCGTCATCCAGCGGAACCCGAAGACCACCTGGGCCGATCAGGCCGAGTTCCACGTCGCTCGCGCGCACGCGCTCGCGGGGCGATGGAAGGAGGCCGCCCACGCGCTCGACGAGTACGTGAAGCACTTCCCTACCGGCCACGACAAGCGCGAGGCCGAGCGATACCGCGCCATCTCCCACCTCATGGCGCGCGACGACAAGATCGCGCGCAAGCTCCTCGAGGACCTCGCGGGTGGAACCGATGACGCGTTCTCGCAGGCTCGGTGGCAAAACCTCGCCGCGCTTGCGGCGCTACGAGACGGCGATCGCACGCACGCCGTGGCGCGCTGGTCGGATGTCGCGCGCGCGAGGCCGCTCAGCTGGCCCGCCCTCGTCGCCCGCGCTCG
>JAYSXP010000263.1:0-5119 GCA_043717125.1 Polyangiaceae bacterium | reverse complement strand
GCCAGGTCTGATGGAAGTAGAACTGGTGGGAGCCCCACACGGCGGTGGCGAGCGCGTCCTGGGTCTTGTCGGCGGCGGCCTGGACGGGGCGGAACGGGACGTCCTGCATCGTGCCGAGGCCGCGGTGCGCGATGTACTGCACGCCGGGGATGACGCCGAGGCCGATGGCGCGGACCGCGACGCAGATCGGATCGAAGAGGCCACCGATGGCACTGCCCGCGACCGATGCGAGCAGGAACGCGTACATCAGGTAGTACTTCACGTTCTGCCGGCGCTCGTGCGTCTTGTTCGCCTCGACGCGGAGCGCGCCGCGCCCCTTGCGAGACGGCAGGATCCAGCCGAAGAAATGGTGGAGCGTGCCGAAGGGGCAAATCCAGCCACAGAAGACGCGGCCGACGACGAGCGTGAGCGCGAGGAGGCCGACGCTCCACAGGAGGCCGCGGTAGACCTGGTGCGTGGAGAGCACCGTCATCGCGCTGACGAACGGATCGGCGAGAAGGAACGCCTCGACCGGGAGCGCGAGGCGCACCGGTGTATCCGCCTTCGCCGCGAAGCTTCCGTGAAAGCCCGTCTGGAAGAGGAAGTACATGAAGACGGCGAAGAAGCCGATCTGCGAAACGCGGCGTACCCACACCAGCGTGCGGATGCTCTTTCGGGCAGGGATGCCCGAGCCGGAGAGCTTCGGATCCTGCTTTTTCTTCTTCGCGGAGGGCGGCGTCGCCGGCGAGGCGGGATCGCGGTAGGCAGGCGCGAGGCCGAGCTCGGCTTCGACGGCGCGGACGCGGTTCTTCTCGGCGGCAGCCATCGTCGCGCGGAGGGGGGCAGAGGGAGCAGGAGCAGGCGCGGCCTTCGGCGCGGGCGACCACGTCGTCTCGCGGTCGATCGCCCTCACGGCACCGACTTCGCCGGTCTTCCACGGGATTGGCTCGACGTGCACGTGCGCGTGATCCGAGTCATGCAGCCCCGCGTGATCGATCGCCGAGACGTCGAGCGACACGCCCGCGTGGGGCTTGCTCTGTCCCGACTCTGCCGACGTGGGCGACGCGGCCATCAGACTTCCTTCACTCGCAGCTGCTCCCAGTACATCGTGCCGAGGCCGCGCTCGTGGCCCATCTTGACGTACGGGAGGTTGTCTCGATGCTGCCCAATCAAGGTGGCGCCGTACGCGTCGGCTGCGACCTGGTCGACGGTCGCGAACACGGTGTTCATGACCTTCGTGTCGTCGATGTTGCCGCCCTGCGGCCCGTTACGCATGAGCACGCGCATCGCGTCGACGACGACGAGCGTGGGGCGCATGAACGTCGCGAGATCGGCGATCGAGACATCGATGTTCTGGTGCAGCCGATTGCGACGCCCGCCAAGGACGCCGTACCAGTTCTTCATCGCCGCCGTGTACTTGGCGAGGTTGTGGTGCTTCGCGACCGGAACGTTGATCACCTTGTCGGCGTCGACGAGCGTAGTGAAAATCGGCCACTCGTCGAGAATCTCGCCTTTCATGCGCGTCGTGCGGAAGCGATGCTCGGCGGGGAGCACGACCTCGGCGCCGAGGCTGTAGGCCTTGCGCCAGATCCCCGAGCGCTGGAAGCAGCGGTTCGGGTCGTTGCAGGAGCCGTCGGCGACGACGACCTTTTTCGCGCCGGCCTCGAACGCCATCTGCACGACAGCACCGACGACGTCGGGGTTGGTGTTCGCCGCGTGGATGGGCATGCGGTCCCAGCCGATGTTCGGCTTGACGACCACGACGTCACCCCGGCTGACGAAGCGCTTCATGCCGCCCATCGCCTCGACAGCGCGACGCACGAGCTGCTCGGCGGTGGGCTCGGGCTCGCCCTCCTTCTGCTTGGCGATGGCGAGCTGCGCGAGCTCGGGCTCGCCGCGATCGCGGAGGCGATAGTCACGGACCTGGCGCGCCGCCGACGACGTCGACGCGCCGAAGCCGCCCTGATCCCACAGCCCCTTGCCGATCAGCGCCGAGCCCGCGAGGACACCGGCAGACATGCCGACGCGCTTGATCAGCTCGCGGCGCGACGGACGCGAGCGATCGGACGCGCGCACGGGCGTAGAAGCTGCGTTCGGCGGGGAGGCAACCTCGTCCCTTCCGTCCGACTTGTCGGCCATGGGGATCTCTTAGCCTCTTCCCCGGCCGAAAGACAACTCCGCGGGACAGTTCGGCTAATTGGCTACCTGGGTTCGCCTGGTTAGGGGCGTTCGGGCGCCTTTGACCTGCGGGCGAAAGCCTGACACAACCCGCAGCTCGAATGGCCGTGGACGGGGAAAGTCGCATTCTCTGCGGGCCTTTGACCCTCGAGATCGGGAGGTTCGGAGCGCCCCTCGCGCTCGGCATGGCGCTGCAGACCACGTTCAACCTGGTCGATGCCTACCTCATCGCCCGCCTCCCAGCCGGCGAGGTCGGCGCCGCGGTCGGCGCCATCGGGATCTGCGATCAGGTCTCCGCGCTCGGGACGATCGTGAGCTATGGCGTGTCGACCGCGGCCGCAGCCATCCTCTCGCAGCGCAAGGGCGCCGGGGATCAAGCCGGCATCCAGCGCGCAGCGTGGCAGTCGATGATCATCATCGCGGGGCTCAGCGTCGTGCTCGGGCTCGTCGGCGGCTTCGGGGCGGGGTTCATCGTCCGCGACCTCATCGGCGCGAAGGGCGACGTCGCGACGGTGGCGACGTCGTACCTGCGCATCATGACGGCCGGCAGCTTCTCGATCTTCTTCCTGCTGCAGCTCACCAACGTGCAGCGCGCGCTCGGCTCCGCAAAGACTCCCGTCGCACTGCTGTTGGGCGGCAACGCCTTCAACGTGTTCCTGGCGGTGCTCCTCATCTTCGGACCCGGACCCGCTCCGGGCTTCCTCGGCTGGGCGACGTCGATCGCGCAGGCGCTCCACATCCCGCGGATGGGCATGGTCGGCGCGGCATGGGCGTCGATCCTCGCGCGCGTTCTCGTGCTCCTGCCGAACGTGATCATCCTCGCGCGCCGCTTCGACGTGTTTCCGCCGAGGGGAAGGCGCGCCCCCGACTTCGCGGAGATCAAGCGCATCGCGTCGATCGCGTGGCCGTCGAGCGCGCAGTTCTTCCTGCGCATCTCGGCGATGCTCTTCGTCAACTCGCTCGTCGCACGTTTCTTCACGACGCAGCAGGACCAGACAGCCACGACGGCGATGGGCCTCGTCTTCCGCCTCGACACGATGGCGCTCTTCGTCGCGATGGGCTGGGGCACGGCCGCACAGACCTTCGTGGGGCAGAACCTCGGCGCGCAGAAGAGCGCGCGCGCGAAGCGGAGCGGCTGGGTGACCGTCGGCTACGACGCCGTCACCAACGTGCTGTTGATCGTCTTCGTGTTCGCGTATGGCGAGGCGATCCTCCGCGTGTTCGACGACGATGCTGCGCCGGTCGCGATCGCGCTCCAGTACCTCCAGGTCGTCGCGCCTTCGTACGTCGCGCTCGGCGTCGGTATCGTGCTCGGCAACGCGATGGCAGGAGCCGGGGCGACGCGGACGACGTTCGCGATCGACGCGGTCGTCATCCTCGCGCTCCAGGTGCCGCTCGGCATCGTCGTGATCGGCGTCATGCACGGCTCGCTGAAGGCACTCTTTCAGTGCGTTGCGGTCGTGAATGTCGCGAGCGCGATCGCTTACGCGGCGATCTACGCGCGCGGCACGTGGCTCGGCGCGGTCGCCCGGATGCGCTGAGTCGCCGAGGTGCCAAGGTGCCAACGTGCCAACGTGCCAAGGTGCCAAGGTGCCAAGGCGCCAAGGTGCCAAAGCGCTGGATCGACCGAGGGCCGTGGCTGGCCCCCGTGGATCGCGGAGCCCGTCCACGCGCTCCAACCTCAACCCGGGAGAGGCACGCTGTGCCGTTTTTCCCGCGGATGTTGGGTCTGACGCCGATGTGGGCAAATGGCACACCAATTGCTCGGTAGGGAGAGAAGCCTGCCGCTCGAAAGGTGCCGATGCTCGCCGCGAAGTCGCTCCTCATCCTCCTCGTTGCTTCGTTTTCGACGCTCGCCGGCTGCGCAGCAGACGCGAACGACGAAGAGGCCGATGACCACGAGGACGAGCCGGCCGCTCAGGTCAACGACGAGCTGCGCTCCACGGTCAGCTGCAAGGAGCAGTCGGACACCGCGTATCGCGGCGGCACGCCGTACTCGATCGAACTCATCCACGTCGGCGGCAAGCCGACGACGAAGACGACGGGCCACGCGTTCCTGAAGATGCAAGCCGGCGCGAACGCGGACGGCGTTCGCCTCTCGCTGACGAGCGGCTTCCGCACGATGACGGAGCAGAAGCATCTCTACAATTGCTACACATCGAAGAGCTGCAACAACGGCAACCTCGCAGCGCGGCCGGGCTACTCGAATCACCAGAGCGGCACCGCCGTCGACGTGTCGACGTCGACATGGCTTGCGCGCAACGCCTCGCGGTTCGGCTTCGTACGGACCGTCAGCAAGGAGTCGTGGCACTACGAGTACCGCGGCAAGGATCCGGGCGGTCCGTGCTCGCGCGGCACCGCGGAGGCCGCGTCGGCCGGTTCGGACACCGCGTCGAGCGACGGCACGAAAGGTACGACGAGCCCGTCCGAGCCCACGCCGGCGGCGAGCGGCCTCACGTGGGTGGCGCCGGCACAAGACGCGACGCTCGTGAACGGCTTCGTCGTGAAGGCGCATGCGAACAAGGTGAGCATCGTCAAGGTCGTCTACAGCGAGGGCACCTACGACTTCGGCACCTCCACGAAGGCGAGCGACGACTTCTCGCTCAGCTACCGGTTTCAGTACGTGGGCGCCAAGACGCTCACAGCCAAGGGCTACGACGCGAGCGGCTCGCTCGTCGCCGAGGACCATGTCGACTTCACGCTCACGCCCTGAGAATTGACCGTCGGGGCCGCAAGCTTACGTCTCGATTAACTCGTCGTTACTCGCGTGCCGTCAGCTCCGTTCGGTGCAACCTTCACTGGGAGGGGGAAACGACATGCGTCTACGACTCACGCTCTTGGCAGCCGTGGCATCGGCCGGATGCGCCGAGGAGCCACAAACGTTCGTCGCCTATCCCATGCCGGCTCACTACGAGACGCGCGTGTACCCGTCGGGCCCGCCGGTCGTCGGTGAGCCGCAGGT
>JAYSXP010000262.1:0-14757 GCA_043717125.1 Polyangiaceae bacterium | reverse complement strand
TGCCCGACCCGTTCATCGTCATGGCGACGCAGAACCCGATCGAGCAGGAGGGCACGTATCCGCTGCCCGAGGCGCAGATCGACCGCTTCATGCTCATGTGCAAGGTCGGATACCCGACCCGCGAAGAAGAGCGGAAGATCATGGATCGCATGACGGGCGTGATCCCCGCGAAGGCGGAGCACGTCTGCACGCCCGCGGAGCTGCTCGACGCGAAGAAGATCATTGGACAGATCTACGTGGCCGACAAGATCAAGGACTACATCGTCGACGTCGTGTTCGCGACGCGCGAGCCCGCCAAGCACGGCCTCAAGGATCTCGCGCCGCTCATCGAGTTCGGCGCCTCGCCGCGCGCCTCGATCGCGCTGAACCTCGCGGCTCGCGCGCACGCGTTCTTGCGGCATCGCGGGTACGTGACGCCCGAGGACGTGAAGGCCATCGGCCCGGACGTGCTCCGGCACCGGGTCGTCCTCACGTACGAGGCGGACGCCGAAGAGGTCACGTCGGAGCAGGTCGTCCGGCGCGTCTTCGAGGTCGTGGAAGTTCCCTGACCCGTCAGCTCGTTCGCGCATGATTCCCCGGGAGATCCTCGCAGCGCTGCGGACCATCGAGATCCACACGGCGAGGCTCGCCAACGAGCAGCTGTCCGGCACGTACAAGTCGAGCTTCAAGGGCCAGGGCCTCGCCTTCCGCGAGGTCCGTCCGTACCAGCCCGGCGACGACGTCCGCACGATCGACTGGAACGTGTCGGCCCGCATGAACGACACGTTCGTGAAGGTCTTCACCGAAGAGCGTGAGATGACCGTGATGATCGCGGTCGACCTCTCCGCGAGCGAGCGCTTCGGCACGCAGCGCGCCCCGAAGGCGCGCGTCGCGTCGGAGGTCGCGGCGCTTCTCGCGTTCAGCGCGATCCGGAACAACGATCGCGTCGGCCTCATCCTGTCGACGAGCAAGGTCGAGCGCATCGTCCCGCCGAAGAAGGGCGAGAAGCACGTGATGCGCGTGATCCGGGAGATCCTCGGATTCGAGGCTCCCCCTGCCGCCTCCGCGCAGACGACCGCAACCAAGCGCGTGCCGCAGCTCGGCGCGGCCACCGACCTGAAGACCATGCTCGAAGCGCTCGCGCACGTGGCGCGCCGGCGCAGCGTCTCGTTCATCATCTCGGATTTCTTCGCGAGCGGTTACGAGCGTGCGCTCTCGCTGGCGAGCGCCAAGCACGACGTCATCCCCATCGTGCTCACGGATCGGCGCGAGATGGATCTGCCCGACGTCGGGCTCGCCACGTTCGAGGATCTCGAGAGCGGCGAGATGGTGTGCGTCGACACGTCCGACAAGCGGGTGCGTGCGCACTACCGCGCGGAGATGGCCAAGATCCGCGAGACGCGGCGCCAGCTCTTCTTCAAGCTCGGGCTCGACTCGGTCGACGTGGAGACGGGCGGCTCGTTCGTGAAGCCGCTTCGCGATCTGTTTGCGCGGCGCTCGCGGAGGGTGCGGACGCGATGAGGCGGGTCGCGATCGTCCTCGGGGCGCTGTCGATTGCAGCGGCGGCGATCGTGCCCGTCGCGGCAGAGGCGCAGCTGACCGGGGTGAGCCCGGCGGCGGGCGGCAACCTCGGAGTGATCGTGGCCGATGCAGGCGTCGGCGGTGACGTCGGGGGCTGCGTGGAGAGCGTGCCGAAAGGAGCGACGCGACCCATCCTCAGCGAGACGTTTCCGACGCGTGGAACGAGCGGTTGGGCGGCGACGCTCGCGATCACCGTGAGGCACGGCAAGGGTGAGCGCGTGCTGCCCGCGGGGCTCGATCTCGCGGGCGCCGTCGAGGCCAAGAAGTACCTGCAGAAGGCCGGTTTCGCGATCCCCGATCAGGACGGTGGCGCCGCCGCGCACCTCTGGACCGAGCCCGAGGAGAAGGAGCGCGCCTACTCCGTCACCCATCTCGAGCTGCCGCTCGTCGTGCTCCCTCCGAGTCCGGGTCGCAACCTGATGACGCTGCCACCGATGCCCGTCGCGGTCGCTCGCGCCAACGGCGAGATCGCGACGGTCTGCACGCAGATCCACCAGATCGGCGTCGAGGACCCGACGGCGAACACCCCGCAGGCCGAGCCGAAGAAGAACCCGCCGCCACGACCGCAGCGAGAAGAATGGACCGCCTTGAGGAGGGCGCTACTCTGGGGAAGCCTCGGGAGCCTCGTCGGCGCACTGCTCGCGTACCTGGGTTACAAGCACTTCACCAGGCCGAAGGCGCCGGAGCCGCCTGCGCCGCCACGTCCGCCGTGGGAGCTCGCGCTCGAGCGACTCGACGAGGTCCGTCATGCCGGCCTCCTCGATGCGCAGCGCCACGCCGAGTACTTCGATCGCGTGAACGATGCGGTGCGCGGCTACCTCGGCGCGCGTTTCGGCTTCGACGGGCTCGAATCGACCTCCGACGAGATCCTCACCTCGCTGACGAAACACGCAGGCGGCTTCGTGCGCATCGACACAGCGAGCGAGCTCAACGCACCGACGCCGGGGATCCCGCTCGACGACGTGAGGCGGTTCCTCGCCGAGTGCGACCTCGTGAAGTTCGCCAACCTGAAGCCGTCGCCGGACCAGTGCGGTACTGCGCTCACCGTCGGCGAGCACATCGTCCGGTCGACGATGCCTTTCTCGGTGCCGGGCGCCACACCGCCGCCCGTGCCCGCGCCCGCGCCCGGACCCGCGAAAGCCGACGACCACGGAGGTGACGCGTGAGCAAGCCCGCGCGCATCCTCGGCATCGCCGTCGGCACGCTCACGTTCCTCGTGCTCGGGCTCCTCTATCCCGCGCTCGCGCGAGGCGAGGCGTGGCCCTCTGCGATCTGGACGGTGCCGGTCCTTGCCTGGCTCCCGCGCGAAGCACGCCTGCCGACCCTGGTAGGCCTCATCGTCGTCCTCGGCGCGCTCGTCATCTGGCGCACGACGCTCGCGGCAGACGCGCGCACGCCGCGCCTCCGCATGTCGACGGTCGCTCCGCTGCTCACCGGTCCACGCGGCTTTCGCACGAAGCTCCGCGACATGCCCGGCATGGTCCGCGTCGCCGCCATCGCGCTCGCGATCCTCGCGATCGGTCGGCCGCAGAACGTGCTTCACGGCGAGAATACCGACGAGAAGGGCATCGACATCGTCCTCGTCCTCGATCTCTCCGGCTCGATGCGCGCCCTCATGGAGGCGGACTCCGCTCCCTCGCGTCCGCAGGCCGGAGGCGCCACGCGGCTCACGCGCCTCGAGACCGCGAAGGAGGTCATCCTCGACTTCGTCGCGCGCCGGAAGAACGACCGCATCGGCGTCGTGGTCTTCGGTCGCTCCGCGTACATCCTCTCGCCTCCCACGCTCGACAAGTCGCTCCTCGCGGGCCTCGTCAGCAAGATGGATCTCGGACTCATCGACGGCAACGGCACCGCCATCGGCGACGCCGTCGGCACCGCCGTCGCGCGCCTCCGCCGCTCGAGCGCACGCTCGAAGGCGATCATCCTCCTCACCGACGGCGACTCGAACGCCGGCTCGATCGCCCCCGACTACGCCGCGCACCTCGCGCAGACCCAGGCGGTTCGTGTCTACACGGTGCAGATCGGCAACGGCGTCGACGTCGACGTCCAGGAGGGCACCGACATCTTCGGCCAGCCGAGGTTCGTGCGTGAGCACTTCCCGGTGAACCCGGAGCTCCTGAAGCGCATGGCGAGCACGACGGGTGGCGACTCGTTCGTGGCCAACGACAAGAAGGGCCTCGAGCTCTCGATGCACCAGATCCTCGACAAGCTCGAGAAGACGCGCTTCGAGGCCCAGGCCGCGACGATGGAGGATCTCTTTCCCTTCCTGCTGCTTCCCGCGGTCATGCTCCTCGCACTCGAGGCGCTCATCCGCGTGTTCATCGTGCGGAGGTTTCCGTGAGGCTCTTCTACGACCTCACCTCGATGCCGTATCTGCTCGTCGCGCTCGCGTGCGGACTGCTCGTGGCGCTCTTCGCCGGTGCGCTCGTGCTGGCCTCGATCCGTCGTGGTCGGGCCACCTCCGCGTTCGGTGAGCCCGCGCTCGTCTCGAAGCTCGAGTCGTTCGACGCCGCAGGGCGGCGCGCGCTCAAGGGCGTGCTCCTCGTCATCGCGCTGGTCTCGGCCTTCCTCGCGCTCGCGCGTCCGCAGTGGGGTCGCGGAACGAAGCTCGTCCCGGCGACCAACCTCGATGTGGTCATCGTCCTCGACTACTCGAAGAGCATGTACGCGCGCGACGTCGCGCCGAGCCGCATCGCCCGGGCCAAGGCCGAGGTCACGAAGCTCACGCGCGAGCTGCCCGGCGCGCGCTTCGCCGCCGTCGCGTTCGCCGGCGAGCCGATGAGCTTCCCGCTCACCAGCGACTCGGCGGCGATCAGCCAGTTCTTCCGTCAGCTCGAGCCAAACGACATGCCGGTCGGAGGCACCGCCATCGCGCGTGCCCTCGAGCGCGCGCGAGAGCTGCTCGCGCGTGACCCGAAGTCGAAGGAGCACGTGCGTGTCATCGTCCTCGTCACCGACGGCGAGGACCTCGAAGGCGACCCCGTCGCCGTCGCAAAGAACGCCGCAGAGGAGAAGACGCGCATCGACGTCGTCCAGATCGGCGGCCGCGCGCCGGAGCCCATTCCCGAGGTCAACGCGGAGGGAAAGGTCGTCAACCTCCGTCGCGACGAGGACGGCAAGCCGCTCACGACCGAGCTCTCCGCCGAGGGCGAGGCCCAGCTCGCCGAGATCGCGAAGGTCACGGGAGGCGCCATCGTCCGCGCCGAACGCGGCGAGACGGGCATCGACGAGGTCGCCCGAGGCTTGAAGCGCATGATGCGCGAGGAGCTCGCGGAACGCGTCGAGACCGCGTTCGACGAGGAGTACATGTGGCCGCTCGGCGCCGCGGTTCTCCTCCTGATCGTGGAGGGGATGGTCCCCGAGGCGCCGCTCCCGAAGTTGCCCTCGGGCCTCCTCGCGATGCCGTCGCGCACGGGCCGCATCCGCCCCGAGAAGCGCCCGAAGCGGAGCAAACGTGACGACGTCGAGGTCGGCGGCGGCAGCAAGACGAAGAGGAGACGAGCATGAAGAAGCTCCGCCCCTTCCGTCACGGCTTCTACGTGGCTGCGCTCTCGAGCGCCTTCGTCGTCGCGTGCGGGTGGGATCCGTCGCGCCCGTTCGAGCGCGAGTCGCCGCAGGTCCGCGAGGCAATCGCGACGCTCGACGCCGGCGACGCGCAGAGCGCCGGTGAACAGCTTCAAGCCTACCTGGCGACGGGAGCCTGCGCCGAGGGCAACATCGGCACGCCGCCGCGCGTTCGCGAGCGCTCGAACGGCTCGTTCGACCTCGGCCTCGCGCTCTTCCAGATCGCCGAGCACTTCGGACAGCGCTTCGGCGACGAGGAGATGGATGCCGGAGGTCCGGCCGATCCCGCGCGGAAGACGCTGCGCTCGGCACAGGTCGACTGCGCCCTCAAGATCGTTCGCTCCATCGCGACGGACGCGACGCAGCCCGTCGACATCCGCGCACGCGCGCGTTACCTCGAAGGCAACCTCCTCTTCCTCAACGCCACCTACGAGGAGTCGGTCCGCGCGTACGACGCTGCACTCGAGCTCGCACCGGGGATGAGCGACAGCGGTCCCATCTCGGTGGGGGAGGCCGGACGCGTCTACAACCCCGATCTGCTCGGGCGCGACGCGGCGTGGAACCGAGCCATCGCGCTGCGCCGGATCGAGGACAAGAAGGACGCAGGCAACGACGGCGGCAACGACGGCGGCAGCGACGGCGGCAGCGACGGCGGCGACCCCAAGGACAACAAGGACGGCGGCGACGACAAGCCCGACAGCGGCAAGCCAGACGCCGGCAAGGACGCGGGCGGCAAGGACTCCGGCGCCAAGGACTCCGGCTCGCCCGACGAGAAGCCGCCGCCCAAGCCCGACGAGAAGAAGGAAAAGGAGCCTCCTCCTCCGCCCTCCCGACAGAACCAGGACGAGCGCATGCTCGACCAGCTCGAGAACGCGCCCACGGTGCAGCAGGAGACGGCGCGGAAGATGGGCCAGAGGCGCCAGGTCCGAGGGATGAGCGACAAATGAAACGCGCGCTCGTCACCGCGCTCGCGGCGTTCGTGCTGGCGTTCTCCACGTCGCGCTCGGCTCGTGCCCAGGCCGTCGAGATCAGGGCGAACGTCGACAACGACACAGTCGAGGTCGGCGATGGCATCACCTACTTGATGCAGGTGATGGCGCACGGCGGCCTGGTCGCATCCGACCCGAAGCCTGGTCCCGTCCCGGGCTTCTCGCTGACCGGCGTGTCCCAGGCGCCGATCCACATGCGAACGAGCGTCAACGGCACCACCGACGAGGTGAACGGCCTCGTCACGCAGTGGTCGCTCCGCGCCGACAAGGTCGGCACCTTCACGCTCGGGCCGGCCGTGGTGACGGTCAGCGGCGCGAAGCGTAGCGCCCCCGCGGTTCGTGTACGCGTCGTCGAGCGCGGCAAGGGCACCGCCGCGCGGCCGCGCGGGAGGTCGCCGGTCGATCCGTTCGGGGGCTCGACACTCGACCCGTTCAAGGGCCTTTTCGACTTCGGTGACGACGACCGCCGACCGGAGCCCGCAACGCCGAGCGCTGACCCGAAGCTCGGCATGGACGTGCCGCGCGATGCGGTGGCCTTCCTGCACGCCACCGTCGACAAGACGCGCGCCGTCGTCGGCGAGCAGGTCACGCTCACCGTTTATCTCTACGAGGATCCCTACGCGCGACAGGGTCGCCCCGGCGACGTGCACGAAGCGAACGCCAACGAGTTCGTGAAGCGCTCACTGGTCGAGGACGAGACGCGCGCCGTCGGCATCGGCACTGCACTCGTCGGCGGCAAGCTCTGGAACGTGAAGCTCATTCGAAAGAATGCGCTTTTCCCCCTGAAAACAGGGCACCTGACGATCGAGCCGATGTCCTTGACGCTCACGCAAGCGCGCGTCGGGCTGCGCGCAAGCGAGACGCTCTACGTCGACGTGAGCGAGCCGCCGATCGCGGCTCGTCCCGCAGGCTATGCGGTGGGAGACGTCGGGGACATGTCGCTGCAGGCGACGGTCACACCACGCGCGATCTTTCGCGATGGGGCCATCGGCGTGAACGTCGAGCTGCGCGGCACGGGAAACCTCCCCGGCCAGCTCACCCTCCCCGTCGTCCCTGGCGTCGAATGGCTCGAACCGACGCTCCGCGACAAGCTCGGTCAGATGCAGAGCGATCGCTACGGCGGAACGCGGACGTTCTCGTATGTCGTGCGCCTCCACAAGGAAGGCGCCGTCGACCTCGGCGAGGTGCGGCTGCCCTACTACGACGCCGACAAGAGAACGTACGCCGTCGCACGCGCGACCATCGGGATCGTCAACGTCGCCCCTGGCGCCGAGCGCGATGCCGGGACCGATACACCGGAGGTGGTCCTCGCCGGGATGCCGAAGGAGCGCCGCGTCCTCGAAGGCCCGCACCCGCAGTCGTTTTTCGCGGAGCGAGGGCTCTTCTGGATGGCGCTCTTCGGTTCCCCCCTCGCGTGTGCGTTCGCGCTGAGCGCGCAGGGCGTCCTCGGTCGATGGCGCGAGAAGCGTGCGGCGGCGACGCCGTCCGCCGACCGCATCGCGAAGACGCGACGCACCGAGGCCGACGACGCGTGCCGTGCCGACGACGGCAAAGCAGCGATGGGCGCGATCGCACGTGCGGTCGAGGCGGACGTGCTGCTGCGTACCGATGTGAACCTGCGCGGTGCCGCGGCCGACACCGTCAAGAAGGAGCTCGAGGGCGCCGGCGTCGAGCGTGAACACGCCGAGAGCATCCTCGCGATCCTCCGTACCTGCGAGGACGCGAGGTTCTCGCCCGACAGCGTCGACATCGAGACGGCCCGCGCGACGTGGACACGCGTGAAGGCCGTGCTCGACGAGCTCGCGCCTCGGAGCAAGCGAGCGTGAAACGCACCTGGGTCACGTTCGCAGCGGCAGCGGCGCTCAGTCTGCTTTCTGCGCAGGGAAGTGCGGACGTCGGGGCTGATGCCGACGGGAAAGAGGCCGCTGCCGAGGACACGGATCCGAAGGCGCTCTTCCAGGCTGCGACCGACGCGCTCATGGGTGACCGCCCCGCGCTGGCCATCGCGAAGCTGGAAGCGCTCGGAGATCGCGGCGTCGTCGATCCCGTCGTGAGCTTCGACCGCGGGCTCGCGTACGCGGGTCGCGTTCGAGCCGGAGCGGAACAGCCAGGCGATCTCGGTCGCGCCGCGCACGGCTTCGAGGAGGCACGCGAGCTCTCCCACGACTCCGCGCTGATCGCCGACGCGACGACGGCGCTCGCCGCAGTCCGAGCGGAGATCGCGAAGAGGCGCTCACGCGCCGGCGATGCCATCGAGCTGGAGAGCGGCCTCTCGCTCGGACGCTCGATCGTGAAGCTCCTGCCCGAGAACGTCTGGGCGGCCGTCGCGGCACTGTGCTCGCTCGCGCTGACCGTGGGCATCGTCCTCCGTGCGCGCGCACAGGTACGGCGCTTGAAGGTCGCGGGAACCACGACATGCGCAATCGCCGGCGGGCTCTTGTTCGCTCTCGCACTGGTCGTGCAATCCGCGCGCGACATTCGCCTGCACGTCCGCGAGGCGGTCGTGATCGCGCCAGCGACGAGGCTGCTCGACGACAAGCACGTCGCGCTGCTGTCCGTGGCTCCGCTGCCCGAGGGCGCACGCGTGCAGCTCCTCGACGAGAGCTCGGACTTCGCGCACGTCGTGGCCGGTCATGCCGTCGGATGGCTGCCGTCCGGCGCGGTCCTTCCGATGGCGAAGTGAGCTAGGGCGTGGTGACGATCTCGATGTCGTCGTAGGTCCACCGCGCCGTCACCAAACGCGACGGCGACGACGTTCGCCGACAACCTGACCTTCGTTGCATTGGCGACGGCGTCGCCCACGCCTGCCTCGCCCCCTGCAACGCCTCCCTCGTGCGTGACACGGACAAGGGCCTAGCAAGGCGGGGCACCGATGCTGACGGAGCATCGGCCGTGCCGTCCAAGCAATTGCGATTGTTCGCGCAACGGCATCGGCCGTGCCGACGTCGGTGCACGATTTTCACTTGCGGGCGGCGGAGTGCGACCAATCTTACGCACTAAGCCGGCCGCGTGGCCCGCGGGAACGACTCCTGAGTATCCCGGACTCCTTCCCGCACGCACAGCACCGCTCGCCACGCCACGCTCGACCGGCCATCCACTCTCCGACATCGCCCCCGCCCCATCCCCGCACCGCGCCCCGTCTTTCGACGGGACCGGGACGGAGGTGAGGGCATACGTGCATCCTGCACGCGCTAGCTCAGCCGCCGCGTTCATCACCCTGTTTCCTAGGAGGCTCAAACATGTTTGCGCTCAGCGGGCTCGCCATCTTCGGAATGGCCCTCGGGCTCTTCGTCGTCCTCGTTCTTCTCGCTGGCGTTCGGTACATCCCGAACGATCGCGTCGGCGTCATCGAGAAGCGCTGGAGCCTCGCAGGCTCCGTAAAGAGCGGCTTCATCGCGCTCGGCGGCGAGGCTGGCTACCAGCCGAACCTCCTCCGCGGTGGTCTGCACTACCTCTTGCCGATCCAGTACCGCGTCCACAAGACCGGGCTCGTCACGATCCCGCAGGGCAAGATCGGCTACGTGTTCGCACGTGACGGTTCTGCGCTGTCGGCGACGCAGACCCTCGCGGGCACCGCGAGCTCGAGCCAGTTTCAGGACGTTCGCCAGTTCCTCACAAACGGCGGACAGCGCGGTCCGCAGCGCCAGATCCTCCGTGAAGGCACCTACGCGATCAACCTCGCGCAGTTCCTCGTCGTGACCGAGGGCAAGCTGTTCTACGTGACCTTGAGTCGCGAGGAGGACGGCGTGTTCCGTCAGATGGCGCAGACCATCGCGGAGCGCGGCGGCTTCACGCCGGTCATCATCAAGGGCGCCGACGACATGATCGGCGTCGTCACCGTCCACGACGGGCGGTCGCTCGCGCAGGGCCAGATCATCGCGTCGATCTGCGGCGACGATCCGTCGGACCTGCGGACGTACCACAACAGCTTCCAGGACCCCGAGGCGTTCCTCGCAGCGGGCGGCTCGCGTGGTCGTCAGCTCCAGGTGCTCTGCGAGGGCACGTACAACATCAACCGCCTCTTCGCGACCATCGAGATGATCCCGAAGACCGTGGTCGAGGTCGGCAACGTCGGCGTCGTCGTCTCCTACACGGGTCTCGACGGCAGCGACCTCTCCGGCACCGAGTACAAGCACGGCGAGCTCGTTCGCAAGGGCGAGCGCGGCGTGTGGAGCGAGCCGCTCCTGCCGGGCAAGTACGCGTTCAACACGTTCGCCGGCAAGGTCATCAACGTGCCGACGACCAACTTCATCCTCAAGTGGACGAAGGGCGAGATCGGGTCCCATCGCTTCGACGAGAACCTCTCCGAGGTCTCGCTCATCACGAAGGACGCGTTCGAACCGTCGCTCCCGCTCTCGGTGGTCGTGCACATCGACTACCGCAAGGCCCCGCTCGTCGTTCAGCGCTTCGGTGACGTGAAGCGCCTCGTCGAGCAGACCTTGGACCCGATGGTCGCGGCGTACTTCAAGAACATCGGGCAGACGCGCACGCTCATCCAGCTGATCCAGGAGCGCAGCGTGATCCAGGCGATCTCGAGTGAGGAGATGAAGGCGCGCTTCACGCACTACAACCTCGAGCTCGAGGAGGTGCTCATCGGCACGCCCGCCGCGGGGGCGAACGACAAGCAGATCGCCTCGATCCTCGAGCAGCTCCGCTCTCGCCAGATTGCGGAGGAGCAGATCGAGACGTACGGACGCCAGGAGAGGGCGTCGGCCAAGGAGCGCGAGCTGCGGGAAGCGATGGCACGTGCCGACCGCCAGAAGCAGCTCACGGAGAGCGAGGTCGCCATCACCATCGAGGCGAACCAAGGGCGAGCCGCCTATGAGCGGAGCGTCCAGGCCGCCGCGCAGATGCGCACGATGGCGGAGGCGCAGGCGATGGAGATGCGCACGCTCGGTGAGGCAGACGCAGCGCGCGTCCGCGTCATGGGCGAGGCGCAGGCCGACAAGGTGGCGCGCATCGGCATGGCCGAGGCCGTCGCCATCGAGGAGCAGGTCCGAGCCTACGGCGGACCGAAGTTCCAGGTGACCCAGAACGTGATGAAGAACTTCACGGACGCCATCGGGCAGTCGAAGGTGGACGTGGTTCCGAAGATCGTGATGGGTGGTTCAGGTACGGGCGGCAATGGCGCGAACGGCTCGGTCATGGAGACGCTGCTTGCGCTGCTCCTCTCCGACAAGCTGGGTGACTCGACCAGCGCGACGCTCGGCGACGCCGCGAAGTCGCGGACCCCGGAGCTCGAGTCGATGCGCACGCGCATCCGTAGCGAGCTGCTCTGCTCGCCCAAGGGCACCGCGACCAACGGTACGTCGGCGACGCTCCCCAAGAGCTAAGGGCGCAGGTCTCAGACCCTCGAACCCCTCTCCCGGAAACGGGAGGGGGGCTTCGTGTTTTGCTGCCTACGCTCCGCTCGAAACGACGGCGATCCCGATTTGCTTGCGGAGCTTTCCGTAGCGATCGGAGACGACGAACCTCATGAGGTCGTCCATCTTCTCGTCGAGATGCGTCTTGTCTTCGAGGGAAAAGACCGAGTGCGCGGCCTTGAGGTCGTTCGCGAGCAGGAGCCCCGCGCGCGCGCACGTCCGTTCGACCGAGGTCGTCCAACGCTGGAGGTTCGTGCGACCGCCCTCCTCCACGAATCGGAGGAAGTGACCACGCAGGCGATCGATCGACTGCGGCTCGAGAATCGGCTCGATCGCGTTCGCGATCGGCACGACCAGCGCCTTCACCTGCGCGCTGAGGGGCAACCCCGGGTTCCCGATCGACAGCGCCGCGAGGAAGATGTCCTCAAGGCCGCGCGCCGACGGAACGAGCAGCTTCACGAAGTGCTCCTCGCGGTAGCACGCGAGGTGGCGCCCCGCGAGGAACGCGAGCTCCGCCGCGCTCCGGCCCGAGAGCGCCGTCGCGCCGATGCGCGACGAGGGAGGCACGCCCGGCACCATCTCGACGAATCCCGAAAAATCGGGATCGGCGTAGAGCGGCGGCGACTGCATGCCGAGGATCGACGCGGCCCAGTGGAAGCAGCGGACGGCCTGGATGGTCGTCTTCACCGGGTCCTGCTTGCCCGCCGGATCGAGCTTCACGAGCTGCTTGTCACGGCGGAGCGCCGAGAGCCGCCCAAGCAAGACGGCGGACACGACGACGGAGAAGATTTCACCGACGAGGGGCTCCTCCTCCGGATGGAACAGGAGACGTCGCCACGCCTCCTGCGTGACCGAGCCGCTCGGACGGATCAGCGCGGCCTCCTTGTGCTTGCCGTAGATCTCCTGCTCCTCGGCGTTCGGGACGCCGAGGTAGCTCAGTACCTGAGAGACGCACCACTGGCGGTCGAGGTCGCCCGACTTCTTGTACAGGCGGAAGAGCGCGTGGAGCGAGCCGTCGTCGCGGGGATCGTGGCGGACGCGACGCGCGAGCTCGGCCGGATCCTCTTCGGGGAGATCCTTCGCAGTGCTCGCGGCGCCGTGGTCCGAAAAGTCGACCTCGACGCTGATGTGCGAACGCGCCTCTTCGAGCTCGGTCTCGAGATCCTTGATGCGTATCTCGAGCGCCTTGATGCGCCGCTCGAGCGCCATGGTGCGCTGATCGGTCGCCGGCTCGAGAGGCATGATCGTCGCCGGCGGCGGTGCGTCATCGAACGAGAGGTCCTTGATGACGACGCGGTTCCGTGCCTCGTACGCAGCCTGGAGCGCGGACTCCAGGCGGCGGAGGCGCGCCCGGTCGAGGCCGAGACTGTCGGCCATCTTGTCGAGCTGGTTTCGCTCGTCCTGCGTGATGATCCCGTCCTCGATCACCTCCGCGAAGAGCTCCTCGTACATCGCCTCGAGCTTGCCGAGGCGCACGTTTCCCGTGACCTCGCCGACCTCGAAACGCTGACTGTGCTCGAACGTCGCGTCGTCCATCGGATGCCTCTTTCTCCGGCTGCGCCGTTTGCGGCGAGCTCGCCAACTCCCCGAAACGCTCCCCAGTGCAAAACGCAGTGTCGCGCGGTCGATGCTGCACACAAAGCCCGAAAATTAGGTGCTACGCTGGGCCCGCCGATGCAGGAGTCGATCGACGACCTCTACGCGCGGTGGCAAAGGAACCCGGACGTCTCTCGGACGGTCGCGCTCTGCGTCGCGCTGCGTGGGTCGAAAAGAATGGATCTGGTCGAGATCGTGGGCAGTCATGCCTCGCGTCAGCTCGACGTGCACACGCTGACGGCCGCGGCCCAGATGTACACACACGCGGCGCGGCTCGACGACGCGCAGCAGGTTTTGATCGCGGCAGGCCGCCTGGCCCCTCGGGACGGCGACGTCTACCGATTGCTCGGTGAGGTGCTCCTTCGTCGAGGCGACGCCGAGCGCGCGGAGAAGGTGCTCGAGCGAGCGATGCAGTTCGGCTCGAAGGACGGCGAAGCCGACACGTGGCTCGAGCGCGCGCGCTCGCTCATGCCGACCCAGAAGACCTCGGGCATGGTCGCCGTCGCCACGGAGGTCGCGCGCGGCACGAGCGCAGGAGCCGTGCGCAAGCGCAGCGACTCCGCCCCCGACGACGCCGAGACCCAGATCCGCAAGAACGACGACGTGAAGGCCGCGCTCGCGGCGAGCGCTCGTGGAGCGCCCCAGCCCGCGGCCGGGCGACCCGTCCCGTCACCGAACGCACCTCCGCAGCGCGCCCCGTTACCCGAGCCCGCGCTTCCGCAGTTCGGTCTCCCGACCGCGGGCGGCATGGGCGGAGACTTCTTGCCCTCGTTCAATACCGGCTCGGCGCCGCCGCTCGAGGCGCTCTTCGATGGCTTCGAACCTAGCTTCGGAGGTTCGGACACGAACGGGTACGAGGATGTGTTCGGCGCCTTCGACGCACCTCAGACGGCGAACGTCGCGCTCCCGCCCTCCACGCGCAGCGCGCTGGCGTCGAATCCGGGCACGTCGCCGTTCTTCTCGCCCGAGCCTTCCGCTTCGATGGCCGCGGTACCCCCGACCGCCATCCTCGGACCGCCACTGCCACCGCCCGCGCCGCCGCCCGAGCTCCCCGTCAACCCGTTCCTCGTCCCGCCCAAGGCACCGCGCCCCGTCGGTGCGAACGGCGCGGCGATGCCCGAGGCCCGCGACGTCCTCGAGTCACTGCAGATCTCCGGCGTGTTCGAGCCCGATGGAGCCGTGCGCCCGCAGGTCTTCGCCTGGGACAAGCCCGACAAGGGCAAGCGCCGCATCGGCAGCGTCATCACGCTCGTGATGCTCGCGCTTTCCATCGTCGGCGGCGCGAGCGGGGCCTATTACTACGTGAACGACAGGCGCGCGAAGGCGCACGTCGAGTCGGAGAAGATTCTCGCGAAGGTCGACCTCGATCTCGCCGCGAGCGATCTCCGCTCACTCGAGCCGAGCGAACAGTCGCTCGCCAAGTCCTTCGACCTCGAGTCGCGCTCTCCGCACGCGGCGCTCACGTGGCTCCACGAGCGCGGGCTCGTCAGCCTCCTCAAGGGCGGAGAGAACGTCGCCTTCGAGGACGGCACGCAACGCGCAAAGGAAGTCGGCGTCGAGGAGAAGCGCTTCGCGTTCGCGTACGTGGCGTCGTTCCTCTTCCAGGGTGACACCGCAGGCGCCGCCGCGGCGCTCGCGAAGTGGGACGGCAAGGCGGACGACGACCCGTGGTACCAGCTGATCGC